>DASQOO010000202.1:0-51550 GCA_035644435.1 Steroidobacteraceae bacterium | reverse complement strand
TAGCCACCGGCCAGCGTCACTGCGTGCTTCTTGGCCGCGTGGTAGGTGTATGACCCCACATTGATGCTCGGATCGGTCGCGCTGGTCTTCGAGATGATGTTCCCGAGGTCGTCGTATGCGAGATCCAGGTTCGGCGTCCCGTTAAACGTCGAATAGTCCAGCCGATTCAACTCGTCGTAGACGAACCTCTCTGTCAGATTTTGACGCAAGTCCTGCCGCTGAGTGAGATTGCCAACCTTATCCCAGGTATAGGCAATGTCCTGGTACGGGTTTTGCCAGTCAGTAGCGCTGTTGATCGAGTCGACCAATCCTGTGACCCGATCGATGCCGCGGGTCGTGTCCAGAAGGTCTCCGAGCCTCTCGTGGATGTAGTTCCCGGCGTCATCGGTGGCCATGGACTTCCAGAAGGACGGGTACGCCGGGCTGAAATTCGACACTTGCAACAAAAGCCTGTACCGGTATTCGTACTGAAGCTTCAGCCGATAGCTCGAAGTGCTCGTCGGGTAGGTAAGGGTGTCGAGTTGGCCCTCCGTGTTGTATGTGTAATCGAAGTTGTAGGTTGCGTCGGAAACGATTTGGGTATTCTGTGGGCGTGCGAGGTCGTCAAGCGTATATGTCTCCGAGTACCCACTCGTCATCGAGATCGACTTCAGGTGTCCAACGTACTTGTGGCTTGGCGAGTTGTCGCTGAGAACTCCCCACCTAAACGTCGACGTTACGCCCTCCGCCACATCCTGCCGGCTCGTCATGCGCCCGAGCGCGTCGTAACCGATGATCGTGGTCCAATTCGGAGCCAACGTGTTGGCGTCGCGGATCTTCTCGACTTCCCCAAGGGCGTTCGGCAAGAAAGTCCAGTTGCTCCCCATGTCCATGTCCGACTGAACCGTGGGCATGCCCCGAACGTTGTAAGTAGTCGATTGCAGTGTGTTGGTATCGCTATCGGTTACGCGGACCAGATTTCCGAAGGCGTCGAACTCGAAGCTCTGGTAATAGCCCCAGGGATCGGTCGAGCGGATCATCCCGCCGGCGACATTCGCGACGCGAACCGACTCTCTGCCCAGCTCATTAAGACTGCGAGTCGTAAGTCCCTCGTAGATCGCGCTGGTAATCACCGGCGTCGCATCTGAATCAGATGTCGGTCGTGAGGTTTGTATGACGCGGTTAAGCAGGTCGTAGTTGAAAGTGGTGGACCCGTAAACGAGGCCGGGAAAGTACTCGTTTGTCACCCTGCCGAAGAAATCGTAGTCGCGCTGGGTCACCGACACACCATCGAGCGTCGCCCGATGCTCTCCCACTGGGCGGTTGAACGCATCAAAGTAATACTCGTTGACCTGATTTTCAAAGGCGTTGTTCGATGTACCCACTTGCTCGACGAGATGCCGCTTCGCGACCCCGCAGAAGTCGCACGGGCGCTCGTCGTACGTCGTGATCGTGCCGTCTGCGCGCGTCTCCTTCGTTCGACGACCGAAGGCGTCGTACTCCCAAGATGTTGCGAGTGAATTGGGGTCCGTAATGCTGATGAGTGTCCCCACTGCCTGATCCCAAGCGTAGGTGGCCGTCTGCATCAGCGCATTCGTGACAGAGGTGAGGAACCTGCCATCGGCCCCCCAACTCGCGCTGGTCGTTCGGGGGGTCATTCCCACGCCGGTGACGGTCAATTTCGTGATATTGCCGATGTCCGGATCGGTCTCGCCTGATCCATCGTCATACGTGATGTCGGTAGTCACGCGCCATTGCGGATCGCTGGGCTCGATCACTTCCTGCGTTTCGCGGCAATAGAGCCCATCCCAGGTACGGTTCACGGTGCGCGTGATCTGTGTTCCACCGGACTGGTTGTGTACATTGATGAATTGAGTTTGCCCCGGCCGGCCGAGGCACCAGTTCACCGTGTCGTTGAGAAGATTCGCCTGCGGGTGATAGATCCGAGCAGTGTACGAGGCGGAGGGCTGAAGTCCGTGCGCCGTCGCGGCTTCAACAGTCGCGGTTGTCGAGTCGTAAACCGTGCCGCTCGTGGAATCAATCGTGTTGCTGGTCGTTGCGGTCGAGACGAGGCTGCCGTTGTAGAAGTTGCCCACCTCGTAGCGCTTGACCACCTGACTGCTGATGTAGGGAAACCGTCGCGCACTCGTCCCAGAGCTGTAGGTCACTTTGTTCCAAGTGCTGGCAACCTCCAAGATCAGTTCCCCAGAGTTCTGCCTGACCTGCAGCAGACTCGGCGCCCCGATGGCTTGATACTCCGCTGGATCCTGTAGGTAGGTCGTTTCGGATCGAACGTAGTTGCGGCCGTCAGTCTCGGTGCGCTTGCTGAACCCGAGAAATCCTCGCCCTTGCAGATGTTGGCGAGCTTGTTGATAGGTGTAAGTCATCGTGTACGTGCCGAGGTTGCCGGCAGTGGCGGTGTAGTTTGAAACTACATACATCGGTGCCTGATATTCGATCGTGGGATAGGTCGCGCCCGAGCCCTTGGTGTATGTGGGGCTGCCAGCCGTGAGCGAGCTGTAGTTGAAGTCCGCATACATTCCAAAACCGTCGGTCGCGCGGTCGAGGAGATCCGGGTACACGCCGTTGTGCAGGCGACTTTTCGGGACATTGCCGCTGGCCGTGTCGATGCGAACCAGGTCTTGAAGTCCATCGCCGTTGACGTCCGCGACCCGAGTGAACGTGGTTCCCCCTAGACTGGTATCCGTGAGCGGAGTGAATCCATTACCGGTCGAGCGTGACACCCACCAAGTCGCGGGCGAGGTCTTCTGCACCAAGAAGTCATCCAGACCATCGCCGTCATAATCGAGCACGATGAGTGATCCGGAGTTGTAGCCCGAGAGCGACGGACCACTCACGGTGTTGCTCACGGATGAGCCTTGCGCCATGTTGACGGTGACGCTGCTGGAGAGGACGTAGGCAATGTCGGTGAGTCCATCGCCGTTGAAATCGCCGGCCACAGCAGCGGAGATGGCGACTCCACCCGTTCCCTCTCCCGCGACAATTGCGGTGCTTGCACCTAGAAAAATACTGCGCATGCGAATCGTGACCGGTGGTGCGCCCGGTTCCATGTCCACATACTTCGTACGTAGCATGAAGTCGCCGCGACCATCGCCGTTGAAATCCCAACGGCGAACCCGGCTTCGGCGCGAGTTGATGTCCGAGAAATTGCCATCCCAGGAGGTTTGCGGTTCCGTGATCGTGTACGCGACCGTCTCTGTGGGCGCGAACCCAGCTCCCGTTCCAAGGCGTAGGCCGAGTTGCCCGCTGTTCATGATTCGGACGAGATCGTCTCGACCGTCTCCGTCGATGTCGGTGAAAAGTGCCTGGCCGCCGGAGGATCCGGTTGAAGGGGTAGTTGTGGTGACGTTGGTGAACCCGGATCCATTCGCCCGCAGAACGCACCAGACGCCCGTGCCATTGCAGGGCACGATCACATCCATCATTCCATCGCCATTCCACTCGAGGGCCTGGGCGTCCGCCTGATTCCAGTTGGTGATTGCGGTATTGACCTCGGCACCGAAGCCCGTTGCAGTACCCAACATGTACCGCCACGTGCTGCCACCCGAGGTCGCGCTCGAAGAGAACACGATGTCATCACGACCATCGCCGTTGATGTCCCCGATCAGCGAGACCGCGCCCGAGGGAACGGCCGATGCAGCGGAGACTTCCGTGCTCGACCAGCTCGGCGTCCCATTGATCCACTGCAAGGTCGTTGCCGCGAGACAATCCGCGGCATTGCACTCCTGTATCGAACTCAGGCGTGAACGACCACCGGCGCCACCACTCGCCTCATACGTCAGCTCGTAGGTTCGCACCGTGGTTGAACTATTGATGTCGATCACATCGATGCGATCGAGCCGCAGGAACTCGTTGATCTGTCCTTCGATCGAAGTACCGTTGATTCCAAAGCGGTACTTGTAAATCGGATCAGGACGAGTGACCGTCTCGTAGACGAAGACGACCTTGCTGTCTGGTGAGAATCCCAGTGTCGCGTTACCCGTGTAGCGAATCTCCTTCGGCCGGAAGCTTCCGTTAGTCGTGTCTTCGTAATACTCGATGTCGATGTAGTTGCCGCTGCGGTCCCCGATGCGGTTGAGAGCCCAGAGGCGTGCTGTGGGAGAGTTGACCGTTTCGATTCGCGAGTTGGTGGTGTTGCCGTACTCGTAGATCAGCCCATCCTTGCGCTTTACCTCCCACCAAGCGGGGCCGTTGCCCGCAGCGCTTTGCGCAGTGACCTTTGAAAAGGTTTCGATCTCGGTTTGATACGTTGATCCAGCCGTACCGTAGGTGCCGCCTGTCAATCGCAGGCGATTCCCATCGAGGCAGTAACCATCCGATACGTCGAGAATCGGAGCGTTGGTAGTCAGGTCCTGAGCGATCGTCTTGTTGCAACGGGCAATGGCCGAGAGTCCGTCAATCGACCAACCGATGCCTAGGACGCCGTTCTCGGTGCCACTGCTGTAACGCAGCGCCAAGGTGGGCGTCAGTCTATTGGTGCCGGGTGGCACCCACAGCGGAATCGTGTATTGGGCCGACCCTGACGAACTGACGCTCGCTTTGCCGACCGTTCGACCGGCCGCAGCGAACGTGGTCGAAGTAACGAAGACAGTGAGGAGACAGACAACGAGCTGGATGGCAGAGTTCTTCTTGTCCATGAAAATCCCCTTTTGTTGAGGCGCAGGGCCTCGCTCTTCGCTGCTGGTCAAATGACATTGCTCAGCGGTACGGAAACCTCGAATCGAGTCCTACGAAAGAAACTAGATGCTGCCGCCCGAGGCGTCGAAGTCGCGCGACTCCGCATACAGAATGATGTGGGGACTGAGCAGACATCGCGGCGCCTAGTTACGACAAACCGCGCGGCGAATCCAGCGCTCTGGCGCGATAGCGAGCACCGCACCAAGTACGGCTCCTGCGTGATTTGCAGCATCACGGCATTTGTCGAGACCTTAATGAGGGTATTTCGTGCAGAAATGGCTCTCATACAAGCGCCAAGAGCCGTTCTTGTATGCTCCGCGCATGACAAGGGACGAAAGTGCGGGAACGCTCTCTACAACAGATTCGGGAAAACCCCGAGTCAGCTCCTGCGGGTATTACGGATGAGTTGTGGAGACAAAAATGCTTGTTGACCGAGCAGAAGGCAATTAAGGGGGCGCGAGATTCTCTTCGACCTGAGACCAGCTCAGAAACATCTGCTGCCCGTAGCCACCACGACCAGAGCTACGAGTCGCAACAAAACTGGGATAGTCAACTTCATCTCAAGCTCCCTCACGACCCGGCGGGGAAAAAGCGTAGTTCACGTTCTCGCCCCGTGACCGAGTTTCGATGGCCCGGCCGCCAATACTTGGGCAGAAGACTTGATGCTGATCTGCTGCGGCAGAGGACCGTCTGTTTCGGGGAAAATCACACCGAAATCGCGCGCTGACTTCCTTGCCCAGCCCGGGAATGATTCGTACTCAGTGACAACTCGCCCCTAAACGACCGGAACCACAAGCATGAGCGCACATATCCATGAGCAGCGAGTCATTCCGATCGCAGCTGGCAGGCATCTCCGCCGCCGCTCGTTTTTCCAACAACCCTGAAAAGCCGCTCGCGAGGCAAGGCGAGGCTGCTCTGGCGACGTCCGGCGGCGCGAGACATTTCGACAAGTCGCGCCGTGATCGTGCCTCGCCACGCACTGGACCGATCCGCATGCTGCGCCTCGCTCAGGTCATTGCCGTCACCGGCTTGGGCAAGACGAAGATCTACGAACTCCAGGCCGAGGGAACCTTCCCCATGCGCGTGAAGCTCACGGCCCATTCCGTCGCCTGGATCGAAGAGGACGTGCAGACGTGGCTCGCACGGCGCGTCGAGGCCAGCCCACCGCTTTCCACCATGTGACGGTGCGCGTCGGTCAGGCAGCTTCCTCTGCGGGCGTGGCGAGTTCGGAGGTTGGCGAGGACTCGACGGATCTGCGTCGAAGACTCGCGATCTTCGATTCCTCGGCGGTGAGATCAGTGGCCCAATGCTCGAGCACGGCGCGCATTTCCCGCACGTAGCCGTAGCGGTTGTAGATGGCCGTGACACATCCGTCCGAATGTCCGAGCACGCGCTTGATCAACTGCTCGCGACCCACGCCGAGTTGCTCGGCAATGCGCGTGGCGACTGTGCGGCGTAGATCGTGCGGCGTCCACGGCACGAGGGTGCGCTCGCCGCCCACTGCGCAAATCGCACGCATCATCCGGGCGTGGGCTTTGGTCCAGCCCGACAGGCGCTTCTTGCCGTCCGTGCCGCTCAAAATGTGCTCGCCGCTCTCGCCGCGATGGTTGCGGAATACGCGATCCAAGATCTCTACCGCCTGCGGCACCAACGGAACGACATGGACATGGTCGCTCTTGTAGGCATTTGCCGGAAGCACGAGCAATGCGGTCTTCAAATCCACATACGGGCGGATGCAAGTGGACCACTCACCCGGGCGGCATCCCGTCAGCAGGATCAGTTGGTAGGCCGGCCCAAACGGGTAGCCGAGCGTCTCGGCCGCGCGCCAGACGATCTGCGCCTCCTCAAGGGAGAGCACGCGGTCCCTCTGCTTCTTTTTCGGCAGGTTGTCTTCCATGCCCGTGGCAGGATTGTCGGTGCGCTTCAGGAGCTTCTCGCGGATACCCCAGTTGATCATCTTGCGCAGTACGCCGAGCGCACTTCGCGCCGCTTCCTTCCCTCCGCGAGGACGGTCCCTGGGTCCCTGGCCACGTGACACGCGCACCATCGCCTTCTTGACGAGCCCGCGGATCTGCTCGCGGCTTACCACATCGGCCAACACGGTGCCGAGCGCGGGCACCACATGAACGCGCAATGCGCCCTCGTATTTGATGAAGGCGCGCAGCTCCTTCATGCGCACGTAGTCCTCCAGAAACGTCTCCGCGAGCGCCTTGACCGTGAGGCCGCCCGCGGTCGCGGCTCTCTCCAATTCCCCTGTCGGGCATTCGCCCTTCTTCGCGCGGTCAAGATACTTGCTGGCTCTGGCACGCGCCGACTCGAGCGAGACCTCGGGATAGCACCCCAGCGAGATTCGATGCTTGCCACCCTTCAAGGCGTGGCCGCGATCGGTCACACCGCCTTCGCCAACGACGCGAAAGAGGAGCGACCACGTGGCGCCTCTCGTCCTGCCGATACGAAGAGCCAGCCCCGCCACGGCTCCATCGGCGAGATCACGGCGCCGAGTTCGGGGCGTCGCGAGTACCGCGCGGATTGCAGTGTCGGTCAACCTCTTCATTCCTACTTACCGATCCTGGGGTTCCACCGAACGGTTCTGGGGTGTCAGCTGGGGTGTCAATTATGCGTGGCTCGCGGTGATTTTGCACGAACGGCCGCGGACAACCAGTCGCATGAAACGCCTAGTTTTGTAGAGTTTCACGCACTTCTGCGGACTTCGACGGAAGGTGCGGAGTAGAATTCGGGACGTATAGGTCGCAGGTTCAAATCCTGTCACCCCGACCAAGATTTCGCGGCACCCGCTCAACGCCCCATGCGCCCCTGATAGGCGCTCGTCAGGCGCTCCCGCAGGTTCGCGTCCTGGGCGGATGTTCCTCCGGTCACTGAGAATCCGACCTGGATCGTTTGGTCGGCCTGCGGTACGACCGTAATCACAACGCTGGACGATCCCTGCGCGCCGCGGATGGTCCCGCTCGCGCGGTCTTCGGAGGCGACGCGGACGCCGACGTCGGATGCCGCGCCACGGGCCGCCTGCCATGACGCCTCGAATCTCTCTTGCATGGACCGTGGGGCTGGGACGGGCGCTGGGGTGGTGTAGCAACCCTGCAGCATGAAGACAGTTGCGACAGCAATAACGCTGGCAACACTCTTGAAGTTAGTCATGCGCTTTACTCCGCTTGCTTTGATCCTGAGGACATTCACAGCCATCGCCGGTCCGCGGTGAAATCGATCGTGAGCCAGAAGGTCGGCGCGCCTGCATTGAGGCGCTGTGAAACTTCGCTCCGGATCGCATCTGCCGTGGCGATGTCAATTCGAGATTCCGCAGACACCAATACGTGAATCTCGACGAATCTCCCGCGACCCGCCTGCGCGATGTAGCTCGAATAGTCGAGAAACTGGCGTTCCTTCACGACGCTGTCCATGACAGCGTGGACTCGCGTGTCGAGCTCATTCGGGGCCACCTGGAGTACGTCGCTCATGGAGCGCCACAAACCAATCAGCGGCATGGGCAACATGACGAGCGCCATGCTGAGCAGCGCGACTGCATCCAGATACGGGATCCAGCCTTGCAATGGCGTGCCTGCAAGCGCGGTGGCCATGGCAAACCCGATCAAGAGCGCCAGGCTGAGGAATGCGCTCACCATCCAGCTCCGTGCATCGAGCTCGAGCATCGGGGACTGAAGTGCCTTGGCGCGTCGACCCAGAAACAGGGTCATTGCAATTCCGATGACGCAGAGAATGCCGGCCCACAACGCGGCCCGGCCGTACTCCACATCGTGACCGCCGCCGGTCAGCGCTTTCACGGCATTGATCGCGGCATAGATGCAGGCCACTGTCAGGACGCTGTCGCGGAGAACGGCCACCAGCGGTTCAAGATGCCAGAATCCATACTGGAAGCGATGAGTCGTTCCTCGAGCGATCAGTTTCACCACCAGCAGCGACACGACCGTGGGCACGACGTCGACGAAGCTGTACATGCCATCGAAGATGATGGCTTGCGAACCAGTGACGAGTCCGCTTGCCACACCGAGCACGCCCAGGAACACCGTCAGGGCGATTGAAAATTTGAGGGCGCCTTGTTCTGCGTTCGCTCGCATTCGATCAGGTTACTTCAATCACGCGCGAGTCCAACCGGCACGCCATACCGGTGCCACCGACTGATGCAGATTGGCTGCCAAAGTGCCTTAGTACTTCAGCGGCTCAAGGTACGACGCAATACTCTTCTCGCGGTCGCGGAATGGGGGCGGAATCTGCAGGCTCTTGCCGAGATCCTCGTAGCACTCGTCGACGAGAAATCCCTCGGCCTTGGAGACGCACGCTTCGAACAGCGCGCCAGCCGGCGTGCGTACGTAGATCGAGTCGAAGTACCCGCGATCCTTCCGATCCGACGTATCGGTATAGCCCAGTCCTTCCAGTCGGAACTTGACGTTGCTCTGGATGTCGAGCGTCGCGACCTTGAAGGCGCAGTGATGGACCGTTCCTTCGCCATAGGCCCAGGAACCCTGGGGAACAGTCGGCTCCTTTAGGAAATCAACGATCGTGCCCGTGCCGCCCTTGCCGACCTCATAGCGAATCGCCGCGCCATCGGTGCGCCGATTCTTTCCGCTCCAGCCGTCCTGAATGAATTCTTCGGAGTTCTCCGAGTCGCGCACCGACACCGTGATGCCGTGGGTGCCGCGAATGCCGCACTCCGAGGGAACCACGCCATTCGAGTAGGGCTTTCGACTGTCATCGTCAACGCCGACAAAGGCATATTCGATTCCGCAAGGGTGATTGAACCGCAGCATCCGCTCGCCGAATCGCTCGTCATCGAGCGTAGTTACGCCGTACTTTTTCAGGTGCTGTTGCCAGAACTTGAGCGAGGATCGTGGTACGGACAGAGCGAGCGTCTTGATCTGGCCCGTGCCGGGGCGCGCCTTGCGACCGGACTGTCGCATCGGAAAGCAGGTGATCAGCGTGCTTTCGTCGCCGAGATCATTGCCGTAGTAGAGGTGATAGACCGGCTCGTCTCCGTCATAGAGCGCCGTCTTCTTCACACTCTTCAATCCGAGTACTTTGGTGTGAAAATCGTAGTCGTCCTGAGCCGTGCCGACATTCAGAGTGATGTGGTGATGCTTCAGAATGTGTGGATTCGGTTCCATTTGCTTGTCCCCCGGTTGAAATGTTGCCGGACGAATACGGCAGTCGGATTTGCCTCAAGCAAGACGCCGAGCGGATGTCGGTCAGATTCCCGCCGCGGGCGTAACTGCTCGACCCTTGCTCCGGGAGGAAGGCGGCGCCGTAGCAATAATCCGAGCGCAATCGTCGATGCTCAGACACTGGCAGCGAAAGCCTGATTCCAGCAGGACCTTCATGCGCTCCAGTTGCCTTAGCTGCGCTTCGATCTCCTCCAGCTTACGTTCGGCAAGCGTTCGCCAGCGAATCGCTGGCGGCGTGGTCGCGGAAAATCCCGCCACGAACGTGCGAGTCTCCGCAATGGTAAAGCCTGCCTCGCGGGCAATCTGGAGCAGGCGCAATCGTCCGATCACTTCAGCGCCGTACCGCCGCTGACGACTGACCCGGATCGGCTTGGGAAGCAGGCCGGCCTTCTCATAGTAGCGGATCGCGGAAGGCGCCAGCCCGCAAGTTTGCGCGACCTGCCCAATGGACATGCTCGACATGACTTTCGACCTACCCGAGTAAGTGCTGGAGGTTGACTTAAAGCGCACTTTAACTCGTATGCTCGGCGCCTGAAAGTTCCGCCGCGAGGCGAGCGACTCGACAGGCGGCTGAAGTGTCGCGGTGTCCGGCGCCAGACGGGCGCATGACCTTACTTCGATGAGGAGGTTGCAGATGGGAACGGTAACATTCGGGCAGTTGCCGATGATTGCCAAAGTGGCAGTCGGCATTGCGTTCCTGGAGGCTTGGGTTTCGCTGGAACAATTGGTTATCGAACCAACCGGCCTGTGGCACTACATGCCCTTCTACCGGGTGGGCGGATTCTGCGTATATGATTTTGTGGTCACCCTCTTCGTTGTCGGTGGACTCTGGCGGTTGTCGCGGCAGCGCGAGGAACCGCGCGTCTGATCAGCGAGAAACGTGATCGAAATACGAGACGACCATCGCCCGGCTACGCGATTTCCGCTGCGTCTGCTGCTCGCGACGGTTGTAGCGCTTCAATGCGTCTGCATCGCGAGCCGGGCGGCAGCTGAGAATCCGCCGCAGCGGGCGGCAAGCTCTATCGTGCTTACGCCATGCCAGCTTCCGGGCTTGACCGAGACCGCGCGGTGCGGCGCGCTCGATGTATCCGAGAACCCAAATAAGCCAGGCGGCCGTCGAGTGCGGATTGGCTTGGCCGTGATTCCCGCCACCCGGGAGGCGCAGGCCGATCCGCTCGTTCCGTTGATGGGCGGCCCCGGAGAAGAGGCGATCAGCGCGGCCGCATACTTCGCGGAACAGTTCGCGCCGCTACGTCGCGACCATGACATCTTGCTGGTCGACCAGCGGGGGACCGGCCGATCGAACACGCTCCGCTGTGACCTCTACGCAGCGGACGATCCGGCGGCGAGCCTACGCGATCTCTTTCCGCCGGCTGCTGTGAAACGCTGCGAACAACAGTTGAGCGGACGCGCCGATCTGACGCAATACACCTATACGCATTTTGCGAACGACCTCGAGCAGGTGCGACGCGCCCTGGGCTACGGAACGATGAACATTTTCGGCGGCTCATACGGAACGCGGGCTGCCCAGGTCTTGATGCGCGACTATCCGCAAAGTGTGCGGACGGCGTATCTCGGCAGCGTCGTACCGATCGACGTCATAACACCGCTCACCATGGCGAAGTCGGCGCAGGTTGCCCTCGACAGTACTCTCGAAGCGTGCGTAGCCGAGTCTGCGTGCAATGCCGCATTCCCGAACCTCAGAGAGGAATTTCGTCAGGTGATGGCACGGCTGGGCACGGCCGAGGTGCGCGTCGCGATTCCGGGCCGCAGCGGCATCCTCCCGATCCGTCGCGGTCGTGTGATGGAGTGGTTTCGCTCGTTGAATTACCGCCCCAGTACTGCTGCGGAGCTGCCATGGATGATTCATCGGGCGTACCTGGGAGATTTCGGCCCGTTCGTTGAAGGCGTGTTGTCCAATGCTCGCAGCGCCGACGCTGGTTTGAGTTTCGGTCTGTTCTTCGCCATTACGTGCAATGATGACGTCGCGTTCATGCGTGAAGAAGAGATCGTGCGCGAAACACAAGGCACGTTTCTCGGCGACTATCGGGCACGTCAGCAGCAGGCTGCCTGCAAGCAATGGCCGAAGGTCTCTCACCCGGCGGACTATCGGACGCCGGTGAGCTCAGCGGTGCCCACCCTGTTCGTGTCGGGCGACCTGGATGGCGCTTCGCCACTGTGGATGATGGAGCATGCGGCGCCGGGCTTCTCGAATCGCCTGGAAGTCGTCCTGCGTGGCAAGGGACACACTGACGTGACCGATTGCATCCCGGGACTCTATGAGCAATTCGTCCGTAGCGGCGACACGCGCGGACTCGACGCCTCGGCTTGCAAGCCGGTGCCGCGGCCACCGTTCAAGACGCGCTAGAGCCTGACCGCGGATCAGCGTGTCAGGCCGAGAGCGTCCCACCCGGCAGCAACATTGCAGCTGTGCCGCCAATGACGAGCGTGACCATGCTCGCGAAAGCGAGACCCGCCAGGATCTTCTCCACCTTCTTGCTCCACGAATTTGAACCGTACTGCTTGCTCATGTCGATCTCCTCGTTAGCTTGATCGGGTTGAACATCGGACGGCGCAAATCATGGCGCAGACCGTGTCCCCGATTTGTCAACCGGATGACACTCAGGCGGGGAAATCGAAGGCTCGCCATCGCGAGGTGCGGGGGCATGCGCCCCAGTCATCCAATTGAAACGCAGCGTTCCTAGCATTCGGGGTTCCTGCCTGGCGTGGATCAGGAATACCCCCTCTCACTGGAGAACGTGCAATGAGGTTATCTCTCGCTACGGCCGCCGCACTGGCCGGCGTACTTGCATCCGCGGTGTCACTGGCCGATCAGAACAATCACCGCGACGACTCAGAGTCAATCAGACCGTTGACGCTCGCAGTCTTTGGCGACTGGCCCTACAGCCAGTACCTCCTCGACAATGCGCACCTGCTGACCGACTCGGTCAACGCAGATCGGAATGTCAGCCTGGTCGTGCACGTCGGCGACCTGCACTCCGGCAGCATGCCTTGCACCAGCGCGGGCATTCTGCCGCCGATTGCGACCTCCAACCCCGGCTGGAATCAGGACGTGTTCCATCAGTTCCAGCAGTTCCGGGATCCGGTTGTGTATACGCCGGGTGACAACGAATGGGCTGATTGCCACAAGAGCAAGCAGTTCAGCAGCGGCGCTCCGCTGAAGGAGCTTGCCAGCGTCCGCGCTCTGTTCTTCGCCAAACCCGGCACCACACTCGGCAGGCACGAGAAGCGAGTCGTCAGCCAGGCGGAACATTTCGATGACGCGTTTCCGGCCGACTCGCAGTTGGTTGAAAACGTGATGTGGATGGATTCGAAGGTCGTGTTCGTGACGCTGAACATTCCCGGCGGCTCCAACGACGATACCTCGGGGTGGTCAGGGATCTTCGCTGATCCAGCCGCGCAGACTCAGGAAGCGAGTGAGCGCCGTGCTGCCAATCTTCGCTGGCTGCAAGCGGCGTTCGATGAAGCGCGGCAGGAGCGCGCCAGAGCTGTGGTCGTCATCGTGCAGGCGGACATGTGGGATCCGGAAGCGCTGGCAGCGGGAGGCGCTGGTCTCGACCAATACACCCCGTTCGTCACCAGGTTGGCCGATCTCAGCGTGCACTTCGGCCGGCCAGTGTTGCTACTGAACGGCGACACGCACCTCTACCATGCCGACCAGCCACTCGCGGACCCGACCAGCGTCACGGGTCTCATCCATCACACGCAGGCCGTCCCGAATCTCACCCGTATCGTCGTGCAAGGCTCGACCAATGATCCGGGCGAATGGCTGCGCCTGACCATAGATCCGCGCACACCCAAGGTCTTCGCCTGGGAAAACGTCGTGTACTGCACGAGTCCTTCGACTTCCGTCTGCCAGTAGCATCGTAATCGGGGCAGATCCGGCGGCCAGCACGGATCTGCCTCCGCTCGAGCCACGAGGACCGCGGACAGGCCTGCAATAGCCCAGGCCAAATTATTCTTAATCTGCAGCCTCGAATGACTTTGCGCGGGGTTCGCGTCCAAGGGAGATGGGCGGTGAACTTCGCAGCCTTTGCATCAGTCATTAGGACACCGTGAGCACGGAACGCATCCTCGATGATCGGTCGCATGTTCCCGCCATGCTGGAAGTCGCGGCCCTGGGCACGCTGGTCCTTTCGTACACCTGGAACTGGCAAGGCGCATTTCCGGGGCACGCGCAGCTCGTGGTCCTCCTGTACTTCGGGATTGGCCTTGCCAGTCATCTGCGGCGCGGTGAAACCGCACGGCAGATCGGGGTCAGGCTCGACAACTGGCGTGCCGCGCTCCGCAACACGCTGCCGCTCGTGGCCATCGCCTTGTTCGTGCCCCTGGCGCTGGGTGCGGCATTCGACACCTGGCACTTCCCGTCGTGGCAGCGCGCCCTGGCGAGCCTGCCCTGGACGATCGCGTGGGGCACCGCCCAGCAATACGGCCTGGTCTGCATCCTGTACCGACGACTGCTCGAGATCGTTCAAGGTCCATGGGCAGCGACAGTGTGCGCGGCCGCTCTGTTCGCGGTCTTCCACACGCCGAACCCTCTGTTGATGGTCGTTACGCTCATCGCCGGGGTGGCGTCCTGCACGCTGTATCGACGCGAACCCAACGTGTTCGTGCTCGGCGTGGCGCACGCTGCAGTCTCGTACGTCATCTCAGGTGCCTTTCCTCTCAGCGTCACCCATGGCATGCATGTCGGGCCTGCTTACTTCTGGTTCTCCTGAGCGACGTCGCCAGTGGGCGCGTTTCTTCGCGGCATGTCTGATTGCCAGCGCGGCGGCGCCGCACGCGTATGCAGCCGGCGAACTCGAGCAATACGTGGCGAGGCCGGATTCGAGTTATGCGTGGCACGAGGTGACCTCAGGCCACCTCGGCTCCGCGGAGTATGTAGGGGGGATCCTCACCTCGCAGACCTGGCGTGGGATCGAGTGGAAGCACCAGCTCATCGTCTTCCGCCCCAGCAAGATCGATGCTTCGTCGAAGCAAGCGCTGCTCTTCATCGACGGCGGGCGCTGGAACCCGCAATACGACAGCGAACAGCAGCCTGATTTGCCGCGCGAGGCCAAGGTGTTCGTTCACCTCGCGGACGCGATCCACGCGCCTGTGGCGGTCGTGAGGCAGGTGCCGTTTCAACCGCTGTTCGAGCGGCGCGAGGACGCGCTGATTGCCTACACATTCGACTCCTACCTGCAGACGGGCGACGCCGACTGGCCGCTGCTGCTGCCCATGGTCAAGAGTGCCGCACGCGCCATGGACGCGGTACAGGAGATCGCCTCGCGACACTGGCAGATTCCGATCGAGCACTTCACGGTGACCGGCGCCTCGAAGCGCGGCTGGACTTCGTGGCTCACCGCTGCGGTCGATCCACGCGTGGCAGCGGTCGCGCCGATGGTCATCGCCATGCTCAACATGCGTGCGCAGATCGACCTGCAGCGCGCAACGTTCGGCGAGCTGTCCGAGGAGATCCGCGACTATTCAAGCATCGACCTTCCCGGCCGAATCGATTCGGACCTGGGACGGAAACTCGTCGAGATGGTCGATCCTTACAGCTATCGAGCGAGCCTCACGCAACCGAAGCTCATCCTGCTCGGAACCAATGATCGCTACTGGCCACTGGATGCGCTCAAGCTCTACTGGAACGAGCTTCCGGAGCCCAAGCGCGTGCTGTACATGCCGAATCAGGGACATTCGCTGCGCGACGAAGACCGTCTCATCGCAAGCCTGGCCGCTCTGCATCGCTACTCGGCTCATGGCACGCCCTTGCCGCAAGTCTCCTGGTCCTGGAATGCATTGACCGACGCGCATCGACTCGAGCTCACCGTGAGGCCGGATCGAAAGCCGAGCCGCGTGCTGGCCTGGAGCGCGAGCAGTCCGACGCGCGATTTCCGTGAAGCTCACTGGTCGTCGCACGGCTGCGCGCGCTCGCGCGATGGCTTCGTATGCCGACAGCCGATCGGGAACGACCAGTACACCGCGCTCTACTCGGAAGCGAGCTTCAAGGATCGGGGAGCGCCGTCCTTCTCGCTGTCGACTGGCCTCTGCATCGCGGGCGGACCGGAGCCGGCCGCGCCGGGCTGTTGATCTTCATCTATCGCGTATCGGGTTCCACGACCAGAACCTCGAACGTGTCCGGCACAACTGTGGGCCGCGGGTGCGGCTGTTCAGGTGTCGCGGCTGGCGGAGGATTGCGCTGCGCGGTCGAAAGAAAGACTCGATGAGTGCGCTCATCGAGTGTCATCGTGCGCGCACCAGCTTTCGTCGTAACGGTCTCGACGACCGCGAATCGATTCGGAGTCTCTTCCTTGATGACCGTCAGCGTCCCGTCGCCTCCAGGCGCGAACGCAAGCTGCCTTGATGGATCGAATTCCGCCCCATCCACTCCTGCTCCGATGGGTACCTCAGCCACGGCATGTCCGGTGGTCGAATCCACGACCACCATGACCTTGTTGCCGCACGCAGCGAACAACCGATGATGCGCACGGTCGATGGCGAGGCCCGTCGGTTCTTCGCAGTTCGCGAGCGGCCAGGTGGCCGCGACCGCAAGACCTTTGGGATCGATCGCCGCGATGCTGTTCCTGTCCTCCAGATTGACGAACACCCGACCCGCGCCGTCCGCCACCGCGAACTCGGGTTTCGCATCGAGTGCAATGGTGCCGACCACCTCGTTCTTCCTGGCATCGATTGCGGTCACGTTGCGCCCGCGACCGTTGAACGCAAATACACGCCGGCTCGTGGGCTCGTAGAGAATCGCGTCTGGATTCTCGCCCGTGGTCTTGATCTCCACGATGCGGGCGAGTGACTTCAGGTCAAACACTACGACGCTGCCTGACGCTCCCGCGCTCACGTAGCCGCGGCCGAGGCTGTCGGCGATGGCCACCCCGTGCACACCGGGTGTGTCGGCGATCGACCCGGCGAGCGAGAGCTTGGCCGCATCCAGAACTTCGACGTGCGTACCGTGGGTCACGTACAACCGCGCGCGCCGACTATCGAAGGCAAGGCAGTCCCAACCTTCGGCTCCCGGCAGCTTGATCTCACGGGCGACGTGGTACGCATTGGCAGGAGCAGCAACGGCGGCGAGCAGGACGAGCGTCGCGAAGCTGCATGATGTGATCCTACGTTTCATCAAGAATCCCCCAGTATGTGCGGCCGCGGTTGGCATGGTCGGTCTTCGCAAGATCGCAGTTCATTGCCGGTAAGACATCTCGACCTGGCGAAATCAACCGCTTGCGGTGCGGCTATCCACGCCGGGCCGCAGCTTGATCGTCCCGACGATGCGCGCCGCGAGAGCTCCGATGTCACCACGGCCCGCGTCGTGCTGTCGACGCGCGAGCGGGTCGAGACCTGCCTCGACTGCGGGCGGGGCATCGCGATCGCCGATGCGCTCTCGCCTCACAAAGAGGCCATGATCTTGCCTCGTGGAGATGTCATGCAACAATGCTGGAAATCCACGGTCAAGGGCCCGATGCTGACGATCATCGAAGATCAGGTCGGGCGGCGATTCAGCGCGTGGCGCGGGTATTACTCGAACATCAAGAACCGGGGAATGTGTGAGCGCACCGACTGCGGATGACTGGAAGCGGATGTATCACGCCATTTGGCGCATTCGCCTGTTCGAGGGCCACGTGCAACGGCTCGCCGCGGCCGGCGAGATTCCCGGGTTCCCGCACCTGTCGACCGGCCAGGAGGCCGTTGCCGTCGGCATCTGTGCGCATTTGTCCCCGGACGATGTGCTCTTCACGAGTCACCGTGGCCACGGTCACGTGCTCGCCAAGGGCAGCGAGCTGCAAGCGACGTTTGCCGAAATCCTCGGTCGCGAGAGCGGCCTGTGCCGCGGTCGCGGCGGCTCGATGCACGTGGTCGATGTGGCGCACGGTGTCCTCGGCGCGACTGGCGTCGTGGCAGGCAACCTTGCGCTCGCCGCGGGTGCTGCCTGGGCGGCGCAAGCGCAGGGCAAGAAGAACATCAGCGTGGTTTTTTTCGGCGACGGTGCGACCGGAGCCGGCGCCTTCCACGAGACCCTGAACCTCGCAGCACTGTGGCGCCTCCCGGTATTGTTCGTCTGCGAGAACAACGGCTACGCCGAGTTCACGAGCCGCGAAGAGCATTCGAACGTCACACACGTCAGCAGTTTCGCCGCGCCCTATTGCATTGCGACGAAGACGATCGACGGCAACGACGTACCTACGGTCTACGAGGCAGCGGGCGACGCAATCGAGCTTCTGCGCAAGGCTCAGGGTCCGTATCTGCTCGAGTGCATGACCTTCCGCATGGCGGGGCACTATGTGGGCGACGCACAGCCGTACCGCTCGAAGGACGAACTCGCCGCGATTCGTGAGAAATGCCCGATCGAGCGCCTGAAACGTCAGCTCCTGGAGCTCGGCGTGAAAGCTGCCGAGCTTGACGCCATCGGCGAGCGCGCCAAACAGGAAGTTCAGCAAGCCATCGAACGCGCCCGCGCAGCCCCGCGCCCCGATCCGGGGACCGTGCTCGATGATGTCTATCGTTCACCATCGCTCAACGCGATCCCGGGCTGAGCGCTCATGGAGCACACGTTCATTGAAATCCTGCGCCGCGCGCTCGACGAGGAGCTGGCGCGCGATGCCGCGGTGTACCTGTTGGGCGAAGACGTTGCGGCGGGCGGCGCCTTCGGCGTCACCAAGGGTCTCGCGCGCAAACACGGCGATAAGCGCGTGCGCAACACGCCGATCAGCGAAGCGGCAATCACCGGCCTCGCGACCGGTGCGGCGCTATGCGGTCTGAAGCCCGTGCTCGAAATCATGTTCATCGATTTCGCGACCCTGGCGATGGATTGCCTGGTGAATCAAACCGCCAAGTACCGCTACATGTCGGGGGGCCAGCTCGCCGTTCCGCTCGTGGTGCGTACGCAGGCAGGCGCTGCAGGTGGCGCAGCGGCGCAGCACTCGCAGAGTCTCGAAGCCTGGTTCATCCACGTTCCGGGGCTCGTGGTCGTCGCACCGTCCTCGCCCGCCGAGGCATACGGACTGCTCAAGAGTTCGATCCGGCTGGGCGATCCGGTGCTCTTCATCGAGCACAAACGGCTCTACACGATGAAAGAAGCGCTCGCCGATGGCACGGAGCTGCCGCCGATCGGCAAGGCGCGAGTCGTGCGGGCGGGCAAGGATGTCACCGTAATCGCGTATTCGGCCATGGTGAAGGATGCGCTGCAGGCCGCGGAGAACCTCGTGCAGTCTGGTATTTCGGCTGAGGTCCTCGATCTGCGCACGCTGTTGCCACTCGACATGGCGACTATCGCCACGTCGGTGGCCAAGACGCACCGCGTGTTGATCGCGCACGAAGCGGTCCGCAACGGCGGCGCGGGTGCCGAGATTGCTGCGCGCGTCGGCACTGAACTGTTCGATGAACTGGATGCTCCGGTGATGCGGGTCGGCTGTCCCTTCGCGCCGATCCCGTTCGCTCCAGAGCTCGAGCGGGCGCTCCTTCCGGGGAGCAGGGACATCGTGCGCGCGGCACGACAACTGCTCGGCCTTGAAGCACAGGCGCAGGAGTAACGAGTTGGCCCTGGTCGCGATGGAAATACCGAAGGTCGGCCTCGTGATGGAGGCGGTCCGAGTCACTCGCTGGCTCAAGAACGTGGGCGATGCGGTGACACTCGGCGAGCCCCTGGTCGAAGTGGAAACGGAAAAATCAGTGGTCGAAATCGAGGCTACTGTAAGTGGGCGCCTGGTCGAAATCCTGGTGCAGGTCGGCGAGGAGGCGAGCGTCGGCGATGAGATCGCGCGCCTGGAATCCGCTACAGCGCAGCCATCGAGCACCGCGGCGCAGAAAACGCGGACGGTCCAGCCCGAAACCGCGTTGCCTTCGGCCGCTGCATTCGAGGAGCACGCTGGCGATCGCATCCGAAGCTCACCGGTTGCGCGCAAGCTTGCGGCCGAGCGTGGTCTCGACCTCGGCAGCATTGCGGGATCGGGTCCCCGCGGTCGAGTTCAGCTCGAGGATGTGAAGCGGGCGATCGAATCGCCCGCGACGGCGCGCGCGCTACAAGCGCCAACGTCAACGACGCAAGGACTCGCGCCGATGCGGCGCGCGCTGGCGCGCGCAATGACGTTGAGCAACGCAACCGTTCCACAGTTCTTCGTCGAGCGCTCGGTTGATTGGACCACGTTGCAGGCGCTGCGCGCCGAGCTTTCCGCGGCGTCGCTGCCAGGTTCGTCCAAGCTCTCGGTCAATGACTTCCTGCTGCAGGCCGTCGCTCGAACGCTCATCGAGTATCCGGCACTGAACGCAACGTTCGCAGGAGATGCGGACTCGCCAGGCGCCCGCCTCGTGCACGCGAGCGGCGCACATATCGGCCTGGTCGTCGCCGTGGAGAACGGCCTGCTGGTGCCCGTGCTTCACGACGTCGAGCGGCTTGGTCTCGCTGCGATCGCACGCCGCCGCTCGGAGTGCGTCGAGCGCGCCCTGAAGGGCCGGCTCAAGCGTGAGGAACTCGATGGCGCGACGTTCAGCCTGTCGAATCTCGGCGCACGCGGCCCGGACCGCTTCACGGCGATCATCAATCCTCCGCAGTCGGCAATTCTCGCGGTCGGCCGGCAGCGGGACTGCGTGGTGGCGCGCGTCGGACAGATCGAGGTGCGTCCGCTGTCGGATCTCACGCTGACGGTGGATCACCGCGTCGCGGACGGACGCCTCGCGTCGGAATTCCTCGCCCGCCTGGTCGAGCTTCTCGAGGGCCGCGACTGGCGCCTCGAATAGTTGGCGGCGCACGCCGCGGGCGCTGGTGCGAACTCGTTACCGACGACCCTTCAGCACGCTGCGAACGCCAGCGATGATCCGCTCCTCGTCCGGGATCACATAAGCCTCGAGCGGTTCGCTGTAAGGCACGGTCGCATCGCGGGCCGTCACCTGCACGATCGGCGCCTTCAGCGATGAGAAGCCCTGCTCAGCGACATCGCCCGCGATGATGCCCGCGACCGTAGCATGACGCGGCGCCTGATCGACGAGCAACAGCCGCCCGGTCTTCGCCACGGACTTGAGAATCGTCTCGAGGTCGAGCGGCGCAACGGTGCGCGGATCTATCACTTCCGCCTGGATACCTTCCTTGGCGAGTTTCTCCGCCGCCGCAAGCGAACGCGGAACCATCCAGCCGGTGGCGACGATCGTGACATCGCCGCCGGAGCGCCGGATCTGCGCCTTGCCGAACGGCACCAAGTGCTCACCATCAGGCACTTCGCCATGCTCGAGCGTGAGCAGGTAGTGGTGCAGGAACACGACCGGGTTGTCATCGCGAATCGCCGTCGCCATCAATCCTTTCGCATCGGCAGCGGTCGATGGGACCACGACCTTGAGACCGGGAACGCCCATGAACAGCGCCGTCAGTGAGCCGGTGTGCTGTCCCGCCCAGCCGCAGGCGAAGCCGAACCCGGCCTTGAGCACCAGCGGCACCTTCACTTGCCCGCCGGACATGTAACGGAAGCGCGGTGCTTCGTTGAGCACCTGGTCCATGGCGACGAGCATGAACTCCGCCATGTAGAGCTCGACCACCGGGCGCAAGCCCGCCATCGCTGCGCCGATGGCGATTCCGATCTCAGCGGTCTCGGAAATGGGCGTGACGCGCACCCGGTCGTGCCCGTAGGCAGCGACGAAGTCGTGATTCTCGGTCGTCGCCATGTTCTGGCCGAAATAAAGAACCGTCGGATCGCGTCGCATCTCCTGGTGGATGCCGGCATCGATCGCGGCGATGAATGGAAGCTGTGCCATGATTCGCTCCGGCTTAGGCGTAAATGTTTTCGAGCGCGGACTCGAGCTTGGGGAAGGGACTCTTGATGCCGAACGCCACGGCCGCGTCCATTTCCTTGGCAGCTTGCGCCGCGAGCTCATCAGCCTTGGCGCCGCTCAACGCGCCGCTCTGGACCAGAACGCCGCGGAAGCGCGGCACCGGGTCGCCACGCAGCGCCGCTTCGTACTCCGCGCGATTGCCGAACACCGTGATCGCCTCATGCTCGGGGTAATGCAGCGGTACTCCGGGCGGCGCGATGATGTTGCCGTGGGCCGAAAGACGATAGACCTTCGATTCGACCAGCGTGGGGCCGGCGCCCGAACGAGCGCGCTCGACCGCTGCGCCGACCGTGGCGTGTACGGCCAGCGGATCGGTCCCATCGACGGTGACGCCAGGCATTGAGAAAGCCTTGGCCTTCACCGAGAGCGGCTCGCCGTTGGCCGCATTCGCATCCTCCTGCGCGGTGGTCGTAACCACGTTGTAGCCGTTGTTCTCCATCACAAAAATCGCCGGAAGCCTCCACAGAGAGGCAATATTCAGCGTCTCGTAGAAAGCGCCCTGCTTGGAGGCGCCGTCGCCGAAGAAACAGAACGCCACCTCGCCCTTCTTGCGGATCTGGGCGGCCCAGGCAGCGCCGGCCGCATGGGGAATGCCCGCGCCGACGATCCCCGAGGTCCCAAGGAACCCCCGCTTGACGTCGGTGAGGTGCATGGACCCACCCAAGCCCTTGCACAGGCCATCCGCGCGACCGTAGATCTCGGCCATCATCGCCTTGGGGTCACTGCCGAGGACCAGGGGGTACCCGTGACAGCGATACGTCGCCAAGGCCGCGTCGCCCGTGCGGAAGTGGCTGAGCGTGCCGACGATCGACGCTTCGGCGCCATCGGCCAGGTGCGTGTGGCCCCGGATGACGCCCGGGTGCTCGGTAAACGTGCGCTTGACGCTCTCTTCGAAGGCGCGGATGCGCAGCATCTGGGTGAAGATCCAGACCTGCCGCTCGGCGTCGGGTACCTGTACGCTCATTTGATCTCCTCGTGCTTTGGAGAAAATCATAGGTAATCGGGACCTGCCAATGCAATCAGACAGGAGCGAACTCTGTGACGTCGTGGTGGTGGGAGCCGGCCCGGTCGGCTTGCTGACCGCGCTGGGCCTGGCGCAGGCGGGCCGGTCGGTCACCGTGATCGACGCCGAGCCGGGTATCAATGATTCACCGCGCGCCGCGGTGTACTTTCCGACGACCATCAGGATCCTCGATCGGCTGGGACTGCTGCAGGACACGCTTGCGATCTCCTTCCTGAGCAAGAGCTTTGCCTTCCACCTCCTCGCGAGTGGCGAGGTGGCTCGTATCGCAGATACGTTTCCGCCCGATTCTCCCTACCCGTACAACGCTCATTTCGGCCAGCACCTGCTTGCCCAACTGGTGTTGACACATTTCAGCGCGTTGCCGGGGAGCAGCATGCGCTGGAGCACGCGGCTGGTCGGACTCGCTCAGGACGGGTCCGGGGCTACGCTGACCGTTGAAACGCCTCATGGGCGCGAAGACCTTCGCACCCGATGGGTGGTCGGTGCCGATGGCGCACGCAGCACCGTCCGCCATCTCCTGTCCCTGCCGTTCGAAGGGCACACCTGGCCGGAGCGCTTCGTTGCCACCAATGTCAGCTACGATTTCGAGCGCTATGGATTCGAACCGGCGAACATGGTGGCCGACCCCGTCAACTGGGCGGTGGTGGCGCGCCTTGGCCAGGAGAATCTCTGGCGCGTGACCTTTGAAGAGGACGCGAGCCTGCCGGAAGACGACATCCCACGACGCATCACCGAGCGCTACTCCGTTCTTCTTCCAGACCCTGAAGCGCCATACCGGGTGGTGGCCTATTCGCCCTATCGCGTGCACGAGCGCTGCGCGCCCACCTTCCGTGTGGGCCGCACGCTCCTCGCGGGCGATGCCGCGCATGCCTGCAATCCCTGCGGCGGAATGGGTTTGACTGGCGGAGTCATCGATGCGGCCGCGCTCAGCGAGGTGCTGACGGCGGTGCTCGCCGGCCGCGCAGCGCAAAGCGTGCTCGACTTCTATGCCACCGAGCGGCGTCGCGTATTTCTCGAAGTGAGCTCCCCGATCGCCTCTGATTTCAAGCGTCGCATGTCGGAGAGGGATCTCACGCGCCAGCGAGCGGACTTCGAGGAGTTTCGACGCCAGGCCCTGGATCCGGAGCGTCGTTCGCTGTCGACGGCCCTCAGCAAGCTGGTCGAAGGCCAGCCCATGCCCGTGTAGCACGGAGACTCACCGAGTGACTACGTACAGTACCGCCGGCTTCGAACGGCTCGAGTTGAGCATCGCCGGTGTTCGAACGGTCGCGTACGCGGCCGGGTCCGGGCCCGACCTCGTGTACTTTCATGGCGGCGGCACCTTCCATGGCTTTGACTTCGCCCGCGACTGGACCGCGCACTTTCGCGTGCTGCTGCCCTACCATCCCGGCTTCGGCGAATCGGCGGATGCTCCAGCGATCGAATCGCTCGGAGGCTACGTCAGTCACTACCTGGCGCTGTTCGATGCGCTCGCCTTGACGTCGTTTCACCTGGCCGGCGCATCCCTTGGCGGGCGGCTCGCAGCGGAATTCGCCGTCTTGCGTCCGGAGCGCGTGCGTCGCCTCGTGCTGGTGGCGCCAGGCGGCATCACGACACCCGCATTCCCGCAGCCTGACTTCTCGCGCATCGCTTACCACGAGTGGCCTGCTTACTTCACGCATGATCCGGAAGTCGTGCGGCCGTACTGGCCGAACAAACCTGACGCAGAGTTTCTCGCCGCGCGCGGTCGCGAGGCGCAGGCGGTGGGACGCATCGCGCTCAGCGAGGGACTCGACGCAAGCAGGCTGGCGCGCATCCGCGCGCCGACGCTCCTGATCTGGGGAAAGGAGGATCGAATGGTGCCCGCCGGCAACGCTCCGCAGTGGCAGGTGCGCATTCCAGGCTCGACCGTCAGGATCATCGATCGCGCCGGGCATCTGTTGCTGGATGAATCCCCGGCGGCACGCGCCGCATTGGCAGAGTTCCTGAAAGACGCCGGCAATCACGAGCTCTGAGGACCGCGCTCCAGCTGCTGCTCGATCTCGTCGAGTCGCTCGGCGGGCGCTGAGCACCGTGACTCGACCGCCGCCGCCGTGCCCCAGGCGAGTCCGATGATTCCGTCGTTGGCGCGCGCCTGGAATTCAAAGTGCATTTGCGCCCACTCGTCGCAACCGCGCATCAGTCGGCTTGCAAATGCTGTGAGGTCATCGCTCGCGATGCGCAGCGGCGCGTAGCTCCAGCCGAACTCCGGCACCGGATACAAGGGACAGTCGATGCGCTCTTCACCCTGCATGGGATCAGTGCGCGCGATAACGAATGTGAGCGGACGACTGCTCATGCTGTGGATGCCGACGGTTCCCGCCCTGATGATCGAACGATACGATCTCGCGTTTTGCGCAAGGTTCCGCAACACGCAAGCGCCAGGCTGGTTTCATTTTGATGACGATTCGCGCGCCTGCTCGCGGCATCGAGCGGTGATTTGCGCGGCGACTTCGTTGGTCAACTCGATATGCGAACACGCTCAGGGACGATCAGGCAGGAGAGCAGGTCCAAACTCATTTTCAATCGCTTCGTGGCCCGCGGCGCCCATTTGGTCCCAGTGGGACGGAGGCGAGGATCGCGCGATTCAGAACGCGTCCTCTAGTGATGGAGCGGCAGGCCTGGATCCTTGCGGTGGATAGACGAGCCGCGGCTCCGCCAGCGCGAGCCTGGACTCCTCAGCTCGCTCGGGCTTGGACACCGGCTTCGTGCCGGTTACCGGGGCGAAGACCTCGGCGCACCTTTGATTCTCGCGTTGCGCACTGGCCTCGTCAGCGCTGTGCAAGCTCCGCGCCACCAACAGGGCTGCGCAGGCAGCCACCACGCCTGCAACGACTGAAACACGACTGTACATCTGCTTGCACCTCGTTCGGAGTTCAGGCGCTGAGCCATCACGCGGAGAACGTGGCGCTTGGCAGGCACATGGCGATGGTGCCGCCGACGACGAACGCAACCATGCTGATGAAGACGATACCTGCGAACACCTGCTCCACCACCTTGCGCAACGAATTCACACCGTTCTGCCTGCTCATGTCGATCTCCTCATTTGTCGAATTGGGTTGAACTCGGACGGTGCAAATGATGCCGCGGACCGTGCGGCCGATCTGTCAACCGGATGACACTTCGCCAGCGGACGATCAGGGAGCAGGCAAAGTGATCCGCCAGTGGTGAAGAGTGCCATCCGCCTATACCATGCGTTTTTGCGCCAGCAGCACCCTGGCTCAGTAAATGTCCGCTGGTTCCACCACCTGCAGCCTGCTCCTCATCTCTCTGTGCAACGTCGTTGCGCCGCGAGCGTGGGCGCAGTACGAGGTCGAGCAGCCCGATCGTGTCTGGTTGCGTGCGCTGCTGGATGTGCGCGTGGCGCGCGGCGGCTCGGCTCCGAGCTGGACCGATAGTGGACCGGGGAAAACGCGCTTTGGCGGCCACTCGACCGATTCAGGATTCGAGAGCGAGACGCGGTTCGCCCTCGGGCAACTCGCAATCGAGGCAGGAGCGGCCCTTCCCTGGGATCTGCGCATGCAATTGCAGGTCAACGTGGAGCCCGACATCGCCGATGACTACGATCCATGGCTGGTCGAAGCGCTGTTGCGCAAGGAATGGAGCGACCAGTCGCACGGCTGGGGACTGCAGAGCGGACTGATGAGCGTGCCTTTTTCTCTGGAACATGTCGGTCCCGCGTGGACACCCGAATATTCGATCTCGGCGTCGGCGCTCAACAGCTGGCTCTGGGAAGAGATCAGTCTCGCCGGTCTCGAAGGCGAATGGTGGCACCAGGGTGAACATGGCCCACGCCTGGGCATCGTCGTTGGCGTTGGCTATGGGGCGGACCAGATGGGTCGACTCATCGCGTTGCGCGGCTGGGCAATGGGTGACGGGCTTAGTGGCGTCAACGCCGATCTGCCACTGCCCAACGGGACGCGTACCGACATTTTCAACGAGCGAGATCATCGGCCTGCTGCTTACACCTGGATCACGCTCGGCGATGCCGGTGAGCGCGCCGCGCTCAAGCTGGGTTACATCGACAACATGGGTGACGAGGACAGGACCGGCGTGTGGCACACCCGCGCGGGCACGGTCGGCGCGATCCTCCACCCGACGGCACGCACCGACTTCGTCGTGCAGTACCTGCGTGGCAAGGCGCTGGTGCGTCAGCCCTCGAATGACAGCTCACTGCGAGGTTTCTATGCCCTGCTCTCGCAGCACTACAAGGGGCACCGCGTCACCGTCCGCTATGATGACTTTCACGTCCAGGATCTGGACGGCGGCAACTCCACCCGCGAGAACGGCGACGCAGTGACGCTCGCGTATCTCTACGAGTGGGGACTGCGCCATCGTCTCGGCGCGGAATACATCTGGCTGCACAGCAATCGACCGGCGAGCGCCGTCCCTGAGCCGGAGCAGGACGGCTGGCAGCTGAGCTATCGCTTTCGCTACTGAAGAACCTGCGCGTGCACTCCCACCAGTCTCTCGGTCTCGTTCTCGCCCTCGCGGTTTTGCCGCTGGCTGCAGCTATCGCTGCGGGGCACACCGTTTCAGGTCAAGTGGTCGGACCGGATGGCAAAGGCATCGCCGAGGCAGTCGTGTTCGTCGACGCGCCAGAGAGCACGATTACCGGACCTCCGCCGACGGCGACCATGGATCAGATCAACAAGACTTTCGTGCCCAATGTGCTGCCGATCGCGGTCGGCACCGAGGTGCGCTTCCCGAATCGCGACCAGATCAGCCACCACGTGTACTCGTTCTCGCGCACCAAGACTTTCGAGCTGCCGCTCTACAAGGGTGAAAGCGCGCCGCCGGTTCTGTTCGACAAGACTGGCGTAGTCAAGATCGGTTGCAACATCCACGACTGGATGTCCGCGGTGATCCTCGTTCTGCCCACGCCGCACTTCGCGATGACCGATGCGGACGGGCGTTTCACGCTCACCGGGCTACCGCCGGGGACCTACACGCTGCTCGCGTGGCACGAACAGAGCCGCGAAAAGACCGCCGACACTGCGCAGCGCGTGGAGGTACCCGCGAACAATCCCGAGTTGACTTTCCACCTTACGCTCGCCGAGGCGCGCTCTCGTCCCGCGACGCGTGGTTCCCGATGGGACCAATAGACTGGTGGGCGCGCAGTCGCCTGCGCACCAAGATTTTTCTCGCGTTCTCGGCATTGGTGCTCGCGGTGCTCATCGCGACCCTGGGCTTCACGCAATTGGTCGTCAGCCGCGAGGCCCAGCGCACCTTGAACCGCGAACTGCTCACTACCGGGCAGCTGTTCGACGGACTCCTGGTGGAGCGTGCGGCCCGGCTCAGGACCAATTCCATTCTGCTGGCGAGCGATTTCGCCCTGAAGCGCGTCATCGCCACACACTTCGAAGCAAACTACGATCCGGCGACGCTCGCCTCGGCTGCACTGAGCTATAAGAGCCGGATCGGCGCCGAGTTGCTGTGGATTACCGATGAAACCGCAGTCCTGCTGGTAACTTTGCCGGGCGGGTCGCACGGCGGTCAGTCACTCGCGGGCTTCTCACCGGTCAAGCAAGCGCTGGAAACTGGCAAGGCCGCTGCCGCGATCGCGGAGATCGACGGCGTGCTGTTTCAGCTGGTTGCGGTGCCCGTCTTCGGTCCCGACGTCATCGGCTTTCTGCTCCTCGGGCAAGCGATCGACGATGCATTTGCGGCGCGCCTGAGGCAAGCCGCGGGGCTGAACATCACATTCCTCACCCAGGACCGGGTGTTCGCTTCCTCATGGCCAGCCCAGTCGCGCGACCGTCTCGTGCCTGCGCCAGCGGCGCGCGCGCAACTGCTGCGCTCGCAAGGTGCACAGCAACCGTTGCTCCTCACGCTCGGCGGCGAGCGGTTCCTGTCGCTGGTGTTTCCCATTGATGCCCGCCTCTCGCAACCGCTGCACGCGCTGGTGCAGGGATCCTATGACCGGGCGCTGGCGCCGTTGCGGGCCTTGCAATGGAGAATCCTCATCATCGGCAGCGGGGCGCTGCTGGCCGCGCTCCTGATCGGCATCGGTCTCGCCGGCGGAATCACCTCGCCCGTGCAAACGCTGGTCGCCGGCATGCGCGAAGTGCTCCGTGGCAACCTGCGCTATCGCTCGAGCATCGAGCGCCACGATGAGCTCGGGTTCCTGGCGCGTTCGTTCAACGACATGGTCGGCGGTCTCGAGGAACGCGAGCACATCAAGGACACGTTCGGCCGTTTCGTGTCACGCGATGTCGCCGAAGCGGTGCTCAGCGGGCGCGTCCCGCTCGAGGGCGAGCGCCGCGACGTCACGATCCTGTTCCAGGATATCCGTGGATTCACCGCGTTGAGCGAAGCCCTCGACCCGGCGGCACTGCTGAAGCTCCTCAACCGCTTCTTTACCGAAGTGGTCGCGGCCGTCGAGGCGGAAGGCGGAGTGGTCAAGCAATTCCTGGGTGATGGAGTCATGGCGCTCTTTGGCGCGCCACAGGCATACACGGATCACCCCGAGCGCGCGGTGCGCGCCGCGCTCGGGATAGTGAACCGCCTCGCCGGACTGAACCGGGAACTCGAGCAGCAGGGGCTCGCCACGCTACAGATCGGCGTCGGCATCCACACTGGCGCCGTCGTGGCAGGATTGATCGGCCCCGACAATCGCGTCGAATATGGCGTGGTGGGCGATCCCGTGAACCTTGCCAATCGCGTTGAGTCGCTGACCAAGGAAGTGCGCGCGACGGTGCTCGTTTCACGGGAGATATCCGCCCGGCTGGGACCCAGGTTCGTGCTCGGCCGCACCGCGATGCTGCCGGTGAAGGGCAAGAAGCAGCCCATCGAGGTCGTCGAAGTCCTCGGCCTGGACTGAAGGCCACGACTCCCCAAGCCGCTAACGCCCGGAAGTGGTTCTCTCAATTCGCTGGACACTGGACCTTCTATCGGACCACTACCGCACGCATCCTGTGCCCAGACCAGGAGGTCACATGACTCGCAATACGCCCCGTCGGTGCAGGTCACTCGCTGCTACCGTCGCGATGGCCTGGCTCTCCGTCGCAGTCCTCGGCGAGGCACGTGCGGCCGAGCCCGCAAAGGTGACGCCGCTCATGATGAAGGATCTCACCGGCGTCGCCGGCAAGGAGATCCTGATGTCCACCGTCGAATACCTGCCGGGCGGCGCATCAGTCGCGCATCGGCACGATGCGAACGTATTCGTCTATGTGCTGGAGGGCTCGCTCACCATGCAGGTGGACGGCCACGAGCCGGTCACGCTGCAACCGGGCGACACGTTCTACGAGAGCCCGGATGACATCCATCGCGTTTCGGCGAACGCCAGCAAGACCGAGCCGGTCAAATTCCTGGTCTTCATGGTGAAGGACAAGGGCAAGCCGGCCACCCGACCGGTCGACTGAGGAGATCTACGATGATCGATGTTTACTACTGGCCGACGCCGAATGGACACAAGATCCGCATGTTCATGGAGGAAACGCAGCTCGCTCACCGCATCATCCCGGTGAACATCGGCCAGGGCGATCAGTTCACGCCGGCGTTCCTCGCCATCTCACCCAACAATCGCATGCCGGCGATCGTGGATCACGAGCCGCGCGGCGGCGGCGCGCCGGTTTCACTGTTCGAGTCGGGCGCGATCCTGCTGTACCTCGCCGAGAAAACGCGCCGCTTCATCCCGGAGGAGATTCACGGCCGCGCCGAGGTGCTGCAGTGGCTGTTCTGGCAGGTCGCAGGACTCGGGCCGATGGCCGGGCAGAACGGCCACTTCAACGTGTACGCGCCCGAGAAGTTACCGTACGCGATCGATCGCTACACGCGTGAGACCAACCGCCTGTACGGCGTTCTCAACCGGCGCCTGGCGGATCGCGAGTTCATTGCCGGCGAATTCTCCATCGCGGACATTGCGAGTTATCCGTGGATCGTGCCGCACCAGGCACATGGCCAGAACCTCGCAGACTTTCCTCACCTCGAGCGCTGGTTCAACGCCATCAAGCCGCGGCCCGCCACGATCCGCGCGTATGAAGGCGCCAAGGAGGTGTACAAGCCCTCGGATCAGCCGTTGTCCGAGGAGGCGAGAAAAATTCTATTCGGGCAGACCTCAGCGACAGTCTCGCAACGCCAGCAAACAGCCGCCGGAGCCAACCGCCCATGAACACCGCCGCGACAGTACCTCAACCGGTTAGTGTAGTTCCTTCCTTGCCGTTGCCTGGCCGTGTGGTCGACCTCGATGCGATTCCCTGGTGCCGAAATTGCCGGATTTCAGGTGCGCCCGCGCCTCCTCGTACTGATCGAACGTGAAGACGTGATCGATCACCGGATGCAGCTTGTGACGCGCGATGTAGGCATTCATCTGCAGAAAATCCGCGCAGTGGCGAGACGCGAGACACGCATGCGTTACCTCACTTTATCCCGCGATGCCCTGCGGCTGCACGCGCAGCACCGGTGACTCGCGGATCGGCAAATTGATGAACGCTGCGGCCAGCGCGAGCGTCATGTCCGCGTACCACATCCAGCCGTAGTCCCCGAACTTGACGAGGGCGATACCGCCAAGCCACGCGCCGAAGAAAGCTCCAATCTGGTGTGTGAGCAACGTGAGGCCGAACAGCGTGGCGAGATAGCGCACGCCAAACAGCTTGCCGACGAGTCCCGCTGTCGGCGGCACCGTCGACAGCCAGGTGAAGCCAAGAACTGCTGCGAACACATAGAACGTCAGCGCCGTACGCGGCGCCGAGATGTAGACGGCGATCGCCGCCGCACGAATGAAGTAGGTCCAGAACAGGAGCCACTTCATTCTGAACACGTTGCCGAGCGTGCCGGCTGTCAGGCTGCCCGCGACGTTGGCGAGGCCAATGATCGCCAACGAAGTCGCGGCGACGCTCGCAGGCAGACTGCAAAGACTCACTTCGCCTGGCAGGTGCGTGACCAGGAAGGCGACGTGAAATCCGCAGGTGAAGAAGCCAGCGTGCAGGTACCAGTAGCTTCGATCGCGCGCGGCGATCTGGAGCTGGCTCTTGAGCGTCAGCTCCTGGCCTGGCGATGGCGGCGCGGTCGGGCCATGGCGTGCCGTTGACTTGCCGGTCAGCAGCCGGGTGAGCGGGATGGTCGCAGCAGCCGCGATCGCCATGGCGTACATTGCGGAGATCCAGCCGAACGCGCTGATCAGCAGTTGGTTGAGCGGCGCGAACAGGAACTGGCCCAGGCTGCTGCCGGCATTGATCACGCCGGACGCGAACGCCCTTCTTTCGGGCGCGATGCGCTGCGCGGTCGCACCGATGAGGACCGAGAAACTCCCGGCGCCGGCACCCGCAGCCGATATCACGCCCAGAGTCGTGATCAGCGCCCATTGCGTGGACGCCAATGTCGTCAGCAAGCAGCCGATGGCCAGCAACACGGCGCCGAAGATCAGTACGCGCTCTGAGCCGTGACGATCCGCAAGTGCGCCGAATACAGGCTGCACAGCGCCCCAGATGAATTGTCCAACCGCCATCGCGAGGCTGATGGCGACAATACCCATGCCCGTGCTGTTGTTGATCGGCGCGACAAAGAGGCCGAGCGACTGCCGGATTCCCGTCGTGATCAGCAGGATGGCGGCCGCTGTGACCACGATCCGCCATCCTTTCTCGTGAGCCGTCGTCATCTCGCGCGCCTTCGCTGTCCTGCTATGCCGAGCCCAGGGCGCATTTCAGTATGATTCGCTGTGACCGATCAATACCTGGTTGGAAGGTCGGTAGACATGCGCGTACTCAGGTCCGCCGGGTATGCCTACATGCCGTGGAAGAATGGCGGCGGCACCACCGCGGCAATCGCCATCGCGCCGGCAGGCGCGGGCATCGATGCCTTCGACTGGCGGGTCAGCATGGCGCGCGTCGACTCGGATGGGCCGTTTTCCGCGTTTTCCGGTATCGATCGCACGCTGACGATCATCGAGGGCGCGGGCCTGCACCTCTCGGTGGATGGAGAGTCGATCGACCTGACCGGCCACTCGAATCCGTTTTCATTCCGCGGCGAGGCCGTCACGCGAGCGACCAGGATCGACGGTGCCGTAGTGGATCTCAATGTCATGAGCCGCCGCGATCGGTTCACACACCGGGTCACCCGCATCTCGACGCCATGCGAAATCGTTCCGGCGGTCGGGGCGTCGATCGCATTGCTGTTCTGTTGCAGGGGAAGCGTTCGCATCGAATCCGGGCAGCGACGTGCAGAGCTGGAAGCGCGCGATTCATTGCTGCTCGAGAATCCGCACGCCCCGTTGCGACTTGCGAGTGATGCATCGGCGCTATCCCTGTTGATCGAAATCTGGCCGGCTGACGCGCAAATCCGCCGCCCGTGAACGTGCTAGCCTACGCCGCCGTCTGCAAGCACCGAAGGACGTAGTCATGACAGGACGTCGATTCCGGGACGCCGAGCAAGTCGATTTCGCCATCGTGGGCTCCGGCGCGGCGGGTGCGATCATCGCGCGTGAGCTGGCCCGTGCCAAATTCTCCACCGTCGTGTTCGAGCAAGGCCCGCGCCTGTCGCCGGCGGATTTCGAGCACGACGAGCTCAAGTACTGGTTCCTGTCCGGGATCACGAACGACGCGCAGAAGAATCCGCAGACCTTCCGCAACGATCCGGGACAGAAGGCAAAACGCATCACGGACAAGCCGCCCTTGTGGTACGCGCGAACCGTCGGCGGTACCAGCGTGCATTTCACGGCGAACTACTGGCGCTTTCACGAAGTAGATTTCAACGAACGCAGCCGACTCGGCGCGATCCCCGGTGCAGACCTCGCCGATTGGCCGATCGGCTATGCCGAGCTCGAGCCGTACTACACGAAAGTCGATTGGGAAATCGGTGTGAGCGGGATGGCCGGCGCGAGCCCCTTCGACCCGCCGCGCACCAAGCCTTACCCCATGCCACCCGTGCCAGTGAAATCATCCGGTGTGCTGTTCGAGCAAGGCGCGCGCAAGTTGGGCCTGCATCCCTTCCCTGCCCCGTTGGCGATCAACTCAGAGCCCTACCGGGGACGCCCCGCATGCGTGCACTGTGGCTTCTGCCACGGCTTTGCCTGCGAGGTGCGCGCCAAGGGCTCGACGCTCTTTTCGATGATTCCAGAGGCAGAGGAGACCGGAAACTGCGAAATCCGCGCGCAGAGTTACGTCGTCCGGATCGAAACTGACAAACGCGGCCGCGCCACGGGCGTCGCCTACTTCGATCGTGAACGACGCGAGCATTTGCAGAAGGCACGCGTAGTGATCGTCTGCGCCAATGGCGCCGAGACGCCGCGCCTGCTCTTGATGTCGACCAACCCGTCGTTTCCACAGGGACTCGCCAACTCGAGTGGCATGGTCGGCAAGTTCCTGATGTTCAATTACGCCTCGCGCACGGCCGGCGTCTTCGAGCATGAGCTGAACGAACACAAGAGCGTCCAGGCAACGCGCGTCCTGCACGATTTCTACGACTCCGATCCCAAGCGGGGCTTCTACGGCGGCGGTGGACTCGACGCACGCATGGGTCCGCAACCGCTGGTCTGGGCGATACGGACGAGTCTGGAAGGCCCGTCCTGGGGCGCTGCCTACAAGGCGCGGCTCGAGGCGTTTCCGCGCTCGATGCTGATCGCCGGACATGGGACGTCACTTGCTGTCGAAACCAACAGCGTCACGCTGGATCCAGAACTCAAAGATGACTGGAACCTGCCGGCGATCCGCGTTACCTATAAGGATCACCCTGACGATCTTGCGAATGCCCGCTTCCTGCAGGATCGATCCGTCGAAATTCTCGAGGCCGCCGGCGCCTTGAGCGTGACGCGCGCTCCAATCACGGAGCAGACCTCATCGATGCATCTGCTCGGCACCTGTCGCATGGGCGACGATCCGGCGACCTCCGTCATCGATCGTTATCATCGCTGCCACGACGTCCGCAACCTGTTCCTGTGCGACGGCAGCAGCCTGGTGACCTCGGGTCGCGGGCAACCGACGATGACGATCCAGGCGCTGGCCTTTCGTGCCGCCGATCACATCGGCAGGTTCGCACGGAAAAACGAGATCTAGGCTTCGCGCTCCGGTTCGATCACCGCGACCGAGCGCCGCTTCAGACCGCGGTCCGCAACTCCGTCACCGGCGTGATAATGCCGAGCGCCGCACGCAGCGCGTCGTCGACGCGCTCGCACAACACGAACTTGATCGCCTTGCGCACGCTTTCCGGCACGTCTTCCAGGTCGTTGCGATTGCGCGCGGGCAGCAACACCGTCCGAATCCCGGCGCGATGCGCGGCGATCACTTTCTCCTTGATGCCGCCGACCGGGAGCACCAGGCCCCGCAGGCTGATCTCGCCCGTCATCGCCACGTCGCTCGCCACCGTCTTGGCCGTGAGCAGCGACACGATCGAAGTGAACATCGCCACGCCCGCGCTCGGCCCGTCTTTCGGGATGGCACCGGCCGGCACGTGAATGTGCAGGTCACTCCTCTTATATAGCTGTGGATCGATGCCGAGCGACTCCGAACGGGACTTGGCCAGCGAGAGGGCCGCCTGGGCGCTCTCGCGCATGACGTCGCCAAGTTGACCCGTCAGGATCAGCCGCCCGTTGCCGGGGATCCGCGTCGACTCGACGAACAGGATGTCACCGCCGACCGGGGTCCACGCCAGGCCGGTCGCGACACCGGGGACGCTGGTGCGCATCGCGGTCTCACTCTCGAAGCGCGGCGCGCCAAGGATCGCACGTACCTCATCGGGGTCGACAGTGCGGCGCTCGATGGTGCCTTCGGCAATGCGGACCGCGACGTTGCGCAGCACTGCACCGATGGCTCGCTCGAGGTTGCGGCAACCGGCTTCGCGCGTGTAGTCGCGCACGATGTGGTGCAACGCCTCGACCGTGATCGAGGCCTGTTCCGCCTTGAGTCCGTTGGCCTCGAGTTGTCGCTTTACGAGATAGCGCCGCGCGATCTCGACTTTCTCATCTTCGGTGTAGCCGGTGAGCTCGATGAGTTCCATGCGATCACGCAGCGCCCCCGGAATCGTGTCGAGAACGTTCGCGGTGGCGATGAAGAGCACGCGCGACAAGTCGAACGGCACACCGAGGTAGTTATCGCGGAAGGTGTTGTTCTGCTCCGGGTCCAGCACTTCGAGCAGCGCCGATGACGGGTCGCCGTGAATGCCAGCGCCGACCTTGTCGATCTCGTCGAGCATCAGTACCGGGTTGCGCGTCCCGGCCTTGCGCAGCGCCTGGATGATGTTGCCCGGCAGCGCGCCGACGTAGGTGCGACGGTGACCGCGGATCTCCGCCTCGTCATGCACGCCGCCGAGACTGGTGCGTACGAACTTCAGGCCGAGCGAGCGCGCGATGCTTTGCCCGAGCGAGGTCTTGCCCACACCGGGAGGCCCGACGAAACACAGGATCGGACTTCGGCCCTGCGGATTCAGCTTGCGGACCGCGAGAAACTCGAGGATGCGCTTCTTGATCTTGTCGAGGCCGTAGTGATCCTCGTCCAGGACCGCGCGCGCCTTGGCGATGTCGATCGCTTCCTCGTCGAGCTTCGACCACGGGAGCTGGATCATCCAGTCGAGCCACGCGCGCAGCATCGAATACTCCGGGCCGGCATCCGACATGCGTTCCAGGCGCTTGAGCGCCTGCTTCGCCTGCTCCTGTGCCTCCTCGGGCATGCCCGCCTTGTCGATGGCTTCCGCGAGCCCGCGCATTTCTTCCGACAGCCCGGCGTCTTCGCCCAGCTCCTTCTGGATCTGCTTCATCTGCTCGCGCAGCAGGATTTCGCGCTGCCGCTCGTCAATCGCGCCACGCGTCTGCTCTTCGATCTGCCGCTGCAGCTTCATCACCTCGATGCGGTGCGAAACCAGCTCGGTGACACGATCCAGGCGTGCCTTGAGGTCCAGCGTTTCGAGCAGCTGCTGGCGCTCCGTGACCTTGATGTCGAGAAAGCTCGCCACGAGGTCCACCAGGGCGGCGGGCGATTCGATGCTCTGCACCGCGTTGGCCAGCTCGGCTGGCGCACGCGGCAGCAGCCCGATGGCCTCCACGGCCAAGCGCTTGAGGTTGAGTGCCAGCGCTTCGATCTCGCTGGTGGACTGGGATTTCTCCGGCAGGAACTCCACGCGGCCCATGAGGTACGGCAGGCCCGGCTGAAAGTCGAGCACGCGAAAACGCCGCTCGCCTTGCAGCACGAGGTGATGGGCACCGTCCTGGCCGGTCACGTAGCGCAGGATCGATGCGACGGTGCCGATGCGAAACAGATCCTCACCGGACACTTCGTCCTTGTCTGCATCGCGCTGCAGAAGTAAGCCGATCTTGCGTTCGGCGCGCACGGCTTCCTGCGCCGCCGCGATCGATGGCTCGCGATTCATGCCGATGGGCAGCACCGAGCCCGGGAAGAGCACGATGTTGCGCACCGGCAGGATGATCATCATGTCATCGGAGACGGTAGGCGTGGCAGCGGCGGACGACTGGGGTTCGCTCATGGCGATGGGGTCTCTCAGTGCTTGCGAAGACGTAGTTTCAGGATGCCGTCGACGCACGTCTGCTCGGCGAGCTCGTAGCGGCCTTCGGGCAGCGCGACGCGGCGCTCGAAGGAGCCGTAGGGGATTTCGAGGCGGCGGATGGCAGCATCGTGCCCACAGGCGCTCGAGTGACGCGCGGCCTTGACGAGGATGCCGGCATCGTCGAGCTGCAACTCGATCTGTTCCGGCCGGATCCCTGGAAGCGCCACGAGAATCACGATCTCCCCACTGCTCTCGGTGACGTCCACGGGTGGTTCCCAGTGCGGCTGCACTCCAGGGCGGCCCACGGCGCGGTAGAACTGCCGATGCAGGCGGTCGGCCTGTTCGAGCAGATTCAGCGCCTCGGCCCACATCCACGAGCGGGGATCACGACCTGTCATGTCAGCTGGGAGTCCTGTTGGGTGTTGGGTGCGAATCTTGTGTCGAATCGCCCCAGATCAAGCCCGGCCCTCGAGGCGGGTTGACCCGCGCATGCGCTTGCCGGTTCCATAGGCCACCAATGGGCAACCCCGGATCACAGCCCTGTGGCGAGGCGGCCATCCGTTCGACGCGTGGCGCGTCCCCCTGCGCCCGTAGCCAAAAGCGCTGGGTACTCATTGCGGCGGTGCTGGCCTCGACGATGGCGTTCGTCGATGAGTCGGTTGTCAACGTGGCGTTGCCGCGGATTCAGACCGATCTCGGCACGACCCTTGCCGCGATGCAGTGGGTCGTCAACGCATACACGCTTTGCATGTCCGCGCTGCTCCTGATCGGCGGCGCCGCCGGCGACCAGTTGGGACGGCGGCGCCTGTTCCTCGTCGGTGTGGCCATTTTCGCAGTCGCATCGCTGGGGTGCGGGCTCGCGCCGAATGCGCAGGTATTGGTGGTGTCTCGCGCCGTACAGGGAGTCGGCGCAGCATTCCTGATTCCCTGCTCGCTGGCGATCATCGGCGCGGCATTCGACGAACAGGAGCGCGGGGCGGCGATCGGGATCTGGTCGGGAGCCTCCGCCCTGGCGGCCGGCCTCGGCCCGATGCTGGGCGGCTGGCTGGTCGACCACACCTCATGGCGCGCGATCTTCCTGATCAATCCGTTCCTCGCCGTCATCGCCTTGTGGATCGGGCTGCGGCATCTGCCCGAGAGTCGCGACCCCGATGCAGCGCCGGGACTCGATTGGCGTGGCTCGTTACTCGTCTTCGCTGGCCTGGGCGCGCTCGTCTACGGGCTCATCGAGGCGGCTGTTCTCGGATGGGACAATCCGTTGGTGTTCGGGCCAGTGATCGCGGGCATCGTGCTGCTCGCGGCATTTGTGCTCGAAGAGCGACGCGGGCGCGCGCCGATGATGCCACTGCAGCTTTTCCGCTCGCTCCGCTTCAGCGGGATCAACCTGCTCACGCTGCTGCTTTACGGGGCGTTGGGCGGCGCACTGTTCTTCCTGCCGTTCCTGCTCATCCAGGTACACGGCTTCTCCGCTACGGCCGCCGGCGCAGCGTTCATACCGTTCGCCTTGATCCTGGGTGTGCTGTCACGTTGGTCAGGCCAGCTCGCCGATCGCGTGGGTGCTCGCTGGCCGCTCATCATCGGGCCGACGCTGGTTGCAATCGGTTTCGGTCTGCTGGCGCGCGCAACTGGCGATCCTCACTACTCCGCGGTGCTCCTGCCGATGGTGGTGCTCGGCTTCGGCATGGTGATCACCGTCACGCCGCTCACCACTACCGTCATCAACGCGGTCCCAGAGCGGCAGACTGGGGTTGCGTCCGGGATCAATAACGCGGTCGCGTCGGTCGCGAGCCTGCTCATGATCGCAGTGCTCGGCACAGTGGCGCTGAGCGCACTCGGCAAGTCCCTCGATCGACAACTTGCGAGCGCGCCAGTGTCGACCGCAGTGAAGGATGTCATCGACAGCGCACGCGGGGGCTTTGTGACGCCGACAATGCCGTCCTCGCTCGCAGAGCCCGAGCGTCGCGTCGCCCACGCGATCATCGGCAGATCATTCGTCGCATCTATTCGGCTCGTTATGTTAATCGCAGGTGCCCTGGCGCTCGCCAGTGCGCTCATCGCGGCGCTCACGATCCGCGCGGCAGAACCTGAACGCGGAAAATCACGCGCGGATCGGCATTAATGCCGCTGTGGGCTCGTCATTGGGATGGACTCCGACTCGCGGCGGGGTGACGATAGCTCTCATCGAGAAATTCCAGAGCGGAGGGCAGATGCACGCTCGAACCGAGATCCGAATCGCGCGCCAGGTGAGCCGCCTGGCTCTCGCATGTACGACCCTGCTGCTCCTCGGCGCTTGCGAGCAAACGGGCAAGAACGCCACTCAGCCGGGCATGTCCGAGCTCGCGTGGGCTCGCGTCGCGCTCGAGCGCAATCCGAACGTTGAAGTCGTCGCCACCGACATGCAGGCGGGCGTCTTCACCATTCGCGACAAGCGAACCGGACACGTACAGGCAGTCAAACTCAGCGAGCTCGCAGCAGCTCCAGTGTCACAATTCACCGCGCAGATTTCGCGGCCGACCGCTCAGGCTGATGTCGCTGAGCCAGCCAATGAGGAACCGCCCGCCGAATCCTCAGGACCGGAGAACGCGCCGCCACCCCCACCGGCTCGTGCTGCTGCCCCGTCGCCCGGGCAATCAGTCGCGTCCGCTCCGGTCGTTGCGGATGGCAAGAGCTACACCGTCGAGCGCGCCGATGGACAGGTAAAGGTGAGTGGTCCGGGCGTCAGCATCGTCACGTCGGGCGGCACCGCGACTGACTCACCCGGTGGTGATCCGGGACTGCGCAAGGCAGACCCGATCATTTGCGAAGGCGCACGCATGATTCACCTGGACAACCGCAAGATTTATGTCGACGGTGATGGCCTCACGGCGCGCGCCGGCTGCGAGCTCTATCTGACCAACAGCCGCATCGTCGCGTCTGGCATTGGCGTAGTCGTCCAGGATGCGACCGTGCACATTACCAACAGCTACATCGAGGGCGCGTCGGGATCGTTCGAAGCCGGCATGGGCGCCAAGGTGTTCGTGCGCGACTCGACGTTCAGCGGACTGTCGCGTCGCGATACGTTTGCCCAGGTCCAGGACCAGGGCGGCAACGAGTGGCGCTGAGCTACCGGCTCAGCTGAGGCGCGGCGACAGCAATAATCGGCCGCCAAGAACGACCAGGATGCCGCCGGAAATGCGATTCAGGCGGCGCTGCCAGCGCATATCGCGACGCAAGACCGCGCTCAGCGCTCCGCCAGCCCACGCGTAAAGCAGGTTCACGATCGTCCCCGAGACGATAAAGAGCGCTCCGAAGATCAGGACCTGCATCGTCACGCTGCCGTGCGCCGGATCGGCGAATTGCGGCAGAAAGGCCATGAAGAACAGCGCGACTTTTGGGTTGAGCACATTTGTGATCAGCCCTTTGCGAAAGATCGTGCTCAGGCTGGCGTCCGTGGCACCGGGCAGAGCGACGGCGACGGCGCTGCGCCAGGCGCTGATGCCAAGCCAGATGAGGTACAGAGCCCCGGCGATGCGCAACCCATCGAAAGCCCAGCGGTGCGCGAGCAGCAAGGCTGCGATGCCGAACGCGGCGATGCAGGTGTGAAACACAATACCGCCCGAGATGCCGAGGGCGGCGAACACTGCGCCGCGAACTCCATGGCGGGCGCTGTTGGCGAGGACATAGAGAACATCCGGCCCCGGCGCCAGGTTGAGCGCGAGCGTCGCGGTCAGGAACAGCAGCAGTTGGGCCGTGTCGAGCAGATGCACTGAGCCTGCGCAGTCGAGCTTACGCAGATCATCGACCAACCCGCTGCCACGCTCAAGTCACATTGATACGGCGGCATCGCGCGCGGCTAATGCAAGACTTCAGCCGTCGAAGAACGCCAGCGTTCTCACTTCCACGCTCTCACGCGGCAGCGCGTCCTGTGAAGCCTCAGGATCGGTGAATGCCGTATGCGGAGCGAACCGCGCGATGCCATTTTCGGCCGAGTCGAAGCACTTGAGCAGCAGCACTTCGTCCTGCGCCATCCTCGGGGCATAGAACCAGCGGTGCGAAGGGCTGTACTTCACCGTATAGAACTCGCCGACCCGATCCGGGTACACCAGGTCGGTTGCAACCAGGTCATCGAATGCCACGCTCTGCGCATCGGTCACCGCGAGCGGTGCATCCTGCAGCGGACCACGGATTGGCCTCCAGACGTTGATCACTGAGTAGCGCCGACCTTCGAGCGCGTCCGCATCTTCGCCAAGCACGTCACGCGCCCGCCGCGGGCCTGAGGCCACCGTGAAATCGACGTGGACCCGATGGACCGGTGGGCGCGTGGTCGTCGCGGTGCCACGCGACCCACCGGTCGTGCGGCCGCGAACCGTGTGATCGAACACGATGACGCGCGCAGCGCCCGTGAGCTCGGCCACAATGCTTGCGGACTCTGCATAGTAGGAATCACGAATGGCGTCGGCGTCGTCGAAGCGCTGGAAGGCGCTCGGCGCCGAGGCAAACCGGAATCCTTCGCGATCCACGGAGAAGCGCTGCGCCAGCGCTCGAATGTTCCTGACCGCGACCGTGCGCTCCTCGTATTGCGCCGTCGACTGCGGCTGGCCCGGCGGCGGGTCGTCAGCGTAATTGCGCGGCCGTTCCTTCGGCGCAACCACGTAGGTCAAGCGGCCGGCGACGCACGGCAGCGATTCGGGGGCCGAATCGCTCAATCGCACGTCGCGCATTCCTGCAGCCCAAGCTGCCGCTTGATGCGGTACGCATGATCGCCATCGATTCTTTGCGCGTCATCCGCTGCCCTTTCGGCCTGCGGGTCAACCCAGTAGATCGCATCGAAAGGAACCGAGCCCCGGCTAATGCGCGCAAGGATCGTGTCGAAGATCGAATACTGTCGCGTGCTCATCGAATGCCTCCTGCCTCGGCCGCGAATCGCGCTGACCGCGATCCATCGGGACGCTCGCAGGTTGCGCTCGCAGGCTCAAGCGAACAAACAGTGTCTCTTTAGCGCCGTTAAGATTTGCTTTACAGCTCTCAGGCCGGGGCGGGAAATGCGATCGACTGGCGCCAGGCCGGCAGCTCCGACAGCCCGGCGTGCCAGCGTTTGATCTCGGCGTACTTCGCGAATGGAATCTGCGCCGGCCCCGCGACGTTGAGCGGTGCGCCGAGGGAAAAATCCGCAAGCGTGAGCTCGTTGCCCGCGACGTACTTGCGTCCTTTGAGCTGCGCATCCAGGACCGCGGCCGAACGATGAAACCGCTCCTCGCCCTTGGCGATCTCGGCCGGATCGACGTCGCCGATATTCAGCAGCTTCTTGACCAGCCGCTCGAAGATGAAGATCGCGCACGCTGAGTCCCAGTGAGCGAGATCCCAGAACTGCCAGCGCGTGACATCCAGGCGCGCACGCGACTCGGTCGGCAGGAGCTTGCCCTCCGGCTTCTTGTCAGCGAGGTATTGCATGATCGCGTTCGCCTCCCACAGCACGTAGCCGTCTTCCTCGAGCACCGGCATTCGCTGGTTGGGATTCAACGCGGCGAATTGCGGCTGCCGCTGCTCGCCCTTGCTGAGATCGACGATGTGCTTCTGGTAGTTGAGGCCCAGATGGTTCGCCACCGCGAGGACCTTGAAGGCGCGCGGCGACGGCGGAAACACATAGAGATTTAGCATGGATGTACTCCGTGTTCATTGCGCGGCGGCGGCCGCATACAGGTTCAGTAATCCCGACCAGCCGTTCGGCGCATCCACCGCTGCGCGCAGCGTTTCGGCCTGCTCGCCGTAGCGCTCGAGATTGCGATGCTCGAGCTCGACCAGCGTGCTGTTCGTGCCATCGGCGAGAAAGCGGATTTCCACTTCCGAGGTGATGCTCGGGTCGTACTTGAACTGCGGACTGATCTGCCAGCCCAGCAGCAGTCGTGCCGGCGGCTCCCAGGCCAGCACTTTTCCGACGTCGCATTCCGAGCCGTCCTGGTTGCGCTGGAACCAGCGGCCGCCAACGCGCGGCTCGATCACCGCTTCCTTCATCGGCACCTTGCCGATCGAGTGCGAGTGCGGCCACCAGCGGCCCAGTCCTGCCGTGAACACTTCGAATGCGCGCGCAGGCGGTGCGCTAACGCGAACGCTTTTGCGGACGGGCGCGACCGTGATGGTGCGATTCATCGTGCTTTCCTTTGGCGGTTGTGGGGAAGCGTGCGCTTTGGCGCTCGAATTCGGCCTGGAACGCGGCCAGTGCCTGGTCCCAGAATTGGTCCAGCCACTTGCGCAGTGGCCCGAGTCCGTGAGGGTCGATGTAATAGACGCGCCGTGCACCCTCGGCGCGATCGGCGACGAGCCCGGCGTCCTTCAGGACTTTAAGGTGCTGTGATACCGCGGGGCGGCTGACGGGCATCTCCTGCGCGATCTCGCCGACCGCGCGCGGTCCCGAAAGCAGGTGCTCGAACACCTGCCGTCGGGTGGGATCGGCGAGAGCCGCCAGCGCGCTATCGTAAGCCATGCCTTACGGTAACTGATAGCTTACCGAAAGGCAAGACTGCTCAACGCATGCAAACCGCCTCGACGTTGTTGCCGTCGGGATCGACCAGGAAAGCGGCGTAGTAGGTCGGGCCATAGTCCGGCCGGAGACCGGGTTCGCCGTGACTACGTCCGCCGGCCGCAAGCCCCACGACATGAAACCGGTCCACCGCGTCGCGCGTGCTCGCTTTGAATGCGACGTGCGCCCCGCTCCCCGCCGCACCGCTGCTGGCATGCAGCCACAAGGCCGGTTCGCCCTTGGGTCCCAGTCCTGCGCCGCTGGCATCGCGGGAACACAACGTGTAGCCGAGCGCCGCCAGCGCAGCCTCGTAGAAGCGCACGCTCGCACCCAGATCCTTCACTCTCAACCCGATGTGATCGTACATGGTGACCTCCTCGATTGGAGGAGGTCATGCTAGAGCGTGGTCGCGAGCCGCTCTTGGAGAATCTTGCGTTCCCCATGCGCGAGCCGCCGGAATTCCCGTGGCGAGACGCCGGCAGCGCGCCGGAACGTGCGCACGAAGTTCGACAGGTCGCCGAAGCCGCTGTCGTACGCGATGTCACTGATGAGCCGACTGTCATCGGCCAGCAGGCGCGCGGCGCGGCGCAGTCTCGATCGCACCAGGTATTGGTGTGGCGTCACGCCGAGGACGCGCGTAAAGAGGCGCAGAAAATGAAATGAGCTCAGGTTCACCTGGCGCGCGGCGCCTTCGAGATCGATGGCCCGGTGCGAGTTGCGGTCGATCCAGAGCGCAGTTTCGACCGCACGGCGCCGGTCGGGGGCGTGTGCCTGTTGCGGTCGCGCCTTATGGCCAGAAGTCAGCTCTGCGAAGCGCGCCACGAACAGAAGTGCGGCTTCATCCAGTCCGACGTCCGTGGCGCCCTCCGCCGCCGCCTGCGTGAGCTCACCGAGCACCATCAACTCCGGTAGCGGCGGCAGGCCGCCAACTCGCCAAAGCGTGGCGTCCCCGCCCAGGGACTCGGCCAGTTCCGGTTCCAGGTGCAATGACAGGCACTCATCGCCGTGCACGTGATCATGCGTGCACATGAACTCATCGCCTGGATGGCCGACCAGCACGGAGCCCGCTACCAGATCGAACGCCCGGCCGCGATGGCGATAGCCGAACGAGCCGCGGCGCACAAAAGCGACTGTATGCCGGTTGTGTACCTCGACGAACGGCCGATCGGCCGGACCGGAGGTGCAAAGACAATCGACGACGCTGATGGGTCCGCGCTGCAGGGGAATCGTGGCCAGCATGGCGGACAGGCTACCCGCTCTAGCCGGACAAGCGCAGATCCGTCGCGCGCCACAGGTACCAGCTCGCGACGGTCCGATACGGGCGCCAGCGCGCGCCGTACTTCTGCAGCGCCTTGGGCTCGGGCGGCTTGCGCTTGCGGAAGGCGATCGCAAAGCCCTTGCGCACGCCGTAGTCGTCCACCGGCAGGACGTCGGGACGGCCGAGCCGGAATATCAGGAGCATCTCCACGGTCCAGCGCCCGATTCCGCGGACCTCGGTCAGCCGCTCGATGATCGCCTCATCATCCATGCGATGCACCGCGGCCAGAGTCGGGATCCGTCCTTCCACCGCCTTGCGCGCAAGATCGCGCAGCGATAGTAGCTTGGAGCGGGAGAGTCCCGCGCCCCGCAGCCGGGCGTCGGATGTGCGCAGGATCTGCTCCGGACTTGGACCTTCGTGGGCTCTTGGAAAAAGCGCGCAGACACGCGCGTAGATTGTCGCTGCCGCTCGTCCATTGAGTTGCTGATAGACGATCGCCTCGGCGAGCGCTGTGAAAATGCTCGGCGTGCGATCGAGTTGCATGCGAAAGGGCCCGACCGTGTCGATGAGCCGCGCGAGTGTGGGGTCGGCGTCCCGCAGCTGCATCAGGGCCACGTCCGGGTCGTAGCCGAACACGCCGTCACCTTCAAACAAGGCCTGCTGCGCACTGGCGGCAGCTCCCTCGATCGACAGCAGGCGCAACTTCGTGGCGACACCTCCGTTCGCCGAAAAGCCGCCGAGCCGGCCATCCGCCGCCAGCACGCGATGGCAGGGCACTACCAGCGCGAAGGGGTTGCGTCCCAGGGCCTGGCCGACAGCGCGAGCCGAACCGTGCGCGCCCAATCGCTTGGCAATCTCACCGTAGGACAGCGTGGCGCCCGGCGGAATCTCGCGCGCGACCTGGTAGACCCGGCGATGGAACGGTGGCACGCCGTCCATGTCGAGGGCGACTGCGGAAAGATCGCTGCTCTCACCGCGCAACAAGGCGACGATTCCCTCGAGAGCGCGCTGCACGTCGGGCGGAGGCGGCGCTTCGCCGGCGCCGGGAAAGCGCTTGCCGAGGCGTGTGCGCGTGTCGAGCTCGCGGCGCTCCGGCAGCTGCACGCCGACCACGCCACGTTCACTCCACGCGATGCCACACCAGCCGATCGGGGTATCAAAGACTGCGAAATTCTGCTCGACCATGGGATGAATCCTATCACCGGGTCGGTTGCCTGCCGCCTGCGACTCAGCGACAGTGTGAGTGCTGACCCGCGCTAGAATAGTTCCCAGGAGTCATTGCAGATGCCGGCTGTGAAGCTCGTCGATGTTTCGATCCGGGATGGCAACCAGAGCCTCTGGGGTGCCACCGGGCTGAACACGGCGCAAACGCTGCAGGTTGCCCCGCTCCTGGACCGCATCGGCCTGCAGGCGATCGACTTCACTTCGAGCACGCACATGGGCATCGCCGTGCGCACTCATAAGGAGAACCCATGGTCGCTGATCCGCAGGATGCACGCCGCGGCACCCAACACGTCGCTGCAGTTCATTACCACCGGCTTTCGCTTCATTTCCTGGGAGACGTCCGATGCCGAGTTCATGCGCCTTGCGTATCGCACGCTGGTCGCCAACGGCATCGGCCGGTTTGCGTTGATCGACCCGATGCACGACGGCCAGGCACTCCTCGACGGCGCGCGCATGATCCGCGAGGAAGGCGGCGAAGTGCTGGCCGGACTGACATACACGATCAGTTCGGTGCACGACGATGAGTTCTACGCGAGCCTGGCCGCCACGCTGGGCGCTTCGCCCGATGTGGCGCGCCTGTACATCAAGGACCCGACCGGACTCCTCACGCCCGAGCGAGCGCGAACCCTCATTCCCGCCGTGCGCGCCAGAATCTGCGGCAAGCCGCTCGAGCTGCACTCGCATTGCACTATCGGGCTCGCACCGCTCACGTATATGACCGCGGCCGAGCTCGGCATCGACGTACTGCATGTCGCAGCCGGCCCGCTCGCCAACGGCACCTCGCTTCCCGGGGCGCAACGAATCACCACCAACCTGCGCGAGCTCGGGTACGCCGTCGACGTTGACGACGCCGCGCTCAACCGCGTGGCGGCTTATTTCTCGAGGCTCGCCCAGGCCGAAGGATTGCCGGTCGGCGCTCCCCAGGAGTACGACGCGGCATTTCTGCGGCATCAGCTCCCGGGCGGGGCCATCACGACGACCATCCGGCAACTCGAAGAGTTGAACCTGAGCGATCGTCTGCCGGCGGTCATCGAGGAGACGATCCGGGTTCGCACCGAGCTCGGATACCCGATCATGGTCACGCCGTTCCCCCAGATCGTCTGCACACAGGCGCTGTTCAACGTGATCGGCGCCGAGCGCTATGCCACGGTGCCCGACCAGGTGATCCGTTACGTGCTCGGCCGCTTCGGCCGTCCGACCGCGCCCGTCGATCCCGACGTCAAGGATCGGATTCTTGAACGTCCGCGGGCTCGTGAACTCGCCGCTGAACCGCCGCCGCCGTCGCTCACCGAGCTGCGACGCCGCTTCGGAAAAAAGATGAATGACGAGGAATTCCTGCTGCGCGCGGTAATGCCCGCCGAGCAGGTCGATGCGATGCTCGCGGCACAACCAGCACCATCGCGCTACAACCCCGACACGCGCCCGTTGCTGGAGCTGATCCGCGAGCTGAGCCGGCACGAGAACGCGGCGGAGATCGTGGTCGAGAAAGCGGATTACCGCCTGGAACTTCGCCGTCGCACCGGGGAACTCGTCTGACGAACGCGCGCGGACGCGGCGCAGCGCGCGTGCGCTCCGCGCGTGCATTCCTCTTCGATCTCGACGGCACTTTGGTGCTGGGCGACCGCAACAACGAGTCGATCCGACCCCTGCCCGGCGCGCTGGCATTGCTCGAGAACCTGCGCCATCGGCAAGTGCCGTATGCAATCTTCACCAATGGGACGGTGCGCACGCCGCAGGAATACGTGAACGAGCTGCACGGCGCCGGAATCCAGGTCGAAGAACGCCTCACGCTCACACCGAGCAGCGTGGCCGCAGAACATTTCGTACAACGGGGCTATCGTCGCGTGCGCGTGCTCGGCGTCGAGGGTGTGTGGCGGCCGCTCGAGGAGGCGGGCCTCGAGATCGTTCGCGGCAGCGTGCATGAGCCGGTGGACGCGGTCTTCGTCGGCTGGTATCGCGAATTCACCATGGACGAGATCGATGCGGCCTGCAGCGCGGTCGTGGCCGGAGCGCCGCTATTTACCGGCTCACTGGCACCCTACTTCGCCAGCGCCCTGGGAAAAGTGCTCGCTTCATCGCGGGTGATCTGCAGCGCGATCACGAGTGTCACGGGCAAGCGCGCCACAGTGCTCGGCAAACCTTCTATGCAAGCCGTGCGCTGTGCTTGCCGGCGTCTCGGCGCTCGAGCCAGCGATCTCGTGGTGGTCGGCGACGATCCCGCGCTCGAAGTCTTCATGGCCCGGCGCGCCGGCGCCATGGGCATCGCGGTGCGCACCGGAGTGTGGGGACAAGGTGATATTGCGCGCCTGCCCGCCGCCCACCGCCCACATCTTGTGTTCCAGGACGTGTCGGAACTGCTTTCCATCCTCGACGCGCCGACAAGCAAGCAAGCCTGAAGCGCGAGCGTTCTTCTTTCAGGCGCCGTGACCGGGAGGTCCTTTCAAGACCGTGCAAAACAGGGACGTTTTGCACGGAGCCTCCAGGGACGGATTCACGGCGTTCTTGAAAGGACCTCCCGGTTACGGCGCCCTCTTACCAGATTCTTACGCGATCTTCAGGCTTCAGGTACAGCTTGTCGCCGGGCTTCACGCCGAATGCGCGATACCACACGTCCATGTTGCGCACGGAGCCGTTGACGCGGAACTTCGGCGGGCTGTGCACGTCGGCGAGCACCAGCTCGCGCAATGCATCGTCGCGATATTTTTCGCGCCACACCTGCGCCCAGCCGAGGAAGAAGCGCTGATCGCCGCTGAGCCCGTCGAGGACCTTGTCCTTCTGGCCGTGCAATGAGATCTGGTACGCCTCGTAGGCGATGTTGAGCCCGCCGAGATCGCCGATGTTCTCGCCGATGGTGTTCTCGCCCTTGACGTTGAGACCGGGCAGGGCTTCGAAGTCCGAGTATTGCTGGATGAGTTTCTTCGCCCGTGCGGTGAACGCCGCATCGTCCTTTGCGCTCCACCAGTCGGTCAGGGAGCCGTCGGGGCCGAACTTGCGTCCCTGGTCGTCGAAGCCGTGGCCGATCTCGTGGCCGATGCCCGCACCGATCGCCCCGTAGTTGACCGCAGGATCCGCGTTCGGATCGAAAAACGGCGGCTGCAGGATCGCCGCGGGGAACACGATCTCGTTGTTGAGCGGGTTGTAGTAGGCATTGACCTCCTGCGGCAGCATGCCCCACTCGGTGCGATCGACGGGCTTGTCGAGCCGGTCAACCTGGTAGTCCCACGCCCAGACCTGCGCGCGCTGCACGTTGCCGACCAGGTCGCCGCGCTTCACTTCGAGCGTCGAGTAGTCCTTCCACTTGTCGGGATAGCCGATCTTGGTGATGAAGGTACCGAGCTTGTCCTGCGCCCGCTTCTTGGTGTCCGGCGTCATCCAGTCGAGCGCCTCGATGCGCACGCGCAGCGCCGCGAGCAGGTTGTTGACCAATGCCTGCATCTTCGCCTTGGACTCGGGCGTGAAGTATCTCTGCACGTAGACCTGGGCCACCTGCTCGCCCAGCGAATCGTTCACCTGGTCGACACCGCGCTTCCAGCGCTCGCGCTTCTTCGGTTGCCCGCGCAGCGTCTGGCCATAGAAGCCGAACACGGTGTCGTCAAAGCGTGCCGGCAGATAGCGGGCGTGATCGGTCAGGTAGTGAACGGTGAGATAGGCCTTGAGGGTGTCGGGATCGGTGTCGCCGACCAGTTTTGCGATGTCCTTGATCGCGTCGATCTCGCTCAAGACAAACGTGTCGCGCTTACCGAGCCGGCCGGGCTCGAGAAACGCCTGCCACTCGAAGCCGGGCACCTGTTCGAGCAGCTCTTTCTTGCTGCGCGGGTTGTAGTTCGCCTCGACGTCGCGCTGCTTCTCGATCGGCCACTGCGCCTGCGCGACAGCGGTCTCAAAAGCCATGGCCGCTTGAGCGTGCTTGCCGGCATCGGCATCGTTCACCAGCGTCAGCATCTGCTCCAGGTACGCCACGTACTTGGCGCGGAATTCCTTCAGCCGCGGGTCATCCTTGATGTAGTAGTCGCGGTCGGGCATTCCGAGACCGCCCTGGTTGATCGTCACGCTGTAAACGTTCGGATTCTTGAGGTCCGGGATGAACTGGATGGTGAATGTCGAATCGAATCCGGGTGAGCCGAACAGCGCAGCGATGTCTGCCGGCGTGCGTGCATTGCGAATGCGATCGAGATCCGGCTGAACGGGTTTGATGCCGGCCGCTTCGATGGCATCCAGGTCCATGAACGTGGCGTAGAAGTCGCCGATTTTCTGTTCCGGCGTGCCGGGCGCGGATTTCTTCGCGGCCGCCTCCTCGATGATGCCGCGCACGCGCTTGCGTGTGACCTCATCGAGTATCACGAAACTGCCGTAGCTGGTGCGATCCTCGGGGATCGTGAACGTGTCGTACCACTGACCGTTGGCGAAGCTGAAGAAATCATCGCCCGGTTTGACGCTGAGCTTGCGCGCCGAAAGATCGACGCCGAAATCGCCGATCGCCGCCTGACGGGCCGTGGGGGCCGTATCCGGCGCATCCGCCGCCTTCCCGGCCGGCAACAGGGCGAACGAAGCGAGTGCGCCGCAGGTCAGACACAGCGCGAGGAGCGGTATTCTTCGGGTCATGGTGGACGGGTCCCTTGCAAGAAGGAGCGCACATCGTACGTCAATGCGAGGGGCGACTCCTCCTCACGAGATCCGTCACCAGGGCGCAGCCGCTCAGCCTGATTCCGCTGTCGTTCGGCCCGCCGATGCAGCACCATGTGCCCCGGAGCACGCATGTCACAAGTGAGCGACTGGGTTTTCCCCGAGCAGTTCCGGCCACAGGCCGAGGAACTGCAATTCGATCTGCACTCTGCACTGCGTTCGGTGGTGCTGTTGCGCGCGGAAATTCCGGAGGATGCCTTCACGGCTTCGATCCTGGGGACCGAGCGCGTCGGGAACGCGGTCCTGATTCGCCAGGACGGGCTGTTGCTGACCATCGGCTACCTGATCACCGAAGCGCAGAACATCTGGATCACCGCCAGCGATGGCACGGTCGTGCCGGGGCATCCGCTGGCATTCGACTACGCGACGGGCTTGGGCCTGGTGCTGCCGCTCGGTCGCCTGGAAGCAGCGCCGTTACCGCGCGGTTCCGCTACCACCATCACCGCCGGCTCCCGGGTGTTCGCCATCAGCCATGGCGGGATCGGGCACGCCCTCGATACGAAAGTGCTCGCCAAGCGCGAGTTTGCAGGCTATTGGGAATACGTCCTCGACGAAGCACTCTTTACCGTGCCTGCGCATCCGCATTGGTCCGGCGCTGCGCTCCTCGATGAAGGGGGAAAGCTGGTCGGCATCGGCTCGCTGCTGGTCCAGGAGCAGCATTCGGGTGACAAGGTCGATGCCAACATGTTCGTTCCCATCGACCTGCTCGAGCCGAT
>DASQOO010000201.1:0-4165 GCA_035644435.1 Steroidobacteraceae bacterium | reverse complement strand
GGGCATGCCGCTCGCGGCGCAGCTGTTCTTCATGCTGTCCACGATGCTGATCGCCGTGCCGACGGGCGTGAAGGTCTTCAACTGGACGGCGACGATGTGGAGAGGCTCGCTCAGTTTCGAGCCGCCGATGCTGTTCGCGCTCGCGTTCCTGTTCCTGTTCTCGATCGGCGGCTTCTCGGGGCTGATGCTTGCGATCGTGCCGGCGGACTTCCAGTACCAGGACACCTATTTCGTGGTGGCGCATTTCCACTACGTGCTGGTGCCGGGCGCGATCTTCGGCATCATGGCCGGCGTTTACTACTGGCTGCCGAAGTGGACCGGCCACATGTACGACATGAAGCTGGCGACCTGGCACTTCTGGCTGTCAGCGATCTTCGTCAACGTGCTGTTCTTCCCGCAGCACTTCCTCGGGCTCGCCGGCATGCCACGCCGCATCCCGGACTACGCGACGCAATTCACCGACTGGAACATGGTGTCCTCGATCGGTGCATTCGCCTTCGGCCTGTCGCAATTGCTGTTCCCGTACATCATCTGGAAGTGCGTGCGCGGCGGCGCCAAGGCCACGGACGACGTGTGGGAGGGTTCGCACGGTCTCGAGTGGCTGCTGCCCTCGCCTCCCCCGTATCACAGCTGGGAAACCGCGCCGACCATTCAATTCGGCGAGGAAGCGGGCGAATACGATCCGCATGCCAAGCATTAGAAGTGAAAGCTCGTGCAGGCCGATGATGAGGAACGCCGCCGCAACATCCGCCGCCTCGCGATCGGCCTGGCGCTGGTGGCGCTCGCCTTCTACGTCGGCTTCATCCTGCTGAGCGTCCACCGCAGCCATGCCGGCGCCTGAACCCAACGAACGCAAGCACGCACACCGCGCCCTGGCGCTGCGACTCGGCGCGTTCGCGCTTGGCAGCTTCGCGTTCGGCTTCGCACTCGTGCCGCTGTATGACGCGTTCTGCCGCGTGATCGGAGTCGATGATCGCGTAGCGCTGACGACCCGCTCCGCGGCTACCGAGACGGCGCAAACCGAAGAGCGCAGCGTCACGGTGGAATTCGTCGCCAACCTGCCGACCAACGGCAGCTTCGAGTTCCGCCCGGCCGTTGCCTCCATGAAGGTGCACCCGGGCAAGCTGTACGAGACGACTTTCTACGCGCGCAACCTCACCGGCCACGACACCGTCGCCCAGGCGGTCCCGAGCATCGCGCCCGGGCGAATGTCGGCCTACTTTCACAAGACGGAATGCTTCTGCTTCACGCCGCAGCATTTTCGCAGGGACGAGGGACGCGACATGACGGTGCGCTTCATCCTCGATCCCGCGCTGCCCTCGGACACCGACCGCATCACGCTCGCATATGTGTTCTACGGCCAGTCGCAGCTGGCGAAGACCCGCTGAACCCGAAACCATCCGGTACCCAACATGGCACACGCCCACGAAGCCCACGATCCCAACAAGTACTACATCCCGCACGGCAGCCCGTGGCCGTTCTTCGGCTCGATCACGCTGTTCGTGCTCATGTCGGGCGCCATCGCGTTCCTCAACGAATGGGATGGCTCGCTGGGGGCGTGGTCACTGCTGCCCGGCTTCGTGATGCTGGCGCTGCTGTTCTTCTTCTGGTTCGGCACGGTCATCGACGAGAGCGAGCGCGGCATCTTCAATCTGCAGGTCGACCGCAGCTTCCGCCTGGGGATGATGTGGTTCATCTTCTCGGAAGTGATGTTCTTCGCCGCGTTCTTCGGCGCCCTGTTCTACGCGCGGGAATTCTCGGTGCCCTGGCTCGGCGGCCAGGGCGTGAAGATCTTCAGCAACCTGCTGCTGTGGAAGGACTACTCGGTCGAATGGCCCACCAACGGACCGGCGCATGTCGGCGGTGCGTTCGAGATCATCCCGGCCTGGGACATCCCGGCTATCAACACCGCGATCCTGCTCTCGAGCGGCGTCACCGTGACGATTGCGCATCACATGCTACGCGCCGGCAAGCGCGGCGGCCTCGCCCTCTTTCTGGCACTCACATTCATCCTGGGCTTCACGTTCGTCGGCTTGCAGGCCCACGAGTACGGCCACGCCTACTCGGAACTCAACCTCAAGCTCTCAACCGGCGTCTACGGGTCGACGTTCTTCATGTTGACGGGCTTTCACGGCCTGCACGTGACGATCGGCGCGATCATGCTGCTGATCATCTGGTTGCGCGTGTTGCGCGGACACTTCACGCCGCAGCGTCACTTCGCCTTCGAGGCGGTGAGCTGGTACTGGCACTTCGTCGACGTGGTGTGGCTGGGACTGTTCGTGTTCGTTTACTGGCTCTAGCGCCCCGGTGCAGCGCTCACTGCCCGACAGCGTGCGGCTGCAGCAGTCCGCGCGAATACGCGAGCATGAGCAGCGCAAAGAGCAGCACCGAGAGGCTGATGCGCCAGGTCAGTGCGCGCAGCATCTTCTTCGAATCGCCCTTGCCACGCGACAAATGAAACAGGGCCGATCCCAGGCTCACAACGATGGCGATCAGCATCAGGATGACCAGCAGTTTGATGAGCGGCACGGCGGCTCCTCGTGAGGCTGCGCTGCACGGCAGTATAGGTCGTTAGGCAATGAGGCTGCGAATTGGTGCGCACGCCCTCGAGGCGCAGCTGCTGCCGACCGCCCTGATGCTGGTCCTGTTGGCGGCGCTTCTGGCACTCGGGTTCTGGCAACTCGCACGCATGCGCGAGAAGCAGGCACTGTTCGCAATGTTCGCGGCCGGCACCAGCGCGACGGTCGATCTCGTATCGTTGCGGCCGGGAAGCAGCGCGCGCTATCAGCACGCCGCTGTCACGGGCCGCTACGACAGTGAGCACCAGATCCTGCTGGACAACATGACCCGCCAGGGGCAGGTCGGTTATCGCGTCTTGACGCCGCTCAGGTTCGAGGCCGGTCGGACCGTGCTGGTGGATCGCGGCTGGATACCGCTGGGCGAGAGTCGTCAGAAGATTCCGGACGTGACAGTGGCCGAAGCACAGCGCAGGGTTTCAGGCCGTCTCGATGAGTTGCCGCGTGCGGGCATTCACCTCGCAGCAGAGGCCAAGCCCGATGCGCCCTGGCCGCAGGTGTTGAGCTATCCGAGCATGAAAGAGGTTCTGGTTGCCATGCCGCAGGATCTCTATCCCTACATCCTGCTGCTCGATGCCGATCAGTCCGACGGTTTCGTGCGCGAGTGGCAGCCCGCAACCTTCCCGCCGCAACGTCACCTGGGATATGCAGTCACCTGGTTTGCCATGGCAGCGGCGCTAGTCATCATCTACGTCGCGACGCACTGGCGTCGTGGGGTGCCCCAATGAGCGCGCCTGGTGGCGAGAAATCACGCCAGCGGCGCACGCTGTTGCTCATCGCGCTGCTGTTCCTGCTGCCCGTGGCGCTCTCCTTCTATCTCTACTACGGACACAGCGGCTGGCTGCCCACAGGCACCGCCAATCACGGCGATCTCATCATTCCGCCGCGCACGCTGCCGGCGATCGCGCTGCGCGATTCGAATGGAGCCACTGTCGATCGGCCCTTCGATGGTGCCTGGTCGTTGATCTACGTGGGGCCGGGCAGTTGCGACGCGCGTTGTCGCGAGGCCCTCTACGAGATGCGGCAGGTGCGCCTGGCGCTCAACCGCGACAGCGACCGGGTTCGTCGCGTCTTCCTGTATGAAGGCGACTGCTGCGATGAGTCGTACTTCACCGAGCAGCAGCAGGGCCTGCTCAGGCTCGACCTGGATTCGGACGCGGACGGGAAGCTCGTCCGCGCGTTTCCTTCCGCGGTGCCCCTGGTCGAGTCGGGGCGCATCTGGCTCGCCGACCCGCATGGCAACCTGATGATGAGCTATGCACCCGCAGCGGACGCCAAGGGAATGCTGACCGATCTCAAGCGGCTGCTGAAACTGTCGCACATCGGCTAGGACTGATGACTCGTCTGCGCGCGTTCAGAGTGCTGGCCATCGCGGCGTTTGCGCTGTGCTTCCTGGTCGTGGTGCTCGGCGCATACGTGCGCTTGAGCGCTGCCGGGCTCGGCTGCCCGGATTGGCCGACCTGCTACGGCCACATCACCGCGGGAGGCGCACTCGAGAACTCCGCGGCCATCAACGCCGCGCATCCCGATCGTCCGGTCGTCTATGGCAAGGCGGTGCGCGAGATGGTGCATCGCTATGCGGCGGGCAC
>DASQOO010000200.1:0-15740 GCA_035644435.1 Steroidobacteraceae bacterium | reverse complement strand
AAGCTCGATGCCCAGCACAAGGTCATACTCGATCAGCTGCAGCTCGGCGAACGCGTCGAAAGCAAGGATGCGACCTCACTCCCCGTCAAGCTCGCGGTCGCACTGCTGAAGGATCGCAATGGCGTGATCGACCTCGATCTGCCGGTCACGGGGAGCCTCGATGACCCCAAGTTCCGCCTCGGGCCGCTGATCTGGAAAGTGGTCGTGAACCTCCTCACCAAGATCGTCACCGCGCCATTTGCCCTCATCGGCAAGCTGTTCGGCGGCGGTGACGAGGTCAATCAGCTGACCTTCGCTGCAGGCGGCAGCGAGTTGCAAGGCGAGAGCCCGAAGCGGATCGAGGCGGTCGGCAAAGCGATGCGCGAACGACCCGGCCTGCAGGTCGAGGTACCCATCACCGTCAACCCGGCGCTCGACGGTCCCTTCCTGCAGAAGAATGAGCTCGAGCAGCGGCTGATCGCGCAGAAGCGGCGTGAGCTCCTCGCCAAGCGTAAGCCCGTCGATACTCTGGATGCGAGCGTGCTCGCGGATCCGGAAGAGCACTGGCGCCTGCTCCACGATTACGACAAGCAAGCCGGGGTGCTGCCCGAAGGGGACAAGGGGCGCAAGTCGGACAAGCCACCAGCGGCGGAAGAACTGGCATCCGAGATCACGACCTTGCAGGACTTGGCACTGCCGACCATCGAAGTGCCGGAAACCGTTCTCGCAGAGCTCGGCAAGGCGCGCGCGCAAAAGGTGCAGGACCTGTTGCTGGGGGCAGGAGACATCGACCCGTCGCGACTCTTCATCGTGAATTCCGGCCCGGCGCCAGGCGACGCAGGACTGGTACGCATGGATCTGTCGTTGCGCTGACTGGTCTTACCAGCCGCTCCCTTCTTCCTCGTCCGAATCGCGATCCTTCGCCGGCGGGCGCTCGCGTTTCCGAATCGGCGGCTGCATATCTGCGGTCCGGCGCAGCAGCAGCAATCCACCAACCACGATGCCGAGCACCAGCGCGAATACCAGGATCGCCCGCAGCACTACTCGTTTCCCGGCTGCGCGGACCGCACGCGAATCAAACCCTCCTGGGCCGTGCTCGCGAGCAGCTTGCCGTCCCGCGAGAAAATGCTCCCACGAGCGAAACCGCGCGCCCCCGAGGCACTTGGGCTGTCGATCGAGTAGAGCAGCCAGTCCGCGACCTGGACATCGGCATGAAACCACATCGCGTGATCGATGCTCGCCAGGCGCACGTCGCTGCGCGGCCAGGAAACGCCGTGCGGCAACGTCGCGGTGTCGAGCAGGTGATAGTCCGACACGTAGGCCAGCAGGCAGCGTTGCAGTGCCTGATCATTCGGGGGCTGGTCGACTGCGCGCAGCCACACGTGCTTGATCGGCTCGAGCTTCTCGCGCCGGAAATAATCGGGCATGCGCACCGGGCGGAATTCAAACGGGCGCTGGTGCTCGAACAGCCGCCGCAGCTTTTCGGGAATCTGCGGAATCATCTCCCGATGATGCGTATCCATGTCGCGCAGATCTTCGGGGGGTGGCACCTGCGGCATCGGCAGCTGGTGTTCCACGCCAGCTTGCGGAACCTGGAACGACGCCGCCATGTTGAAGATCTGCTGACCGTGCTGGATCGCCGTCACGCGCCGGCTCGAAAAGCTCGAGCCATCGCGGCTGCGATCCACTTCGTAGACGATGGGCGCGTTGAAATCTCCGGGCCGCAGGAAGTAGGCATGGAGCGAGTGCACGATGCGCGCTTCCACCGTGGCGGAGGCGGCGACCAGCGCCTGGCCGAGGACTTGTCCGCCGAAGACCTGGGGCGCGCCGATGTCACGGCTTTCACCGCGAAACAGGTTGAGCTCCAGGCGCTCGAGCTCGAGGAGCTTGAGCAGATCCGCCAGGCGACGATCCATGCGCTGATCCATGCAGAGATTGTACTCATCGAGCAACGGCCGCGGCCACGCGCCTTGACATCGCAACCTGCGGCGCTTAGCCTCCCGTTCGCGCCGATTTGAGTTTCAGCTTGCGGGCGCCTTAGAAATACAGCTAAAGCGAAGCACGACCTGCTCTGGCTTTAGCTCGAGCGGGTTTTTTTACGCCCGCCCGGGCCGATGTACGGCCTATCCCGCAGCACTTCCGGCGCGTTGTTTCATCGACCGGAGTGTCTACATGTCCGCTCTTAGCGTATTGCGAGTCGACGGCGCCTCGCTGCACAGCGAAGCACGCCTGAATGCCCTCCTCCATCACGTCTATGGCGAGCTGCGCACGCGGCGCCGGGTGGTTGTGGCGCTTCCGGCCGGATCTGCATTGGCAGGCAATCCGCTACTCGCTGCGCTTGATGAGGCGGGCGTGCCGACACGCTTCGTAGGCGCGCACGACGCCAGCCCGCGCGCTGCGGGCTCGAGCGCGATCGAGTTGCATCGCACCCCGCACCAGGTCCACGAACAGTCGGTACTCGTTACGTCGCACGACACGCTCGTCGCCGCATGGCCGAACAGCACCGAATGGCAGCCCGAGCCTTGGGCTCCGGCGGAGAATCGACTTCGAATCGTACTGCTTGGACTGGGCACGGTCGGCCTGGGCGTTTACCGGCATCTCGCGCATCGGCCGGATCTGTTCGAGATGGTTCGCATCGTGGTCCGCGATCCGTCCAAGCACCAACACGAAGTGCCCGCGAACCTCTTGTCCACGAACGCGTGGGATGCGATCAACTGTCCCGCCGACCTCGTCATCGAGGCGATTGGCGGCCTCGAGCCGGCAGCAGATGTCGTGCATGCTGCCCTGGTTCGCGAGCGCAGCGTCATCACCGCCAACAAGCTCCTGGTCGCGTCACGCTGGTCCACGCTGCAGCGCTTCGCCGCGGAGCCCGCGCGCCTGCGTTACTCGGCCGCCGTGGGCGGAGTGGTGCCGATTCTCGAAACGCTCGCGGACCTGCGGCGCGGCCACGTCATCAGGTCCGTGCGTGGGGTTCTCAACGGGACCTGCAATTTCGTGCTCGATGCGCTCGAGCGCGGCGCGACCCTCGAGGCTGCGGTTGCCGAGGCACAGGCCCGAGGCTTCGCGGAGGCCGATCCACGTGCCGACCTCAGCGGTGCCGACGCGGCCCAGAAATTGTGCCTGGTCGCGCACGCCGCCTTCGGCATCCATCTTGATCCGTCCGAGGTCGAGACCGATGGAATCGCCGCTCTCTCCGCCGAGGACATCCGCAGGGCGCACAGTGGCAATCGCCGCATTCGCCTGGTCGCCGAATGCACCCGTGTGGGAGATAGCGTGCATGCGCGGGTACGCGCCGTGCCGGTTGCGGCGGGAGACTATCTCTGCGCCGCGCGCGGCGAGGAAAACCGCGTCGAAATCAGCACCGCAGGCCGGCGCTGCGTGCGCTTGCGCGGCAAGGGCGCGGGCCGATGGCCCACCGCCCTCGCCGTAATCGGGGATGTCTACGACGTGCTGCGCGCACGCCGGCTGGAACTGCCGGCGGCGCGCTGCTCACATCAATAGATGAATTTGCCGCGCATCAAGCCGTAGTGGCCGGGAAACGAGCAGAAAAAAGTATAGTCGCCACCCTTGGTGAGCTTCGACACCGGGAATTTCACCGCCGTCGATTCACCGCCGCCGACGACCTTGGTGTGCGCGATGACGCGCTTGTCACTGGGCGGCAGGTAATCCTTGTCGAGCCCCGCGCCCATGCCCGCATTCGCGATCGCCGCGTAGTCCGCGGTCTTGGCAAGCACCCAGTTGTGCCCCATCGTCGCCTTCGCCAGCTTTCCCACGTGCTTCAGCGTCACCTCGACGTCGGTGCAATCCGCTGCGACCTTCATCTCCGTGAGGTTGTATTTCATGAGGTCGTTGCCCTCGATCGCGAGTGGACAGGTCTTCGCGGCCATGGCCAGGTCGGCCGCCAGCATCAATGCCACACCGACAAACAGCTGCTTGATCATCGAATTCACCTCTAGTTGCCCGTGACACCCAGACGTTTCTGCAGGATGGGACTGGTGGTCGTGTACTGCAGAAACTGCTTCTTTTCCGGAAACAGATGATGCTGGATGCCGAACGCCGCCAGCGCCGCTTCATGGAACCCGCTCAGGATCAGCTTCTTCTTCCCCGGATAATGATTGATATCCCCGACCGCGAAGATGCCCGGCACACTGGTCTGGAATTTCTCCGTATCGACGCGTATGGCCCGCTTGTCGATTTCCAGGCCCCACTGCGCAATCGGTCCGAGCTTCGGATGCAGTCCAAAGAACGCCAGCAACTGCTCGGCGCCGAGCTCGTGGCGCGCACCATCGTTGCCGGTGATCACTACACCCGTCAGAGTGCCCGCGGTGGTCGAAAGTTTCTCGGCCAGCCCCTCGACATAGCGCATGCGCCCCGCGGCAACGAGCTCGCGCATCTTCGCGACCGAGGCCGGGGCGGCACGAAATTCCGCGCGCCGATGCACCAGGGTAAGGCTGCGCGCCTTACCGCACAGGTCTAGGACCCAGTCGAGCGCCGAATCCCCGCCGCCAAAAACCACCAGGTCCTTGCCATGAAACGCCGCGGCGCTCTTGATGCGGTAGTGAATCTGGCGCCCTTCGAAAGGCTCCGCGCCTTCGAGGCCCAGGCGTCTCGGCTGAAACGAACCGACGCCGCCCGCAATGACGATGGTGCGCGTGAGAAACGTAGTGTCAGCCGCAGTGCGCACCCAGAAGCGCTGCTCGCTGCGCTTGCTGACCTCTGTGACCTCCTGTCCGAGGTGAAAGGTCGCGTGAAACGGCTTGATCTGCTGCAGCAGCCGGTCGACGAGTTCCTGGGCGCTGCACACCGGCAACGCCGGAATGTCGTAGATCGGCTTGTCGGGATAGAGCTCGGTGCATTGACCGCCGGGATGGGCGAGCGAGTCGACGACGTGCGCCGCGATCCCGAGCAGCCCGAGCTCGAAGACCTGGAACAGCCCGCACGGTCCTGCGCCGACGATCACGACGTCGCACTCGATCGGTGACGCGGGAGAGCCTTCAGCCACGTGAATCTCGCCTGGAACAGCCGGTGAAGGCGGCTATTCTACAGGGCGAAGGCCAAGGTGCAGAGCTTCCCTAACGACGTCGCGGCAGCATGGAGACCACTGCAGGAGCGTCGTCATCCTCGCCCTGCAAGCGCACGCCGTCGGCGAGTCCCAGGAGCAGCGACATGCGCTGCTGCGTTCCGGCAACCAGCTTGAGCACTTCGGAAGCCACGGTCGGTCGTTCGACGTAGTAGCCCTGCACGTTGACGTCGCCACAACCCGTGAGGAAGTCGAGCTGAGCGGGCCGTTCGACACCCTCGGCCGTGACCTGCAGGCCGAGGCTCCGACACAGCGTGATGATCGAGCGCACGATGGCAGCAGAGCGCGAATTCGTATCCACCTCGGCAATCAGGCTGCGATCCAGCTTGACGCGGTTCAAGGGCAGCTTCTCGAGCGAGGTCAGCGACGAATAGCCAGTGCCGAAGTCGTCCAGTGCAATGGCGACGCCCAGAGAGCGTAGCCCTTTGAGTGCATCGACGGTGACGGCTCCGGTCTGAAGCATCGTTTCGGTGAGCTCGAGTTCGAGGCACGCCGGATCGAGCCGGTGCGTCGCCAGCAGGCGTTCCACCGAGTTGACAAAATCACCCGCGAGAAATTGCTGTGAACAGACGTTCAACGCCACTTTGGCATTCGGCCAGCCGCTGCGCCGCCAGAGGTGCGCCGCCTGGGCCGCCTGGCGCATGACCCAACCGCTCATCTCCACGATGAGCCCGGACTGTTCGGCGATCGCGAGGAATTCCGCGGCGGCGATCACCCGACCGTTCACCTGGCGCCAGCGCAATAACGCCTCGACCGCCGTGGTCTCAAGTGTCAGCAGCGAGACCTGTGGCTGGAAATGCAGTGTCAGGTTGTCTTCGTCGACCGCGCGGCGCAGCGCCTGCTCGACCTGGAAGCGGCTGCTGGCGGAGACCAGGAGTTCCGGGCTGTACACGCACGCCCGGTTGCGACCGAGCTCCTTGGCGCGAAATAACGCGGCGTCCGCGGCCCGCAGCAGCGCGGCCACGTCGCGAGCGTGATTGGGGAATATCGCGGCGCCGAGACTCATCCCGATCAGGAGCTCGCGCTGCCCGACGCTGACCGGCCGGTGAAACTCCAGCACCATCTGCTGTGTGCGTCGCTCGACTTCTTCGGGCGTGCCGCCGCCCTCGAGCAGCAGCGTGAACTCATCGCCACCGAGTCGCGCCACGAAACCATTCTCGCCCGCTGCGGCGCGCAGCCGCTCGCCAATCACCTTCAGTACGCGGTCGCCGAATTCGTGCCCAAGGCTGTCATTGATCATCTTGAAGTTGTCGAGGTCGACGAACAGCACTGTGAGCTGCTGTCCCTTCTCCGCAGCATTGCTGAGCGCCGCGTTGAGATGCATGAAGAGGTGCCGTCGATTGGGAAGCGAGGTCAGCGGGTCGTGGTTGGCGAGATGCTTGAGCTGACGCGTGCGACGCGCGACGCGATCCTCAAGCTCCGCCTGGTTGGAACGAACCGCCCGTTCGGCGCTCGCGAGCTCGGAAGCCATGTGGTTGAAGGCGCCGGCGAGCTCGTCGAGCTCGCGCACGCCACCCGGGGGTACTCGCGTCGTCAATGCACCGGCCGCCAGTCGGCGCGTCGCGGCGGTCAGTCGCTTGGCGGGAAGCGTGATGCCGTAGAGCGTGGCCGCCGTAACCAGCAGGATCACGCCGAGCACCGCCATGCTGACGAATGCGATCATGCGCTCGGCATCCTGCGCCGTCGCGCGGGCTTCGCCAGCCGAGGCAGCCAGCGCGCGCAGCGCCGGCTCTTCGAAGGTCACCCGCACCTGTTCTACCAAGGCTGCACCCGCCGCGGCGAAATTGCGTCGACTGGATTCGAGCTCGGTATCGAGCTTGCGCGCCGCACGGTGCAGCCGCGTGGCATCCTCGAAGTCACCTTGCACGAGATCGAACCACGCGACACCGGGTGAGCGCTTGAGTTCATCGGCATGCTCGGCGAGCTTGCGCCGGAAGGCGACTTCGCGCTTGGCTCCTTCGGTGACGTTGCGGATCGTGGGCTGCGCGAGCTGCGCGGTCAGGCTGTCGCGCACGGCGTCCAATGCCTGGCCCAGCTCGGACAGCGAGCGGCGTGCCATCACGTTGTCGCCGACCAGCAAGCCACTTGCACCAGCCGATCCGACTCGCTGGCCGAGAGCGTCCATCAGTGACCAGCAGGAAGCGAGCAGCTCGGCGCGGCGATCGAATTGATCCATCAGGACGACGCCCGCACTTTCATGCTCAGTGAGAGCGTTCGGCAGATCAGCGCCTGGATCGATGCCTGCCTGTGGTCGCAGGCGCTCCTCGTGCTCGGTCAACGCGGACTGCAACGCCGCGCGCGCGCTCTCGAGCGCGGCGCGGTCCGGACGCGAGCCCGGCTTGAGGTAGGTGAGAACGGCGCGGTCGAATCCGCCGATGGCGTCCGCGAGTGTGCGCGCCCGATGCGCCAGCGGCTCGAGCTCCTCCTGCACACGCGCAGCATTCTGTGTGGCGAGCCGGGTGCTGCGCTGGACGAGCACGTTGCCGGTGAGACACACGACCATGATGGCCATCAGACCGAGTGCCAGCCAGGCGCCCAGTGAAAGGCGGTAACTACGGGCGCGCCGCGGCCCCGGATCTCGGTCCGGTGACGGTTCGACCTCGGGCGATCGTAGGGTCTGAGTGCCTGGGTCCATGCGCTGCGGCGTAGCCGTTACAGTTGCAGGACCATGTCAGCACTGGGGTTTTCCCGCCACGCCGCAGGTCTCAGCATTCACCCTACGGCGGTCACGTTATGACCAATTGGCTGGCTCATTGTAGGATGTGCGCCCCCGAACGGCGGGCATCCCGCGATATGGATCACAGATGACGACACCCACCTCGAACAACCCCGCTTCCGCACCTGCCGCTACCACCAACGAAGCGCTGCATCGCCGCAGGGCGAACGCCGTGCCGCGGGGCGTTTCGAATCTGCTTGCCGTGTATGCGGATCACGCCCGCAACGCGGAGCTGTGGGACGTCGAAGGACGCAGGTACATCGATTTCGCCAGCGGCATCGCGGTCCTCAACACCGGCCATGTGCACCCCAAGATGCAGGCTGCCGTGGCGGAGCAGCTCACGCGGCTGTCGCACGCGTGTTTCCAGGTGACGCCGTATGAGACCTACATCGCACTGGCCGAACGGCTGAACTCTCTCGCGCCAGGCTCGACTCCCAAGAAGACGATCTTTCTCTCGACCGGCGCCGAGGCGGTGGAGAACGCGGTCAAGATCGCGCGCTTTCACACCAACCGCTCCGCGGTCATTGCCTTCAGCGGCAGCTTTCACGGGCGCACGCTGATGTGCATCGGTCTCACCGGCAAGGTGCAACCCTACAAGGCAGGCTTCGGTCCGATGCCGCCCGAGATCTTCCACGTGCCGTTCCCGATCGGGTATCACGGCGTCACGCCGGAAGATTCGTTTCGCGCACTCGATCAGCTGTTCAAGGCCGACGTGGACCCGGCGCGCGTCGCTGCGATCATCATCGAGCCGGTTCTCGGCGAAGGCGGGTTCTACATTGCGCCGCCCGTATTCCTGCAGAAGCTCCGTCAGCTGTGCGACAGCCACGGAATCATGCTGATTGCCGATGAGATCCAGACGGGTTTCGGGCGCACCGGGAAGATGTTCGCGATCGAACACTCGGGCGTCGAGCCGGATCTCATGACCGTTGCCAAGAGCCTGGCGGGCGGCGTGCCGCTATCCGCTGTCGTCGGCAAAGCGCCGATCATGGATGCACCGCCGCCCGGAGGATTGGGTGGTACGTTCGCTGGCTCACCGCTGGGCTGCGCAGCGGGGCTCGCCATACTCGAAGTGATTCGCCACGAAAACCTGCTGGAGCGCGCGCGCCAGATCGGCGATCGCATGGTGTCGCGGCTCAAAGCGCTGCAACTGCGGATGCCGTGCATCGGCGACGTGCGTGGCCTGGGCGCGATGGTGTCGATGGAACTGGTGCGCAACCGGGACGCGAACGCGCCGGACGCCGATCTCACCAAGGCGCTCACCCAGTCAGCCGGGCGAAAAGGGCTGATCCTTCTGTCCTGCGGGGTCCGCAGCAACGTGATCCGTTTCCTGGCGCCTCTCACCGCGAGCGATGCCATTGTCGATGAAGGCCTGCAGATCGTCGAGGACTGCCTCAAAGAGCTGACCACCAGTCAGCGCGAAGCAGCGGCTGCGGCGGGATAGAGCCGCTTAGCTCAGCTCTTGGGCGCGATGCCGAGGGCTTTCAGCTTAGATCGCATGCGCGCTCCGACGTAGAGCTGCGGCTCTGAGGGTGTAAGCCCTTCACTCTTCTCACGGCCGGCGATGATCGCCTGCGTGCGCGCGAAGGCGTCCAGCAGCGAGTCGGAAGCGGGCAGCGCATCGCGAAACAACGCCTCGCCGAAGTACGTGAGCTCGCGCTCATCGCTGCAGCCAAAAGAGGTTCGATCGGCGCGGGCGGCCGTGAAAATGATCGTCTGCTCGTTCTCGAGCGGCTCGATGAAGCTCCCCGAATAGCACGCGGAGATGATGAGGATCCGCCATTGAATGTGTGCGGCATCGAGTGCCGCCTTCAGATCGTCAGCGTACAGGTCATTGAACGGCATCCCCGCCTGACTGACGGCCACCGAGCCATCCTCCGAACCATGGGAAGTGACGTAGAGCAGCAGCACGTCATTGGCGATATCCATTTTGCGGCCCAGCCCGGCAAGAACGCGCCGCAGGGCCGACGAACTGGCGAGCAATGCGTCCTGTTTCGGCTCCGGCGAGTTCGCCAGGATCACCTCGTGCCGGTCCAGGTCGAAGCGCTTCTCGAGCGCAAGGCGCGCGAAGCCCACTTCCCTGGCAAACACCTCCTGATCGCCATCGCCCGCGAAGCCGAGGAAATAGCTGTCGATCCGTGCGGGGTCCTGCGGCGCCAACGTCTCCAGGGCGCGATCGATCAGCTCCGGCTGGCGGTACATTTGCTCTTCGGCCGCTGCCCAGTCGGTCGAGTCGTCACCCGGTTCATCCGCCGAGTACCAGAACTGCGGCCGGACCGATACCGTCGCCGCGTAGGCCCAGGACGTGATCAGCACGACCGCCACAGAACCAGCGAGCGCGATTGCCCTTGGCTCGCCGCCAACGCGCACCTTGGCGCGAACCAAGTAGATTGCGGCTCCGGCGAGCACGATCAGACCAACCCACCTGGCGAGCCGCGAATCCTGCGCGGCGTAATCGAGCAACAGTGCGGCCAGCGTCAGCACCGGCAGCGCGCTCGCGCACGCGGTCAGCGAGCGACTGAGCGATGCCACGCCATACGCAGTAGGCGTGAACAACACGAAGGTCGCGAGGGCGACCAATGCGAGCCATCCGACCTCGAGCAGTCCGTAGCTGCTGAAGAATGCACCGTCGTCAGCCACGACACGGTCGAATCCGATCCAGAGCAGCACCGCGATGAGCGCGAACAGGAGCGCCTGGCGCGCTGAAGGAGCGAATTGATTCGCATCGACGCTGCGAAACGCCACCAGCCGCAGTCCACCGATACAGTTACTGAGAAACGGCGCTCGACCCAACGGACGCGCCGCCGTTGCGGGTGTGCCCTCTGCCTGTGGCGCAATCGAGCCTTGATCTGGCAGCTGACTCGGGCTGGCGGAGGTCATGAACCGCGCAATCTCGGCTTTGAGGACCTCGACCTGGTCGGCGCCCGCGAGATCCCGCTTGGGAATGACGAGTCCGCTCAACTGATCGAGCATGAGGATGAGGTGACTTTCGGTCTCCTCCACTTTGCTGATCGCGTTCCAATCGAAACGCGCGACGCTCTTCGAACCCTGCATCACCAGCCCATCCGGGCCGAACTCGTAGATCTTGCGGCCGAGCCACGCGTCGGGGACCGGGGTGGAGCGTCGCTGCAGCTGCGCAGTACCCCACAGAGCTGCGTAAATGAGCACGATGACGATGAGTGCGGTTGGCGCGTCGAAATGCCAGCCACTGAACGTGCTCTGGACTACAAGCGCAACCGCGATTGCAGCCGACACGGCGAGCGACGTAACCCACCATCGTCGGCGATGCACGCTCATGCGCGCCGCGACATACCGGGCGTAGGCGTACCAGTCCTCGCGCGTGAGGGTAACGTCGACCTGCATCGGGAATCTGTCAGTGCGTCGCCAGCTCGTCGGCGCGCGCCTGGGCCTCCCTCGCCTCCGGCCCGCGTCCCCGTCCCTGCAACGCGTAGGCAATCAGTCGCCACGCCGAGGACTGCGTCTTCGGATCGCCGGTCGCGAGCGACAGCGCCTTGCGGCCGAGGTTCTCGCCCTGCTCGTAGTTGGACTCGGCGAGCCGCACTTGTCCGAGCTCGATCCAGAGCAGCGGATTGTTGGGCTCGATGCGCAGCGCGCGCTCGATCGAACCTGCTGCCACCGGGAAGTTGCCAGCCGCCGACTGTGCGTGCGCCTGGTCGACCAGCGAACGTGCCGCCGCCCCGAGTTCGTAGCTGCGCGGCGGCTGCGGCGAAGGCACGGCCTCGGGTTCTGGTTGCCTTTCGACCGGCGGGGGAAGCTGCTCGGGCGGTGGAGCTGGAAGCGTCGGTGCTCCTCCGCCGGGCGGTGCGGGTTGCGGCTTCGAGGGCGCAGAGTACGGGTTGGGAAGCCGACAGGCAGACAGGATGATCGCCAGGATCAGCGGGGGCAACGCTCGCATCAGTGAATGATACCTTTCAGCCACTGTTTCGCGCGTGTGGCGAAGTCACTGAACGCGCCCTCGATGCAACCGGGCTTTGCGGGCAGCACCGTCTCGCTCGGCACCGCTATCGAGACCACATCTTCCGAGCAGGTCGGCCGCGTCTCGAGGCCGGTGTCGTACTCGATCCAGGTTTCGCGCAGCGATTCGGGCAGTGGCGCGTCCCATGAAGTGATCGGAAGCCGCCGCATCAGGTTCGACCAGATGCTGAGAGCGCCGGCAGCGCCGGTGAGCCCGGTCGGTCGATTGTCGTCGTAACCGACCCAGACGACGGCAAGATGGCTGCCAGTGAAACCCGCGAACCAGCTGTCACGGAACTCGGACGAAGTGCCGGTTTTTCCGGCCACGACGATGTCCGGCGACAGGCGCGAGTAGACCGCCCGGCCGGTGCCCCGCTGCGTCACCTTGGTCAGCATGCGGTTGAGTTGGTAGACCGTCGCCGAATCGGCGACCGGTGTGATCTGCAACGGGAACGCCTTGAGGGCAGTGCCGTCAGCACCGATGACGATGCGTACCGCTCGCAGTGGAGTGCGAAAGCCGCCGTTGGCGAGACTGTTGAAGATCTGAGCCACCTCGAGGGGCGCCAGGTCCAGTGAGCCGAGAATCAGGGCGGGATTGGGATCGGGCCTCTGCTCGAGGCCCAGGCGCACGAACGTGTCGGCAATGTTCTTCACCCCGACATCGAGGCCGACATGCACGGTCGCGAGGTTGAGCGAATCGGCGAGCGCATGCGTGAGCGGCACCGGCCCATAGGTCTCCTGGGTGAAGTTCTCCGGCTTCCACACCTTGCCGCGCGCGAGCTTCACCTCGATGGGTTCGTCGAGCACGATCGTCGCCGCGTTGTAGCGCCCGGTTTCCAGCGCGGCGAGATACACCATCGGCTTGGCAAGTGAGCCGATCGAACGGCGCGCATCCAGCGCGCGATTGAAGCCGTCAAATCCCACCTGCCGGCCCCCGATCACGGCGATCACGTCGCCGCTCTGCGGCGCCGTCACGACGATAGCACCCTCGAGCTGTACACCGTCCTTGGTCTTGCGCAGCCGGTCGAGACGCGTGAGCTCATCGTTGAGAGCCTGTTCGCCGGTTGCCTGCACCCGCGGATCGAGGCTCGTGTACACCTTGAGGCCCGCCTCGGTCAGATCCTCCTCGTGATAGTCACGCCGCAAAGTCCGGCGCACGAAGTCGAGATACGCGGGATAGTAGCCCGAGGTGACGCGCGTCGTGACGCCGAGGGGAAGCGCGACGGCGTCCTGTGCCTGCTGTTCCGTGATGGCCTCGAAATGCGCCAGCTGGCGCAGCACCAGGTCGCGGCGAGCACGTGCCCGGTCTGCGTGCAAGCGGGGATCGTAGTACGACGGGCCGCGCACCACGGCCACCAGCAATGCGATCTCGTGCAGGTCGAGCTCATCGAGGGGCTTGCCGAAGTAGAAACGGCTCGCGAGCCCGAAGCCGTGAATCGCGCGCTCGCCGTCCTGCCCCAGGTAGATCTCGTTGATATAGGCGTTCATGAGATCCGCCTTGTCGAAGCGGGCCTCGAGAATGATCGCCATCAGGGCTTCCTTGATCTTGCGCCACAGCGTCTGGCGGTCGTCGAGGAAATAGCTGCGCACCAGCTGCTGGGTGAGCGTGCTGCCGCCCTGCTCGATCGAACCGGAGCGCAAGTTGACCCAGGCCGCCCGCGCGATTGCCTCGGGATCGACGCCGTGGTGGCGGTCGAACTTGCGATCCTCGACCACTTTCAGCGCCGCAGGTAGAAGTGATGGGACTTCCGCGGGTGAGACGACGATCCGGTCCTCGCCGTGGATCGGAAAGATGCTGCCGATCAGGAGCGGATCGAGACGAAACAGCGGCACATCCGCACCGCCGCTGTCGAGCAGCCGCTGGATGCTGCCGCCACCGGTCAGGACGCTGACGGTTCCCGCCTCGCGAACCTCTTCCGCGAATTGCACCCGGCGCGTCGCGATATCGATGCGTGAACCGCGACGATGGTAGGTGCCAGGCCGCGCGAGGTTGTCGACCGGCGTGTAATGCAACCGGACCAGCTCCTGCTCGAGTGCGTCAGCCGGCATTGGCAGGCCGGCGTAGAGCTCGAGAGGCTGAGCGAAGACCTGGGCAGGCAGTGTCCAACGCCGTCCTTCGAACTGCGGCGTAACGATGCGATCCAGGTAAAGAATGAAAAGACCATCCGCCACGATCGCGATGATTGCAGCGATCAGGAGGATGCGTCGCAGGCGCCGGGCGCGTCGGCTCGTAGCCATGTTGAGTCGATCAACCCCTCGGCAAGTCGCGTAAGACTGCAGATATCAGACACGCGCGGCAAGCACTGCGTTCATCCTCCCGGCGATGCACCAGCAACGCGCACCGCCGGGCCCCGCTGCACGGGCTTTGCTCACGGGCAGGCGGGTCTCAACGTGGATTCAAGCACTTCCGCGCTGGCACATCACTTGCTTCATGCAGGGCGAGAGGCCGTCATGCAGCAGACACCGGGCAGTGCGCTTACCTTCACTGAAGTTCCTGAAGACTTTTCACATTGCCGCCACGCGCCTCAGCTTCAAGGCTGCGGCCGAAGCGCTGTTCATTACACCTTCGGCCGTCAGTCACCAGATCCGCACTCTCGAAGAGCAGCTGGGCGTGTCGTTGTTCGTGCGCGGAACACGCGGACTCACGCTGACCGCAGCCGGTGCGGCCTATTTCGCCCAGATCGACGCGCTGTTCCGGCGCCTGGAATCGGTGACCGAGCAGCTGCAGGTTCGTTGCGGGCGCGCTCTCGCGCGACTGCATGTGCCACCGTTCTTTGCCAGCGAGCTGTTATTGCCGCGCCTGCGGACATTCCTCGAGGCCACCCCGGAAACGGACATCGAGCTCGACACCGTCTTGTCACCGCTGCGTTCGCACGCGTCCGACGCCGATCTGTCCATAGTCGTGGGTACCGGTCCATGGGACGGGCTCGAGGCCGACCGCTTGTTCTCCCAGCGTTTCACGCCCGCATGCGCTCCGGCGCTCCTCGAGCGTATTGCCGTTCGGGCTTTCGCCGACCTGAGTGGCCAGACGCTGATCGTGCACGAGGCGCGACGCGATGGCTGGGAGCGCTGGGCACAAGTGCACGGAATCGAAACGCTGCGTCCAGGCAAGCTGGTGCGCGTCGACACGATGTTCGCTGCCGCGGAGGCTGCTGAGAAAGGGCTGGGCATCGCACTCGTCTCGGCGCCACTGGGCCGGGAGCGCTTCGCCAGCGGCGCGCTGGTGCGCCTGTTCGCCGCCGAACTCGACAGCGGCGAGAGCTATTTTCTCCTGCATCGCTCCGAGGACGCGGCGCGTCGCGAAGTGCACGCGCTCAAGCAGTGGCTGCTCGGAGAATTTCGCCTCGATACGTGAGCAGAATCGCTCGCTGCTCAAGAAATGATCAATTGTCGATCTTCAGCTGTGCTCCTAGATTGCAATCGACGCTGACACATCGGCCTTGCACTTCTCAGGAGAACCAGATGACGACACGCACTCGCTCCGCCTTCCTCGCTGCAATAGCGCTCACGGCTGCGCCGCTCGCGGACGCCGATCCGGTCGAACCGGCTTTCGCTGCCTGCGCGCAGGCATTCGTGCAGAGCTTCACCACAACCTACGGACCCGTGACGAAGGTACGCATCGTGCCTCCGGCCGCGGGCAGATCCGCACGAGAACGCGATCCGGTGACGGCAGCGTATTCGGATTACATGCGCTACACCTTCTTCGCCACGGATCCCAAGACCGGCGCAGTGCTCGCCAGCGCTGCCTGCACGGCCAGACTCTCAGGCCGCTCCGTCACTCTGGCGCGGCTGGCGATTCCCAAGACGGGCGACAAGCCGTTGCTGCTTTCGGCACGCGAGACGCCGTAGCGGGCCTAGACACCATGACTTCCGTCGGGCGAGGCCAACCTCCGTCGTGAACGCGGGTTAGCCTGTTGGGGCCAGAGCCGCACTGTGCGCGCGGCACAGAAATCGTGACGGAGGTCAGCCATGCAGCACTGTAGCACCGGATTG
>DASQOO010000199.1:0-5031 GCA_035644435.1 Steroidobacteraceae bacterium | reverse complement strand
GTCGCTTGCCCTGAATGGCGGTGAGGAGCCCGCGCAGGATGTTCACTTCGTTCTGATCGAGCTCAGCGCGCGTGAGGACTCTGCGGATGCGGCTCATGAGATGCGTCCCTGCCTGCGTGCGGTCAGCGAAACCGACCTCGGTCATCACATCCTCGAAGTGCGCGCGCAGGCGTTCCATTTCGCTTGCCGTGGCGAGTGGCGTGTCCCGTGGTTGCACCGGCAGTGCGGCGCCTCGCGCCATATGCAGTTCGTACGCGACGATCTGCACTGCCATGGCGAGATTCAACGATTCGTACTCAGGACTGGCGGGTATCCGGATCAGCCAGTTGCAATGGGCCAGCTCTTCGTTGGTGAGCCCGACCCGCTCCGAGCCGAACAGGACCGCAACCCGCGACTCGTGCGCGGCGGCGATGACGCGTGGCGCCGCCTCACGTGGCGCGAGCGCGTCGAAGTGCTGCATGCGCGGTCGCGCGGTCGCCCCGACGATGAGACCGCAATCTGCAATTGCCTCCTCGAGAGTGGCATACACCCGCGCCCGGAGCAGCAGATCACCAGCACCCGAAGCTCGTGCCGTGGCCTCTGCACTGGGGAAGTTCTGTGGGCGCACCAGCGCCAGGTCATCGAGCGCCATGTTCTTCAGCGCGCGTGCGACCGCTCCGATGTTGCCCGGATGAGTCGTGTCGATAAGCACGATGCGAATGGCTGCTGGCATGGTTCGCGCGGATCATGGCCTGATGATCGAAGCGCATCTGCTATTCTAGCGGCTCGATTTCTCCTCGTGTCATCGAGTTCCAGCCCGCCCGCATGCAACCCTTACTCAACATCGCAGTGCGCGCCGCGCGCAAGGCCGGCGACCTCATCACGCGCAGTCTCCCGCGGCTGGCGTCGATCAAGGTCGCGAGCAAGGGGCGCAATGACTTTGTCACCGACATCGATCGCATGGCCGAGCAGGAAATCATCACCACCATCCGGCGTGCGTATCCGGATCACGGCTTCCTGGCCGAGGAAAGCGGCCGCAGTGGCCCGGACGAATTCGTCTGGATCATCGATCCGCTCGACGGCACTACCAACTTCGTGCACGGGTTTCCGACCTTTGCGGTGTCGATCGCGCTCGAACATCGCGGCCGACTGGAACAAGCCGTGGTGTATGACCCGATGCGCCAGGAACTCTTCACCGCTTCGCGTGGCACGGGCGCGGTCCTGGATGGGCGCCGTATCCGAGTCAGCAATCAGCGCGAACTCGAAGGTGCACTTATCGGCACCGGCTTTCCCTATCGCGAGAATGCGCGCTGGCTCGACAGCTACATGGCGATGCTCAAGACGGTGATGTCGATGACCGCGGGCATTCGTCGTCCTGGATCCGCGGCACTGGATCTGTGCTACGTGGCTGCGGGGCGGCTCGACGGCTTCTGGGAAATCGGCCTGCACGCCTGGGACACCGCAGCCGGCTCGCTGCTGATTGTCGAAGCGGGCGGAATCATCGGCACGCTGACCGGTTCTGAATACAAGCAGGGCGGGAATATCATCGCCGGCACCCCGAAGGTTTACGCGGCACTGGTCGAGTGCCTGGCGCCTCACGTTCCTGAAGAACTGCGCGAGCATTGACGCGGGGTTCACGCCCTCGACGCAATCAGTGAACATCGCGTCGCACGCGATGGTTTGCTCGCATTCATTCAGACCCTAGAGTACATTGCGCCGAATTGTGCGCCCGCCAGGCGCAAAACTTCGGGGAGCGGACCGCATGAGTCTCTTCAGAACCAAGCCGATCGGCGATTGCAACGCAGACACCGGTCTGAAGCGCGCGCTCGGCGCATTCGACCTGACGCTGCTCGGCATCGGTGCCATCATCGGCGCCGGCATTTTCGTGCTCACCGGTATCGCTGCCGCCACCAAGGCGGGACCCGCGATCGTGCTTTCGTACGTGGTCGCCGGTGGCGTGTGCGCCCTGGCGGCACTCTCATATGCCGAGCTCGCGGCGGCAGTCGGCGGATCCGGCAGCGCGTATGGCTATGCCTATGCGGGCCTCGGCGAGATCGTCGCCTGGGTCATCGGCTGGGCACTGATGCTGGAGTACGGCATTGCGGTCTCCGCGGTCGCGATCGGTTGGTCGGGATATTTCTCCAACGCCATGCAGGCGCTCGGTATACCGATACCGGCGGTGATCGCAACGGCACCCCACGTGGGCCAGGGCGGTCTCGTCAACTTGCCGGCAATGGGCATCATCGCGGCGTTGACAGTCCTGCTCTGCATCGGCGTGACCGCCAGCAAATGGGTGAACACAGCTGCCGTGCTGATCAAGCTCACGGTCGTGGTGCTGTTCATCTTCGTCGCCTTCGGTCACGTGAAGAGCTCGAACTGGAGCAACTTCATGCCGTTCGGCTTCAACGGCGTGATGAACGGCGCATCGCTGATCTTTTTCGCCTACATCGGCTTCGACGCGGTGTCGACCGCCGCCGAAGAGGCACGCAATCCACAGCGTGACCTGCCCATCGGCATCATCGCCTCGCTCGTCATCTGCACGTTCCTCTACATCCTCGTCGCCGGACTTTTGACCGGCGTCGCTCACTACAGCACGCTTAACAATCCTTCGCCGGTGGCGCAGGCGATGCTCGACCTGGGATTCAATTCGTTTGCCGGCGTCATCGCCTTCGGTGCCATCGCGGGGCTCACCACCGTGATGCTGGTAGTGTTCTACGGCCAGACGCGCATCCTGCTCGCGATGTCGCGCGATGGACTGATGCCGAAGTCGTTCTCATATATTCACCCGCGCACCAAGACACCGATTCCCGTGATCGTCGGCGCTGGCGCCATCCTCTCCACCATCGCCGGCTTTGCGCCCATCGGTGTCGTGGCGGAAATGGCCAACATCGGCACGCTCGCGGCCTTCGTCGCCGTTTGCATCGGGGTGATCGTGCTGCGCAAGAAGCGGCCGGACCTGCATCGTCCGTTCAAGACGCCGTTCATGCCGGTAGTGCCGATCCTGGGCGTGCTCGGATGCCTGTGGCTGATGAGCCATCTCGGGCGCAACACCTGGATCTATTTCGCGATCTGGATGACGTTCGGGCTGATCGTGTACTTCACATTCTCGATGCGCACGAGTGTCCTCGCCCGCCAGGGTCTGTAAGGGCTCGCAATCAGTCGCGATTCTTGTGATTCCCGGGTGGCGCGCCCGGGGACGCGCCGCTGCGCGGCTTGATCAGCATCGAAGTGAGCACTCCCGTTGCCAGCACTCCCAGGATCACGGCAAGCGAGATCAGGTTTGGGATGTGGTAGTGAAGCGCCAGCGTCATCTTCACGCCGACGAACGCGAGAATCAGCACCAGCGAGTACTTGACGAAGCGGAACTGCTCCATCAGCCCGGCGATGGCGAAGTAGAGTGCGCGCAACCCGAGAATTGCGAACGCATTGGACGTGAACACGATGAAGGAGTCCTGGGTCACCGCCAGGATCGCCGGAATCGAATCGACCGCGAACACCACGTCGGCGAAATCGACCAGCAGCAACGCGACAAAAAGCGGCGTCGCCGTCAGCTTGCCGCTCGTGCGGCTGAAGAAGCGCTGCCCATCGAGCTGCTCACTGACCGGAAAGACTGCCCGCATCGCCCGCACGATCAGGCTGCGTCCCGGATCGAATTGACCTTCGTCGGTCCTGAGCATGCGCAGCGCCGAGAGCAGCAGGATCGCGCCGAAGACGTAGAACATCCAGTCGAAGGCATGGATGAGCGCGGTGCCAGTCGCGATCATCGCGCCACGCAGCACGATCGCTCCGACGATGCCCCAGAAGAGTACGCGGTACTGGTATTTCGGTGGCACGCGCAGATACGAAAAGATCAGCGCGATGACGAAGATGTTGTCGACCGAGAGTGACCACTCGAGGACGTACCCGGTCACGAAGGCGACGATCGCGTCGCGCCCGCCCGACTGGCCACCCTCTCCGGGCTCCCACTCGAACCAGCGATACTCGTACAGGCCGTAGACGAGCATCGCAAACCCAAGAGCGACCACGATCCAGCCGAGGCTCGCCTTCAGCGCCTGGCGAACGCTGAGCTCGTCGGCTTCGCGATGCAGGACGCCCAGGTCGAGCCACAGCAGCGCGAAAAACAGCGCCAGGAAACCCGCCCAGACGATCAGGTTCACCGTGACATCTCAACGCCCGCAATCGCGGCGTGCGGCGCCTGACCCGCATCCAGCCGCGAAGTGCGCACCTTCACGGGAGATCGTCGACCGGGGCCTTTCCTTTGCGCGTCGCCAGCAGGTCAGCCGCGGAAAGCCCCAGGTCGAGCGCCGATGCGCTGGCGATATAGATCGACGAGTAGGTGCCGACGATGATGCCGACCAGGAACGCGGTCGCAAAGCCGCGCAATGTCTCGCCGCCGAGGAGCAGGAGTGTCGTGACCACGATCGAGGTCGCACCGTGGGTGATGACCGTGCGCGACAAGGTCTGATTGATCGCGGCGTCGAGCACTTCCGCCGGTGGCGCGCCGCGCATCAGCGGAAAACGTTCGCGCGCGCGATCGAATACCACGACCGTGTCGTTGATCTGGTAGCCAACCACTGCCAGCACCGCCGCGAGCACGGTGAGGTCGAACGTCATGCGCGTGACCGCAAAGAATCCCAGGATGATGATCGGCGTATGCAACGCCGCCAGGATCGCGCCGCAGCTCAGCTTGAATTCAAAGCGGAACCACAGGTACGCCATGATGAAGATGAAGGTGAACAACATCGCCAGGTAACCCTTCTGGCGCAGCTCCTCGCCCACTTGCGGACCCACCACGTCGACGCGTCGCAGCTCGACCCCCGGATCGACAGTCTTGAGTGCCTCGATGATCCGCGTGCCGATGACGTTGCCGCTCATGCCTGCGTGCGGCTCGAGGCGAATCACCACGTCGCGCGAGGTGCCGAAGTTCTGAGTCTGTGCTTCCGGGAAACCAGCGGTGGCGAGCGCGTGCCGCGACTTGTCGAGATCGGCCGGACCCGGGAATGCGACTTCCACAGCGACGCCGCCGGTGAAGTCGATACCGTAGTTCAGCCC
>DASQOO010000198.1:0-6940 GCA_035644435.1 Steroidobacteraceae bacterium | reverse complement strand
GCTTGTTTTCCCGTTGCGCGCGCTGCATGGCTTCCTCGCCCCAGGGATACCAGTCCACCGGATTGGCGGCGTGCTGTTGCAGGTAAGGGCTGGTTTCGCGGGCGAGGCGGTTGAGGGCAGAGGCAGTGGTCGGCTGCATGGCGCGCGGTTCGGCTAGAATGCGCGCCACTATACGCGATCCCGCTCGACCCGAAACGCGATGCCCTCTCGACCCGTCATGCGCGCGGAGCCTGCAGCCGCAGCGGCCCCGATCCCGGAACTGCGCCTGAAGCGCGGCGAGGATCGGCGCCTCACAGCCGGTCACCTGTGGGTGTTCAGCAATGAGATCGACACCGAAGCGACACCGCTGACGGCATTCGCGCCGGGCGACCAGGTACGCATCGTGAGCGAGCGCGATCGCTTTCTCGGCTACGGCTACGTGAATCCGCGCTCGCTGATCAGCGCACGCATCGTCAGCCGCGATGCCGAACATCCGCTCGACAAATCGCTGCTCGTCCACCGGCTCCAGGTCGCCCTGAGCCTGCGCCGGCGGCTGCATGAGCAACCGTACTATCGGCTGGTGTATGGCGAATCCGATGAGCTGCCTGGCCTGGTGATCGACCGCTATGCAGATGTGTGCGTCGCGCAGATCGGCACCGCAGGCATGGAACGCATCAAGGGAGAAATTGCCGCCGCGCTCGAGAAGGTCGTTCACCCGACCGCGCTCCTGTGGAAGAACGACAGCGGGGCTCGCGAACTCGAGGGCCTGCCGGCCTATACCGAGCCGGCTTTTGGAACCGTGCCCGACAAGGTCCAGCTGACCGAGAATGCGGTGCGCTTCTCCGTGCCCCTGGCGCAGGGACAGAAGACCGGCTGGTTCTTCGACCAGGCGCTCAATCGCGCCACGTTCCTCAAGTATGTGCCGGGCGCTCGCGTGCTCGACGTTTTCAGTTATCTCGGCGCCTGGGGCATTGCGGCTGCGCGCCACGGCGCCACCGATGTCACCTGCGTCGAATCATCGCCCCAGGCAGTGGAGTGGATCCAGGCGAATGCCGCTGACAACGGCGTGAAGCTCGATGTTCGCAAGGGCGATGCATTCGAGGTGCTCGAAGCGTTGCACGCCGCGCGCGAGCGCTTCGATGTGGTGGTGCTCGATCCGCCCGCTTTCATCAAGCGTCGCAAGGATGCTCCCAAGGGACAGGCTGCGTATCGCCGGCTCAACCAGCTCGGTCTGCAGCTGCTGTCGCGCGACGGGATGCTGGTATCCTGCTCCTGTTCGTATCACCTCTCGGGCGAGGAGCTCCTGGGCGCCATCCAGAAAGCGGCGCGGCACGTGAGCCGCTTCGTGCAGGTGCTCGAATCGGGGGGACAGGCTCCCGATCACCCGGTGCATCCCGCAATTCCCGAGACGCGATATCTCAAAGCATACTTCTGCCGTGCAGTGCAGGACTGAGGCGCAATGATCCCGTACCCAGCGTTCGACCCGGTGGCATTCTCGATCGGGCCTTTCTTCGGCTACGGCCCGATCCAGGTCCACTGGTACGGAATCATGTACCTCATCGGGTTCATCGCCGGGTGGTGGCTGGGGCGCCGGCGCGCCGCGCAACCCGCGTCCACCTGGAAGGCCAACGATGTCGATGACCTCATTTTTTTTGCGGCGCTCGGCGTGATTCTCGGCGGGCGCCTCGGTTGGGTGCTCGTCTATGGGCATGACATCGTCGCGGACCATCCGCTCGCGATCTTCAAGGTCTGGCAGGGCGGCATGTCGTTCCACGGCGGCCTCGCCGGCGTATTGATCGCGATCGCAATCTTTGCGAAGCGACGCGGGCGCGCCATTGCGGACGTGTTTGATTTCATGGCGCCACTTCCCGGGCTCGGATTGTTCGCGGGGCGCTTTGGAAATTTCATCAATGGCGAGCTGTGGGGAAAGATCACGGACGTTCCCTGGGGGTTCATCGTCAACGGCGAGGTGCGCCACGCCTCGCAGCTCTACGAGGCGGCTCTCGAAGGGCTGGTGCTGTTCGCGGTCCTGTGGCTGTTCACGGCGAAACCGCGCCCGCGGCTCGCGCCCACAGGACTGTTCCTCGTGCTCTATGGAGTGTTTCGGTTCGCGATCGAATTCGTGCGCATTCCCGATGAGAACATGGGCGAAGCGGGCTACCTCGCCTGGGGCTGGCTGACGACCGGGCAGGTGCTGTCGTTCCCGATGATCCTGATCGGCGCAGCGCTCCTCGCCTGGGCGTATCGCCGGCGCCAGCCTTCCGGCAACTATCGATGAGGGTGTATCTCGACTTCATGCGCCACGTGCGTGAGCACGGGGTGAGCAAGGCCGATCGCACTGGCACCGGCACGCTGAGCGTGTTCGGCTACCAGATGCGCTTCGACCTGTCGCAGGGCTTTCCATTGGTGACGACCAAGAAGGTGCACACCCGCGCGGTCATTCACGAGCTGCTGTGGTTCCTGCGTGGCGAAACGAACCTGAAGTACTTGCACGAGCATGGCGTCAGCATCTGGGATGAGTGGGCGGACGAGAGGGGCGAGCTCGGCCCCATCTATGGCAAGCAATGGCGCGACTGGGTCGCACCGGACGGCCGGCACATCGACCAGATGACCCAGGTCGTCGAGCAGCTGCGCAGCAATCCGAATTCACGCCGCATCATCGTCAGCGCCTGGAACGTGGGTGAGCTCGAGCGGATGGCATTGGCGCCATGCCACGCGTTCTTCCAGTTCTACGTGGCCCAGGGGCGGCTCTCGGCACAGGTCTACCAGCGCAGCGCCGACATTTTTCTCGGCGTGCCGTTCAATATCGCCTCCTACGCGCTGCTGACCCACATGCTCGCGCAGCAAGCGCACCTGGTTGCCGGCGACGTGATCTGGACCGGCGGTGACTGTCATCTGTACGTCAATCACCTGGAACAGGCTGACCTGCAGCTGTCGCGCACGCCGCACCCGCTGCCGCAGCTCATCATCAAGCGTCGCCCGGCGACGCTGTTCGACTATGAATTCGAGGACTTCGAGATCGTGAACTACCAGCACGAACCCCCCATCAAGGCGCCGGTAGCCGTCTGAATGCTCGCCAACGGCAAGAGGCCTGCGCTCCTCAAGGTGGAACGCTCGCGCGTCCACGGGCGCGGCGTATTCGCGTTGCGACGCATCCGCAAGGGCACGCGAATCATCGAGTACGCGGGCGAGCGCGTCAGCCACGAAGAGGCCGACCGGCGCTATGAAGGCCGCGGGCCCGACGACAATCACACCTTCCTCTTTGTCCTCGACGACAGCACCGTGATCGACGCCGGTGTCGGCGGCAACGAAGCGCGCTTCATCAACCATTCCTGTGAGCCCAACTGCGAGTCGGTGATCGAGGGCAAGCGCATCTATATCTACGCGATACGTACCATCGAGCCCGGCGAGGAACTTGCTTACGACTACCAGATCCAGCGCGAGCGCGGTGACCCGCCCGACGTCGAAGAGATCTTCAGCTGCAGCTGTGGCGCTCCGGTGTGCCGCGGAACGATGCTCGTGCCGCGGGAACGCGCGCGTCCCGGCAGTCGCTTTCAGCGGGGATGAACCCGATCCCGCAACCCGCCTCGAACCCTTCCGCGAGGATTGCGGCGGATCTCGCTGCGCAGGGATGGTCGTGCTGCCAGGACTTCCTGGCGCGCGAACTGACGGCGCGCCTGCGCAGCGAGGCCGAGCACCTGATGACGCGCGGAGCGTTCCAGCCTGCGGCGGTGGGCAGCGGTGCCGCGCGCGCCGTCCGGCCTGAGATTCGCGGCGATGACACTTGTTGGCTGGACGAGCGGCAGTCGCCGACCGTCGCGGCAACGTGGCAACACTTCGAGGCGCTGCGCCGCGCGCTCAATGCCGAACTGCAGCTTGGGTTGTTCGAATTCGAAGCGCACTTCGCACGCTATCGGCCCGGCCACTCCTACGCACCCCACTTCGATCGGCTGAGCGGCATCGGGCGGCGCTTGCTGTCGGCGGTGCTGTACCTCAACGAGGACTGGCGCGCCGAGCACGGCGGCGCGCTACGACTCTATTCGACTGCGGAGGCGCGCGCCGGGAACCGGAGAGAAGTTCGCGACTTTCTGCCGCAGGACCGGCACCTGATGCTGTTCCTGAGCGAGCGCTTCGAGCACGAGGTGCTGCCGGCCACGCGTGAGCGCCTCAGCATCAGCGGCTGGTTCCTCGCCCGGGCCTGAAGCCACTCTCTCCCCGCGTTACGCGGACCTCGTAAGCGCGCGGCGCGTGACCAGCGCGATCGGCACGCCAACGCCGAACGCATGGATCAGAAGTCCATTGCTCAATGGGAAGGTGTCGAGAGCGTGCGGGTCGCCGGGAAACGCCGATAGCGGCAGCACCACGTAGTTCATGAAGTAGTAGAGCGCGACGCCAGATGAACGCGTCAGTGATATCGAGCGCGCCCGCGATCAGCCCCGCGAGCAGGATCGCTTTCCACGCTGGTGAGCGCACATCGGGTCCGATCGCTTCCGCTGGTGTTGCCATCGCACTCTCCTTGGGGAGTCTCAGTTGGTCGCGGTCGACTTGCTGCCGGTCGGAAAGCCGTGATCTTCGAGATACGCGTTGACATCGGGATCGCGGCCACGGAACTTGCGGAATGCTTCGGCACGATCGGTGGAGTTGCCCGGCGCCAGTATGTATTCGCGCATGCGCGCAGCCGTCGCCTGGTCGAATGGATTACCCGTGTCGAGGAATGCCTGCCAGGTGTCGGCGTCCATGACCGCTGACCATACATAGCTGTAGTAGCCGGCCGAATAGGAGTCGCTGCTGAACAGGTGTGCGAACTGCGGCAGCCGGTGCCGCAGCACGATCTCCTTCGGCATGCCAACGCGTGCCAGGTCCTCGCGCTCGAATGCGTCGGGATCGATCTCGCCATCGGGCCGCGTATGAATGTCCATGTCGACGATCGCCGCGGCGAGGTACTCGACCACGGCGAAGCCCTGGTTGAACTTCTCGGAGGCCTTGATCTTGTCGAGCAGGGCCTGCGGCATCGGCGCCCCGGTCTGGTAATGGCGCGCAAACTTGTCGAGCACCGGTCGCGTCAGCACCCAATGCTCGTTGACCTGCGATGGATACTCGACGAAGTCACGCGGCGTGACTGCCAGGTCCGGATAGTTGACCTCCGACAGCAGTCCGTGCAGCGCGTGCCCGAATTCGTGGAACAGCGTGCGCGCATCGTCGAGCGAGATCAGCACCGGCTCGCCCGGCGCAGCTTTCACGAAGTTGTTGTTGTTCGAGGTGATCGGCGGCACGTCGCTCTCGAACTTCTCGCGCGTCTGGTACTGGAAGGCCCAGGCGCCGGATCGCTTGCCGGGTCGCGCGTAATAGTCACCATAGAAGAGCCCGATGTGCTTCCCGGGCGCCTGGTCCTTGACCTCCCAGACGCGCACGTCCGGATGGAACACCGGAACCTGGCCAGTCACCTCGGTGAAGCTGATGCCGTAGAGCTGCTCTGCGCACCAGAACGCGCCCTGGATCATGTGGTCGAGCTCGAAGTACGGCTTGATCTCGGCCTGATCGAGGTCGTAATGGGCCTTGCGCACTTTCTCGGCGTAGAAGCGGTAGTCCCAGGGTTCGATGGTGAGCTTCGCGCCTTCGCGGTCGGCGACCTTCTGCATGTCTGCGACTTCTTCGTGCACACGTGCGACGGCCGCCGGCCAGACGCGCATCATGAGTTCCTGCGCCTTGGCCGGGTCTTTCGCCATGGTGTCCGCCATGCGCCAGTGCGCGTGCGACGGGTAACCGAGGAGCTGCGCACGTTCGGCGCGCAGCCTGACGATCTTGCGGATCGTGTCGTTGGTATCGTTGGCATCGCCGTTGTCGCCGCGGTTGATGAACTTGCGCCAGACCTGCTCGCGCAGGTCGCGCCGCGTCGAGAAGGTGAGGAAGGGCTCGACGCTGGAGCGCGTGTTGACGATGACCCACTTGCCGTCGAGCTTGCGCTCCCTGGCGGCCTCGGCTGCCGAGGCAACGGTCGAGTCGGGAAGTCCGGCGAGATCCGCCTTGCTCTCGAGCACGGTCCAGGTGTCCTCGTCCGCCAGCAGCTTGTCGGAGAACTCGGCGAACAGGCTCGCGAGCTGCTGATTGATCTGCGAGAGGCGCGCCTTATCCGCTGCACTCAGCATTGCGCCGGAATGCCTGAAGTCATCATAGGTGCGCTCCACCAGCCGTATCTGTTCCGCGGTCAGGCCGGCGCCGGCTCGTGCCTGGTAGACCGTATCGATGCGCTTGAAGAGGCCGGCGTCGAAATAGATTTCATCCTCTGCGGCGGCGAGCTTCGGGGCGACTTCCTTGTTGAGCGCCTGGTACTCGGGCGTGCTCATGTTGTTGATCATCACGGCAAACATGCGACGCACACGCGTGTACGTGCGTCCCGCACGCTCGATCGGCAGAAACGTGTTGTCGAATGTCGGCGCGGCCGGGTTGCCGACGATGGCGGCATATTCCGCGCGCCGTTCCTGCAGGCCGACGTCGAGTCCCTGCTGGTAGCGTTCGGGTGAGCCCTGGTCCCAGGGCGGCACTCCACCAAACGGCCCGCTCCAGGGCGCGAGCAGGGGGTCGGCGGGGTCGGCTGTGGTTTTTGCTGTATCGCCGTGATTCATCGAGGAGCAGCCGGAAACGAGGAGCAGCGTTGCGCTCAGGCCATGAACGAGCCGGGTGTGCATGGTGTCCCTGTCGGGTCGGAAAATCGGACGGTAGGGTAATCGAACGCCACGCGTACGCAAGCCTCGCACCGCTTCATCCCTTGACCGGGCCGGTCCGGCACGCTTCTACTCACAGTCATGCGCTATCGACGTTTCGGAAGGCTCGGCTGGCAGGTGAGCGAGATCGGCTACGGCATGTGGGGTCTCGCCGGCTGGACTGGCTCCGATGACGCGCGCACGCGTGCCGCATTGCGCGAGGCGGTGCGACTAGGTTGTAACTTTTTCGACACCGCCTG
>DASQOO010000197.1:0-32530 GCA_035644435.1 Steroidobacteraceae bacterium | reverse complement strand
GCAAAGATCCTTGCCGCGCTGAAAGCCCCCGCCGGCTTCAAGGTGACGGTCTACGCCGCGGGCATCCAGGGCGCGCGTTCCATGGCGCTCGGCGAACGCGGCACGCTCTTTGTCGGTGCACGGCCGCAAGGCAAGGTCTATGCCGTGCGGGAGCTCGCCGATGGCCGACGCGACGTGGTCACGATCGCGCAGGGCCTCAACAATCCGAACGGCGTCGCCGTCCACGGCGGTTCGCTTTACGTCGCCGAGATTCATCGCATCCTGCGCTACGACGGTATCGAAGGTCGTCTCGACTCGCCGCCGCCGCCGGTCGTCGTACGCGGCGACCTGCCGACCGATCGGCACCACGGCTGGCGCTACATCGCGTTTGGCCCGGACGGCAAGCTCTACATCCCGATCGGCGCGCCCTGCAACGTGTGCGATCAGAAGGGCTACGCCGCCATCACACGCATGAATGCCGATGGCACGGGGCGCGAAGTGTTCGCGACCGGCGTGCGCAACTCGGTCGGCATGACATGGCATCCGGTCACGGGCGAGCTTTGGTTCACCGACAACGGTCGCGACTACCTCGGCGAGGACGCGCCACCGGACGAGCTCAACCACGCGCCCAAGGCGGGTCTCAATTTCGGATTCCCGTTCTGCCATGCCGGCGAGATCAAGGATCCGGAATTCGGCAATCTCGGGGACTGCGGCAGCTCGACGCCGCCGGCGCGCAAGCTCGGTGCCCATGTGGCCGCGCTCGGCGTGAAGTTCTATACCGGAGCGCAGTTTCCGGAGAGCTACCGCAACCAGATCTTCATCGCGGAGCATGGCTCCTGGAACCGCAAAGAGCGCGCGGGCTACCGGATCAGCCTGGTGCGTCTGCAGGACAACCAGGTGACCTCGTACGAACCGTTCATCACCGGCTGGAATCAGCCTGACGGTGTGCTCGGGCGCCCGGTCGATCTGCTGGTGCTGCCGGATGGGTCGATGCTGGTGTCGGATGACCAGGCAGGGCTGATTTACCAGATCACCTACAGCGGCGCGGGTTGACGCGCACTCACGAGGCTCAAGTGGCGATCGGCGAAACCATCAAGGGCGTATTGCGTTTTCTGTGGCGTGCGCTCGATGCGCTGCGCAAGATCCTGCATCTCATCGTCCTGCTCGTGATCTTCGGCTTCGTGCTGGGCGCGATTCGCTCTTCGATCCCGATCGTGCCGCATCGCGCAGCGCTGGTGCTCGACATCGAGGGGCAACTCGTCGAGCAGCTGAGCGGCGATCCACTCGATCGCGCACTGGGCCGCGCCGCCGCGGGCGGCGAGCCGGAAACCCGTCTGCGCGACGTGCTCGACGCGCTCAAGGCGGCCGCCAAGGACGATCGCGTCAAGGTCCTGGTGCTCGACCTCGACAAGATGAGCGGGGGCGGTCTCGCGAAACTCCAGGACATCGGCGCCGCTTTGCGTGAGTTTCGTACCTCCAAAAAAAGGATCATCGCCGTGGGCAGCGCCTACGAGCAGAGCCAGTACTACCTGGCGGCGCAGGCGGACGAGGTCTATCTCGACCCGCTCGGCTACGTGTTCATCGATGGCTACGACTACTACCGGGTGTATCTCAAGGACGCCCTCGACAAGCTCGCGGTGGACGTAAACGTCTTTCGCACTGGCGCGCACAAGAGCTTCGCGGACGGCTACACGCGCAACGACATGTCACCGGAGGAGCGCGAGGAAAGCCAGGCGTGGCTCGATACGCTGTGGAACGCCTACCAGGCGGATGTGGCTGCCGCGCGCAAGCTGCAACCCGGTGCCCTGGCGCAGTACGCCAACCAGATGGCGGGATTGGTGAAGGGCGCGAAGGGCGATATCGCGAAGGTCGCGCTCGCGCAGGGCCTGGTCACGGGGCTCAAGAGCCGCGTCGAAGTGGAGGATGCGCTGAAGGATGAGGTCGGCGAGGACGAGTCGACGCATGCCTTCCACAACATCGGCCTCGAAGACTATGTCGCCGTGGTGCATTCCGAGCGGGCGCTCAAATCGGGGTCCAAGAACAAGGTGGGCGTCGTGGTCGCGGCGGGTGAGATTCTCGACGGCAAGCAGCCGCCCGGTTCGATCGGTGGCGACTCGACCTCGGAAATCCTCCGCGACGCGCGCTATGACGATGACATCAAGGCGATCGTGCTGCGCGTCGACAGCCCCGGGGGCAGCGTCTTCGCCTCCGAGCAGATCTACCGCGAAGTGAAGGCGCTGCGCGAAGAGGGCAAGCCGGTCATTGTCTCGATGGGCAGCGTTGCTGCATCGGGCGGCTACTACATCGGCGCCGGTGCCGACGAGATCTGGGCGAGCCCGACCACGATCACCGGCTCAATCGGCGTGATCGCGGCCATTCCGACCTTCCAGCGCACGCTGCAGAAAGTGGGCGCGCACGTCGATGGCGTGGGAACCACGGCGCTCAGCGGCGAGTTCCGTCTCGATCGCTCGCTCGGTGCCGGGGCGCGAGACATCCTGCAGTCCGGTGTCGACCACGCGTATGAAGTGTTCCTCGATCACGTGGCGGACGGGCGCGGCAAGACGCCCGCCGAGATCGATGTCGTCGCCCAGGGCCGCGTTTGGTCGGGCGCCGATGCGCGCGAGCACGGCCTGGTCGACCACTTTGGAAATCTCGATGCGGCCATAAAGGCCGCCGCCAAGCGCGCCGAGCTGGGCGAGGACTTCGAGCCCAAGTACCTCGAGCCCGAGATGACCTGGTCGCAGCTGCTGGCGCTGGAGCTGCGCTCCAGGGGTGTGCGTCTGGCTGCAAGCCTCGGCTGGGGTGATCCGCGCCCCGCGCTGATCCGCAAGGCGCTCGACCCGCTCGAGAGGGAAGCGGCGCGCTTCGCCCGCTTCAACGACCCGCAGCACCTCTACTCCTATTGTCCCTGCGGAGTACTGCAGGCGAACTAGGGCAGGGCTGACCTAGCTTTTCCAGTCGAGGATGATCTTTCCCGAGCGGCCGGTCTTCATGGTCTCGAAGGCCTCGCGGTATTCGTTCGCGGGCAGGTGGTGGGTGATGACAGGCGTCACGTCGAGGCCACTCTGCAGCATGCTCGACATCTTGTACCAGGTCTCGAACATCTCGCGGCCGTAGATGCCCTTGATCACCAGGCCCTTGAAGATGACCTGGTTCCAGTCGATCGCGGTGTCCTCGGGCGGAATGCCGAGCAGCGCGATGCTGCCGCCGTGATGCATCGTCCTCAGCATTTCGCGCAGCGCCTGCGGATTGCCTGACATCTCGAAGCCGACATCGAAGCCTTCTTCCATGCCGAGTTTTTTCATCGCTCCATCCAGGCTGTCGCGCTGGATGTTGAGTGCCAGGCTCGCGCCCATCTTGCGCGCGAGTTCCAGCCGGTAATCGTTGAGATCCGTGATCACGACGTGGCGCGCGCCAGCGAAACGAGCGATCGCCGCCGCCATGATGCCGATCGGTCCGGCCCCGGTGATCAACACGTCCTCACCGACGAGATTGAACGACAGCGCCGTGTGCGTCGCGTTGCCCAGCGGATCGAGGATCGACGCGACGTCATCGCCAATACTCTTCGGCAGCTTGAAAGTATTGACCGCGGGGATCGCCAGGTACTCGGCGAAGCAGCCGGGTCGATTGACGCCCACGCCCACAGTGTTGCGGCACAAATGCCGGCGACCCGCACGACAGTTGCGACAGTAGCCGCAAGTGATGTGGCCCTCTCCGGACACGCGATCGCCGGGCTTGAGGCCGCTCACTTCGCCGCCGATCTCGACCACCTCGCCGCTGTATTCGTGCCCGACCGCCATGGGTACCGGGATCGTCTGGCGCGCCCAGGCATCCCAGTTGTAGATATGCATGTCGGTGCCGCAGATCGAGGTCTTGCCGACCCGGATCAGGACATCGTTGTGACCCACCCTTGGCTCCGGAATTTCTTCCATCCAGATACCGGGCTCTGCGCGTGACTTGACGAGTGCTTTCATGGAGAGGCTTTCATTCAATGAGATTCATGGCGCGAGCGACGCGCTCGAAGGCATCGATGGCGCGCTCCAGATCCTGGCGCGACAGTCCGGCAGACATCTGGGTGCGGATCCGTGCCTTACCTTGGGGCACGACCGGGAAAGAAAACCCGATGACATAGACCCCTTCGGCGAGCAGTCGATCGGCCATGTCGACCGCGATGCGCGCATCGCCCAGCATGATCGGGATGATGGGATGTTCGCCCGGGATGACATCCAGCCCCAGCTGGGTGAGCCGTTGCCTGAAGAAGCCTGTGTTCTCGAACAGGCGTTCGCGGAATTCCGGGCTGTCTTCGAGCAGATCGAGCACCCGTACGCCGGCCGCCGCCACGACGGGAGGAATGCTGTTGGAGAACAAATAAGGCCGGGAACGCTGGCGTAGCCAGCCGATGATCTCGCGCCGCCCGGAGGTATAACCGCCGCTGGCGCCGCCGAGCGCCTTGCCCAGCGTGCCGGTGAGGATATCGACGCGACCCAGCACGCCGCAGTGCTCGTGCGTGCCGCGGCCGTGCGCTCCCATGAAGCCGACGGCGTGTGAATCGTCGACCATCACCAGTGCGCCATGGCGATCCGCGAGGTCGCAGATCTCCTTGAGCCGCGCGAGCGTCCCATCCATCGAGAACACGCCATCCGTCGCGATGAGCCGCGTGCGCCGGTTCTGCGTCGCCTGCAGATGCTTCTCGAGTTCGCCGAGATCGCTGTTCGCATAGCGCAGCCGTTCCGCCTTGCAGAGGCGAATACCGTCGATGATGCTCGCGTGGTTGAGCGCATCGCTGATCACGGCATCCTGTTCGTCGAGCAGCGTTTCGAAGAGCCCGCCGTTGGCGTCGAAGCACGAGGAATACAGGATCGTATCTTCGGTGCCGAGGAAGCGGCTCAGCCGCTCCTCGAGTTCCTTGTGGATGGTCTGCGTGCCACAGATGAAGCGCACCGATGCCATGCCGTAGCCATAGCGATCGAGCGCGCGCTGCGCCGCCTCGCGAACCACTGGGTGGTTGGCCAGCCCGAGGTAATTGTTGGCGCACAGGTTGAGCACGTCCGCGCCGCCCGCCACGCGTACCCGCGCCTGCTGCGGAGAAGTGAGCACGCGCTCCACCTTGTACAGGCCCTGCTCGCGCAGGCGTTCGGTGTCCGCGGCCAGGCGTTTGAGCAGTTGGTCCTTCACGCGCGATTCCGCTCTCCGGGAAAGGTCGCGCATTATAGCGGCTGAGCGACGGGACTGATTGGAGTTGCCATGGTCGAAGCCACTGCCGAACTCATGCGCATGCGTATCGACAAGTGGTTGTGGTGTGCGCGTTTTTTCAAGAGCCGTGCGCAAGCCGGCGAAGCAGTCGCCGGCGGCAAGGTGCATGTGAATGGCGAGCGCGTGAAGCCGGCACATCCGATCAAGACTGGCGATCGCCTCGAGATCACTCAGGCTGCGCTGGTTCGCGAGTTGCTCGTCGTGACGCTCGCAGCCCGGCGCGGACCTGCCGCTGAGGCGGCACGCTGTTACGAAGAGACGGCGGCCAGCAGCGAGCGGCGCGCCCACTTCAAGGAGCAGCACGCCCTCGCGGCCGCGTTCGCGCCGCGTCCGCGGGCCCGTCCGGACAAGCGTCAGCGCCGGCGGCTGATGAAGCTGCGGCGGCAAGAATAATAGAGTGGAGTCGTCCCATGTCTGGGACAAAGGCGCGACTACGCGTCCCGGGCTAGGGACAGGACGACGCCGTGCGCCCCGCACTCGAGATCTTTTTCGCAAGAAGAATCCAGTGACGTCAATAAGTTAGACGTGCATCAGCGGTCTGGCACGCCGGATGCTTTGGCTACTCCAGCATGATGGACCGCCCTCGAACCGACCTCGACCGACGCAAGCGCAAGCGCTGGCTCATTGTCGGGGCTGCGATTGGGGCCGTGTTGGCGGCCGGCCTGGCGCTCGCTACGTTCGAGCCCATGGCTCCGCGCGTGGATGCAAAGACGCTCTACGTAGATGTCGTCACGCGTGGCGACCTGCTGCGACGTGTGCGTGGAACCGGAACACTGGTGCCGCGCGACCAGCGCTGGATCGCCGCGGCCGCTGAGGGTCGTGTCGAGCGCGTGCTGGTGCGCCCAGGTGCCGAAGTCACCGCCGACACCGTGCTGGTCGAGCTGTCCAATCCCGAGCTGCAGCAGCTGGCCGAAGAGGCCAGCCTCGCGTGCGACGCGGTGCGCGCTGAGCAGGCGTCCTTGCACGTGCAGCTCGAGAGCCAGGTGCTCGATCAGCGCGCACGCATCGCCGAGGCTCGCGCGCAATCCGAATCGGCACGGCTGCAGGCGGAAGCGGAGGCTCGCCTCGCCGGTCAGCATGCGATCTCGGAATTGCAGATCGCACGTTCGCGGCTCACCGCGGAGCAACTCGCGGTGCGCCTCGAAATCGAACAGGAGCGGCTCGGCAAACTGCAGTCATCGGTGAGCGCGCAGCTCACGGCGCAGAAGGCGCGCGTGGCACAGCTGGAGCAGACCGCCATTCGACGTCGTGCGCAGGCCGATTCGCTGCTGGTGCGCGCGGGACTCGATGGCGTATTGCAGGCCCTGGTGGTCGAGAGCGGGCAGCAACTGGCGCTCGGCGCGAGCATCGCGCGCGTCGCGCGCCCGGGCTCGCTGCTCGCCGAGCTGGCCATTCCCGAAATCGATGCGCGCGACCTCGCCATCGGTCAGAAGGCGAACATCGACACGCGCAACGGCGTCGTCGCGGGTCACGTGGAACGTGTCGAGCCCGCCGTGAACAACGGTACCGTGCGGGTCGAGATTGCGCCGGAGAGCGAATGGCCGATGGGTGCACGGGCTGACCTCTCGATCGAAGGCACGATCGACATCGAACGGCTCGCGAATGTGTTGCAGGTCGCCCGCCCGGTCAGTGCGCAGCCATTGTCCGAAGCGCGCGTGTTCCGCCTGGGCGACAGCGGCCGCGCGCAGCGCGTGCCGGTCAAGTTTGGCAAGGCGTCGGTGGACCGGATCGTGATTCTCGCTGGCCTCGCGCCGGGCGAGCGCGTGATCGTCTCCGATGTCTCGCAGTACGAACGTTACGAGCGGCTCAACGTGGAGTAGGGCGTATGTGCTTCGACCTCAACTACTGCCTGACCCTCTTTACCGGCTGCGCGCAGCTTGGACTGATCGTGTGGAGCCTGTTGGGAATCATCGTGTATCGAATTGCGGACCTGGGAGGCTGAATCGTGAGCGAGGCAAAGATGCTGATCCGTCTCAACAACGTGGTGAAGGTGTTTCACACCGAAGAAGTTGAGACACACGCGCTCTCGGGCATACAGCTCGAAGTGCGCGCCGGCGAATTCCTCGCCATCTCGGGACCGTCCGGCTGCGGCAAGTCGACCCTGCTCGCGATTCTCGGGCTCCTCGATAGTCCCAGCGAGGGCGAGTACGCGCTCTCCGGCACGCCGGTGGGCAGGCTTGGCGCCGAGCAGCGCGCACGCATTCGCAACCGCGAGATCGGCTTCATCTTCCAGGCGTTCAACCTGATCGGCGACCTCTCGGTCTACGAGAACGTCGAGCTGCCGCTCACCTACCGCGACAACCTGGAGCGCGCCGAGCGCCGCGACGCAGTGCTGGCAGCGCTCGAGTGCGTCGGCATGTCGCATCGATTGAATCACTATCCCTCGCAGCTCTCGGGCGGTCAGCAACAGCGCGTCGCCGTGGCACGGGCGCTGGTCGGACGACCGTCGATCCTGCTCGCCGATGAGCCGACCGGAAATCTCGACTCGCGCAATGGCGATGCGGTGATGGAGCTGCTCGCCCGCCTGCACGCGGGCGGCTCGACCGTGTGCATGGTGACGCACGATCCGCGCTACGCCAATTTCGCCGAGCGGAGAGTGTCGCTGTTCGACGGCCGGATCGTCGATGAAGAGGCGTTGCCGCGTCACGCACTGTCCCACTGAGGAATGCCATGCAATTCATTCAGGACCTGCGAATCGCCGCGCGTTCGCTGCTAAGGACACCGGGATTCACTGCGCTCACGACGATCGTGCTGAGCCTGGGGCTCGCGGTGGTCGTGACGATGTACGGCGTGGTGCACACGGTCGCGTATGTGCCGCCCCCGGTGCCGGAACCGCGCTCACTGGTCGGCATCCAGCTCCTCGATCGGGTGCACAACGCGGACGATGTGTTCGTCGGCTCGCATATGCTCGAGGACTGGCGCGCCACGCAGACCAAGTTCGAGGACCTTGGCGGCCAATATGTGGGCACAGCAATCGTCAGCGGCGACGGCATGCCGGCGCGCTACGACGGTGGCTTTGTCACCGGCGCCTTCTTCGGGCAGACGCGCCTCAAGCCGATGTTCGGCCGCGTGATCGAGCCGCGCGATGCGATAGTCGGCGCGCAGCCGGTGGTGGTTCTGAGCTACGACCTGTGGCGCACCCGTTACAACCTCGATCCGAGGGTGATCGGCCGCACGCTCAAGGTGAATGGTGAGACGGCGACAGTCATCGGTGTGATGCCCTCGAAGATTGAATATCCGGTGGCCGATCTGTGGGTGCCCGTGCGTGAGAAGCTGTCCGAACTCGCGCGTGGCAAGGCGGACGATTTTCGCGTCGTCGCACGCCTGAAGCCGGGAGTCAGCATCGATGAGGCGCAGGCCGAGCTGACGACCATCGCGGCACGCCTCGCCAAGCAGCATCCGGACACCGATGCCGGGCTGGAGCCCGACGTGGAGCCAATCGCCCGATCGGAACTCGGTCAGAACGACATGCAACTCTTTCAGACACTGCTGGCGAGCGTTTTCCTGGTGCTGGTGATCGCCTGCGTGAACGTTTCCGGCCTGATGCTGGTGCGCGCGACGGGCCGCACCCAGGAAGCAGGCGTGCGTCGCGCGGTCGGTGCCGGGCGCGGCCGGCTCGCACTACAGATGCTGGCGGAGTCGCTCGTGATCGGCGCTCTCGCGTCCCTGCTTGGCTTGACGCTTGGGGCCGTCGGGCTCGAGATCATTGGCCGCAGCATCACCCAGCTCGAAAGCGTTCCCGGCTGGTGGAATTTCGCGGTCGACGGGCGCATTGCCCTGTTTGCGATCGCGCTCGGCATACTGAGCACCGTCGCGGCGGGCCTGTTCCCGGCGTTACGGGTCTCCGGCGTCGACTTCAACGGCATCCTGCGCGAAGGAACCCGCGATACGGGTCTCAGCACCGGCCGCATCATCCGTGGACTCGTGGTCGTGGAGATCGCGCTCTCGTGCGTGCTGCTCACATCGGCCGGGATCATGGTGAAGGGCGCGATCACCGCGACTCACAAGGATCTGGGTGTCGATGTGCGACCGTTCATGACCGGTCGCATCGGCCTGCCCGAAGTCCCTTATCCGCACGACAAGCAGCGGCAATTCATCGCGGAACTGCAATCGCGTGCCAGCGCCATTCCCGGTGCGAGCGCGGCCACGATCGTCAACACGCCGCCCGGCTACGGTGCGTATCGCAAGCTGTACGCACTTCGCGGTCGAACCTATGCATCACAGAGTGACTATCCGTTTACCTCGCAGGTGAACGTGACGTCGGGATTCTTCGCCGCGATGCGCGGACGGCTGATCGCGGGGCGCGACTTCTCGGCCACTGATAAGGAAGACACGCTGCCGGTAGCGCTCGTCAACGAATCGTTCGCCCGCCGCGCCTGGCCGGGTAAGAGTGCCCTGGGTCAGCAGGTGCGCATGAATCCGGCGGCGCCCGACTCCAAGTGGCGCACCGTGGTCGGAGTGGTCGGCGACATCAACCACGACAACGATCCGTTCGGCACCGAGGTGATGCTGCCTGCGGTGTACGTGCCGTTCTTGCAGGAGCCCGATCGCTTCTTCAGCCTCGTATTGCGAACCGATGGCGATCCGCATGTCCTCAGCGGCGCGATCCGTGAGACCGTGCGGCAGATCGATCCGGACCTGGCGGTCTATTGGCTGCGGACCATTCCGGAAACCCGCGCCATCAAGGGGGGCGGCATACGCATCCTCGGTGGCATGTTCGTGGCTTTCGGTCTGGTGACCATCGCGCTCGCGGCCGCGGGCATCTACGGGGTACTCTCGTATTCCGTCGCACAGAGCGCACGCGAGATTGCCATTCGCCGTGCCCTGGGTGCACCGGATGGCGGCATCATCAGCGCGGTCGCACGCCGTTCCGGCTGGCAACTGGGTCTCGGCTTAGGGCTGGGCGTGCTGTTGGCACCCGCAATGACCTACATGATTGGGGAGGCGGTCGGTGCCACCAATTTCCAGGACCCGATCATCTACTCGATTGTGTTACTGACCCTGACGACGGCGATCGCCGTCGCAACCGCGGTGCCACTGCGACGTGCCCTGGCGCTGCAGCCAGGGGCGGCGTTGCGTCACACCTGATCCAACCTGCCTGGCGAGGAGGGACCGCGGTCGGCCTCGCAGGGCAGCTCGGTGCGGAGCTGCCCAGGGTCTGCTGCTAGACTGCGCGCCATGGGGACCCCGCAGCCACGTCTCCTTGTCGCTGACGACCAGCAGGATGTGTTGACGGCTCTGCGCCTGTTGCTGGGCAAGGAAGGCATCGAGGTCGCTCTCGCGAGCTCGCCGGCCGGCGCACTGGCTGCCGTCAGGGCGACGCGTTTCGATGCCGCGCTCATCGATCTCAATTACGCACGCGATACGACTTCGGGCATGGAAGGGCTGGACCTGCTCGCGCGCCTGAAGCAGGTCGATCCGAACCTGCCGGTCATCGTCATGACCGCGTGGGCGACGATCGGTGTGGCGGTCGAAGTCATGCGTGCCGGCGCGCGCGATTTCATCGAGAAGCCCTGGGAAAACCAACGTCTGCTCGCCGTGATCCGCAATCAGCTCGAGCTCGGCCGGGCGCTCAGGCGCAGCCAGCGGCTCGAAGCCGAAAACGCGTTGCTGCGCGGCGCCGGCGACCCGGAGGTGATCGCTGAGTCGCCCACGATGCAGGAGGCACTGGCCGTGGCGCGGCGTGTTGCGGATTCCGATGCGCCGGTGCTGATCACCGGCGAAAACGGCACCGGCAAGAGTCTCCTGGCCCGCCTGCTGCACGGCTGGTCCGCGCGGCGCGAGCGTTCACTCATCGAGGTGAACATCGGGGCGCTGCCCGACGGCGTGTTCGAGAGCGAGATGTTCGGTCACGTGAAGGGCGCATTCACCGACGCGCGCCAGGAGCGGACCGGGCGTTTCGAACTGGCGGATGGCGGCACTTTGTTTCTGGACGAGGTGGGCAATCTTCCCGCCGGGCAGCAGGCCAAGCTCCTGCGCGTGCTCGAGAGCGGCCAGTTCGAGCCCGTCGGCTCTTCGCGAACGCGCCGCGTGGACGTGCGCCTGATTTCCGCGACCAACGCCGATCTTGGGCAGCGGGTGACGAGCGGCCAGTTCCGCCAGGACCTGATGTTCCGCATCAACACCGTCGAGATTCACATGCCGCCGTTGCGCCAGCGCACCGCGGACATCGTGCCGCTGGCGAGTGCCGCACTTGCGGATGCTGCACGCCGCTACGGCCGTCGGCTGAGTGGCTTCGATGCACAAGCGCTGCGTGCCCTGACGCAATATCCATGGCCCGGCAACGTGCGCGAGCTGCGCAACGTCGTCGAGCGCGCCGTGCTGCTCGCCGGCAGCGAGATCGTGGGTGCCGGCGATCTGCGCCTCGGTGCGGTCGACGCCGGGCCGCCGGCGCTGGAAGAAATGAGCCTCGAAGACGCCGAACGGGCCCTGATTCGCGCCGCATTGCGCCGTCATGCGGGCAGTGCGACCGCTGCGGCGCAGGCACTCGGACTGTCACGCAGCGCCATGTACCGACGCATGGAAAAGCTCGGAATCGCGACGGATGGCTGAGCGGGGAGCCCGGCCGCGCGCCCGGCTCGCATTCGAGCAGCGCATCACCATCCTCACCGTGGCACTGGCACTGCCGGCCATGCTGCTGGGTGCGGCGCTGCTCTACTGGGTGCATCTCGGCCAGATCCTGCGCGTGTGTCTGCTGATCGTGTTGGTCCTGGTGATTGGAGCGATTGCAGCGTTGTTGCGCGAGGCCATCGTGCAGCCGCTGCGTGGCCTCGCCAACGTCATCGAGGCGTATCGCGCGGGCGACTACACAGTGCGCGGCCGACGCGCGAGCGGACGCGATGCGTTGGGCGAACTCGCCGGCGAGATCAACGATCTCGGCCGCACGCTCCATGAACAGCGGCTCAAGGCCATGGAGGCGACAGCGCTGCTCGAGAAGCTGATCAACTCGATCGACGTCGCCGTGTTTGCGTTCGACAGCGCGCACCAGCTGCGCCTCGCCAATCCCGCCGCGGCGCGCCTGCTCGACGTGCCGCCCGACTTCGCCATGGGCCGGAGCGCGACCGAGGTGGCACTGGAGGAATTTCTGGAGGATGCGGGCGGCACTCGCATCGTCGCTTCGGTCGCCGGTCATGGCGGCCGCTGGCAAGTGACGCACGGTACCTTCCGCGAGTCCGGGCTGGCGCAACACCTGCTGATCGTCGCGGACCTGCGCCAGGCGCTGCGTGACGAGGAGCGGCTTGCATGGCAACGCCTGATTCGAGTCATCGGCCACGAGGTCAACAACTCACTGACGCCGATCCGTTCTCTCGCCGAGACGCTGCGCGACCTGGTGGCGGAGGCGCTCACCGCCGGGCGCACCCGGGACGACGCGCTCGATGCCCTCGATGTCATCGCCGATCGCACCGATTCCCTCGGCCGCTTTCTGGCGCAATACAGCCGCCTTGCGCGCCTGCCGCCGCCGAAGGCGCGCTGGGTGGAGTTGCGCACGCTCCTGGGTCGCGTTGCGGCACTCGACCCGGCGTATCGGGTGGACGTGAAAGTGGATGAGCATCTCGAAGCCTGCGTGGATGAGGACCAGCTCGAGCAGGCGCTCATCAACCTGATGAAGAACGCGGTCGAGGCGCAGGGGGATGACTCGCGGCCCATCACGCTGGTCGCCGAAGGGCGTGGCGATACACTCGCGATCGCCGTGCGCGATTCAGGACCGGGGATCGCCAATCCCGACAATCTGTTCGTGCCTTTCTTCACCACCAAGCCGGGCGGGAGCGGCGTGGGGCTGGCCCTCTCGCGCCAGATTGCCGAGGGCCACGGCGGAACGCTCAGCCTCGAGAACCGTCGCGACACGCGCGGGGCGGTGGCGACACTGGAAATTCCCGGCGCCGCGCGGGTGCGTGCATGAGTCTCGAACCCACCGATCAGCGAGCCACGCGTCTCTTCATCGCCCTCAGCGGATTCTTTCTCGCCAACGCCCTGATCGGTGAATTCGTCGGCGTCAAGATCTTCGCGCTGGAGAGCACCCTCGGTCTCAAGCCCTTCGAACTCAACCTGTTCGGTCAGCAGGGGTCGCTGAGTTTCACCGCGGGTGTGCTCGTGTGGCCGGTGGTGTTCGTGATGACCGATGTCATCAATGAATACTTCGGCGTGCGCGGCGTGCGTTTTATTTCGTGGCTGGCTGTGGCGCTCATCGTTTACGCGTTCCTGGCAGCCTATGCGGCCATTCACCTCGCGCCGGCCGACTGGTGGCTCACTGTGAACAGTGGGCGCGGCGTGCCGGACATGCAGGCCGCATTCGTAGCGATCTTCGGGCAGGGGATGTGGACCATCGCGGGCAGCGTCACGGCGTTCATGATCGGTCAACTCGTCGACGTGACGCTCTTCTACCGCATCCGCCATTGGACCGGCGAACGCTTCATCTGGCTGCGTTCCACGGGCTCGACGGCCGTCTCGCAGCTGGTCGACAGTTTCGTCGTGTTGTACATCGCCTTCGTGCTCGGCCCCCAGCATTGGTCGATGGGGCGTTTTCTCGCGGTCGGCACGGTCAACTATGGCTACAAGCTGGCGCTCGCGATCCTGCTGACACCGCTGATCTACGCTGCGCGGCGCTGGATCGAGCGCTACCTGGGGACTCCGTTGGCCGTACGGCTGAAAGAAGAGGCGGCGCGCTAGGCGGCAGCCCGATGGACGCGCTGCGGCTCAATAAAGCAGCGCGGTCATGCGCCGGCGATACTCGGCGACGCGCTCGTCGGCGTCCGCAAGCAGGTAAAACGCCTGCACCAGGCTCTTGCGCCCGAGATCGTCCTGGAACTTGCGATCCCGGCGCATGATCGTCAGCAGGAGTTCGAGCGCCGGTGAGGGATCGCCGAACAAGAGCTCGAACGCCGCGAGCCGGTGCATCTCCTCGAGAGTCGCGGTACCCGCCGCAACCTTGCCCTGTAGTGCCGGCACTGCGTCTGCCGGAGCGGCATGCTTCACGAAGTAGATGCGGGCGCGCACGGCATCGACCGCCTTGTCCGTGGCGAGATTGGGCGGTAGCGCATCCAGGATCTGCTGCGCCTCTTCGACCGCGCCAGTGCGGGTGAGCGCGTCCGCGAGATCGATGCGTGCCGCGGCATTGTCGGGATCCCTTTCGACCAGTTGCCGCAGCATCGCGACGGCGCCGGGCGCATCACCCTTGAGCAGGAGATTGCGCGCCTCGTCGCGTCCGCCTTCCGAGGCGCGTGTCACGTGCTTGTCGAACAGCGGCTTCAGGCGCGCGAGCGGCTGCACACCCACGAAGCCGTCGACCATGCGGCCGTCGCGAAAGATGCGCACGTCCGGAATGCTGCGGATCGCGAATTGCGCCGCGAGCGCTGGTTCCGCGTCAGTGTTGACGCGCGCGAGTTGCAAGCGCCCCGCGTACTGGCGCACGAGGTCGTCGAGGATTGGAGCGAGGGCACGGCAGGGCGCGCACCACGGCGCCCAGAAGTCGACCGCCACCGTGACCTTGCGCGAGCGCTCGATGACGTCGCGCGCGAAATTGGCGGTCGAGGTGTCGAAGACGTCAGCCGGGGCACGTTCGGTGGCCATGACCCCAGTATACTGAGGCCGATCATCACAGAAACAACGAGCCGCGGGTTCAGGCGCGCAGCAGGTCCGGCACGGGACGCGAGCCAGAGCTGGCAGGGAAGATCGACTCTTCGAGTTGCCGCGTGCTGATGGCGAAGTGTTGCTGCAATACGCCCTTGAACAGGGCCCGCAGATCCAGCGTCGGTTTCAGATCACGCCCCTCGTAGAGGCTGCGGCTGCCGAGTCCCGGCCAGTCTGCAATCACGCGCCCGCCATTCACCGCACCGCCCAGCAGCAAGGCGCAGGTTCCCGTGCCATGGTCCGTACCACGTGTGCCGTTGAGCGCCACGGTGCGGCCGAATTCGGTGGCCACGACGATCGCACTTTGCTTCCACACCGGCTGCAACGAAGTCGCCAGGGTGTCGAGCACCGCATCGAGGCCCTCGAGACGTTGCGCAAGTTGACCAGTCGCCGCGCCTTCCTGGGCGTGCGTGTCCCAGCCCGTGGCATCGAACACGGCGATGCGAGGACCGTCCGCGGCCGCCAGAAATTTTCCGGCGGTGCTCGCCATGAGCTTGAGCCGCGCGACATTGCCCGCGCCCGGTCGTGCGGCGGCGTTGCCCGTGGCGCGATCGGTTCCCATCTGCTGGTCCGCGAGCGCATCGATCGCCGTCGCTTCCTTGAGGCGCATCGCAAGGATCGCATCGGCTGTGTAGAGATCGGCGAGCCGGGCGAGTGTGTCCGGCTCGACTTCCGGCAGGAGCGATGGCGCCCACGAGGTGACACGCTCATCGCCGCGCAGTACCAAGGGTACGTTCTGGCCGAGGGCGAGGCCGAGTTCGTGCGGTGCACGCGCGGCGGGCGGGAGCGCCGCAATGGCGCGATTGAGCCAGCCGCTCGTGCCTGCCGTCGGTGCCGGAGTGCCATTTTCCAGCACATTCTGGCCGTCGAAGTGCGAACGCTCACGGTAGGGCGATGCGACCGCGTGCAGCACCGTGAGCTCCCGGTCCTGGAAGCGCTGATGGAGCGATTTGAGCGACGGATGCAGGCCGAAGGTCGAATCGAGCGCGAGTGCGCCAGCCCCGCCACCGGGCTGAGGGATCGCCAGCTCGCGCCTTGCATTGGCGTAGTCCGGGTCGCCGTACGGCGGGACGGCGGTCAACCCGTCGAGCGCGCCACGCAGAATCACCAACACCAATCGTGAATCGCCTGCCGTGGTCGCGAAGCTGAGCCGCGGCAGTTGCGTCAGTACCCCGCAGGCCAGGGCGCGGTGCATGAAATTGCGGCGAGTGAGCATGTGGTCACCTCAGCGGCGCTGAAATTCCGGACTGAGCAGCAGGAGTGACAGTCCCTGCGAGGTGCTGGCCGCGCGATGCAGAGCGTCCTCGGTGTGTTGCGACAGCGCGGGCCCGAGCGCTTGTCCGGCTGTGACCAGAGGCGCGCGCGACGCAGCGAGGCGGTCGCCGACCGCAACCGACCACTCGATCCGCTTCATCAGCGCATCGGACCCATCCCAGTCTTTCGAGGTATCGGGCCAGCCCGCGGGCGAACCCGGTGAGTAGATCCGCTGCCCGAGGAGCTCGAACGGCGCGAGCAATGCGCGCTGCTCCGGAGGGACGACGTCGAAGGCGCGATAGGTCGAGTAGATGAAGTCCTGTGGCGCCTTGAACTTGAGCGGATAGGTTTCCCAGGCTGCGTGCGAATCGATCAGTGCTCGATAGGTCGTCGGCAGGTGACCCTCGCTGCCGCGAAACGCGGCGGCAATCTTCTCGACGCTCTCCGCCGGCGGATCATCGGCGATGAAATGGCGCGCCAGCTTGGTGGCGAGGTGTCGCGCGGTCGAGGAATGGCGGCTCAAGTCGCTGAGAACGGCCAGGCCCTGGTCTTCGCCGGATTGTGCGTAGGTCTTGCCGAGCAGGAATTGCGCGCCCGGCTGGTGCAGATTCTCGCGGAAAAAATAGCGACCCTCCGTGCCACCCGCCAGCCGGCCCTTGCCTCCACCGATCGACCAGCCGGTCAATACCTTGGCGAAGGTCGTGACATCGGTTTGCGCGTAGCCGCCGTCGACGCCGAGTGTGTGCAGCTCGAGGATTTCACGCGCCAGGTTCTCGTTGATGCCGACCTTGTGCTGACCATTGCCGCGCCGTGCGGCAAGACGCGCGACCTGCGAGTCGGGCCCGGCGGAGCTCTGGTTGTCGAGATACGCGAGCATCGCCGGGTGCTGCTCGACAGCGTGCAACAACTCGCCGAAGTGGCCGGTCACATGCGGGCGGATCGCCTCGTTCTCGAGTGCGCCGGCGATCCCGAGACAGATGGGCTTGTCGATCGAGACTGCGAAGTGATTGGTCCAGAACTGCACCAGCCGCTCGTGAAAGGGAACCTCGGTGCGCGCCGCCACTCGCACGCGAGCCTCGGCTTGCGCGAGATAGTGGGGCAAGAGAGCGTCGCGGATCAGGTTGCCGGCCTTTTGCACCGGATCGACCTTGGCCGCAGCCCGCTGGTCCTTGCGTTCCTCGCGCGCAGCAAAGAAGGCACGCAGGATCTCATCGCTCGGCTTGAGGGACGTCAGCTCGACGGCGGCTGGCGGTGAGCGGGCGATCTGCGACTTGAGCCAGCCGCGCGAATCCGCCCCGATGTGCTCGAGCTCGCCAGGGCGGGCGCCCAGGCCGAAGCGATTGGCGGCGATTACCGAGTTCTTGTCGATCATGGCGTGCGCGACGGGTCCGGCCGAGCGGAGTCTGGCCCTCCCATGATGAACGCGCGCTGACCCAACTGGTTGACGAGGGGCGTCGTATTGGACCTCCCCCAAATGCGGCGCCACCCAGATGCTGGCGTTGGTTCTGCGCGCGTTTCCTGCTAAGACATCGCCATGACTCGACCCGTCACGCCGCTCGTCGCCGCCGACGCCATCATCGAGCTCCTCGACCGGCCCGGGCGGCCGATCGTACTGATCGAGCGGCGCAACGAGCCGCTGGGCTGGGCAATCCCGGGCGGCTTCGTCGACGTCGGCGAAACCGTCGAGCAGGCCGCGATTCGCGAGGCGCGCGAGGAGACGGGTCTGGAAGTCGAACTGGGGCCGCTCCTGGGCGTGTATTCGGATCCTGTGCGCGATCCTCGCGGGCACACGGTCGGGATCGTGTACGTGGCGACCGCGCGCGGCGATCCGGTGGCGGGTGACGACGCCCGCTCGTTTGTCATCGTCGATCCCCGGCAGCCGCCGCAGCTCGCGTTCGATCACGCGCGCATCCTGTCCGATTACGTGCGGCGCTTCCGGCAAAGCGGCTGAAAATCCGCGCCTAGCGCCGTGTTGGTACAATGCGCACCCTCGCAGCTGTACCCCTGAGGACCGCTTCCCGATGTCGGCCAATCCCGCCCCGACCGCACCGGCTTTCGTTCGCCCGGCCGGCACTGCACTCGAAACTCCGCTGGCCGCGGCGATCAACGCCCTGTACCTGGCGGAAGAGCGCGAATGCATCTCCGGGCTCCTGCCGCTCGCGCGGTTGGAGCCGGAAGTCCGCACGCGGGTCCACGACCAGGCGGTAGGACTCATCGATGCGGTGCGCCGCAATCGCACGCGCAAGGGTGGCCTCGATGCGTTCCTCAAGCAATACGACCTGGCATCGCGCGAGGGCGTGATCCTGATGTGCCTGGCGGAGGCGCTGCTGCGGATCCCGGATGCCGAGACCGCCGATCGGCTCATTGCCGACAAGATCGCCGCGGGCAACTGGTCCGAATACCTCGGCGACAGCGATTCGGTGTTCGTCAACGCATCGACCTGGGGGTTGATGTTGACGGGGCGCCTGATGCGACCCGATGCGGAGGACCTGAGCAATCCTGCGAGCGTGATCGCGAGACTCGCCACGCGACTGGGCGAGCCCGTGGTGCGAGCAGCGCTCAAGCAGGCGATGCGCATCATGGGCCACCAGTTCGTCATGGGGCGCACGATGCAGGAAGCGCTCGAGCGCTCGCGTGACGGCGACAACCGACAATATCGCTATTCCTACGACATGCTGGGCGAGGCCGCGATGACGGCCGAAGACGCTGTGCGCTACAGCGCCGCCTATTCCCAGGCGATTGCGACGGCCGGCGCATATCGCGACGCGACGACCTCCGAAGAGCAAGCCCCGAGCATCTCGGTCAAGCTGTCGGCGCTTTTCCCGCGCTACGAATACGCGCAGCGCGACCGTGTGCTGGCTGAGCTTGCGCCGCGCCTGTTGCAATTGGTGGTGGAGGCGAGGAGCGCACGCATCGCGCTCACGGTCGATGCCGAGGAGTGCGAGCGGCTCGAGCTGTCACTCGAGCTCGTCGATCGCGTGCTGCAGGCGTCGATCTCGGCGGGCTGGGGAGGCTTCGGGCTTGCAGTACAGGCGTATCAGAAGCGGGCGCCTGATGTGCTGCGCTGGCTGATCAACCGGGCACGGGCGACGCGCCGTCGTCTCAACATCCGCTTGGTCAAGGGCGCTTACTGGGACAGTGAGATCAAGCGCGCTCAGGAGCGCGGCCTTTCGGGCTACCCCGTGTTCACACGCAAGATCAACACCGACCTTTCGTACCTCGCCTGCGCGCGCCTGCTGCTCGACGGAGGCGAGTACATCCATCCGCAATTCGCCACCCACAACGCGCACACGGTAGCGAGCATCATGCAGATGGCGCAGCTGGCGGGTCAACAGTTCGAATTCCAGCGCCTGCACGGCATGGGCGAGGAGCTCTACGCGGAGATCGTGGGCGCCGACAAGCTCAATGTTCCGTGCCGCGTGTACGCACCCGTCGGCGCGCACGCAGACTTGCTCCCCTACCTGGTGCGCCGCTTGCTGGAAAACGGCGCGAACACCTCGTTCGTGAACCGCATCGTCGATGAGCGTCTGCCGGCGGACCAGATCGCGGCCGATCCGGTCGCCCAGGTCGAGGCGCTCCAATCCGCGGCGCATCCGCGCATCCCGCTGCCGCGCGATCTGTTTGCGCCTGAGCGAGCCAATTCGGCCGGCGTCAACCTTACGGACGGACGCGAGCTCGTGCAGCTCGCGCGCGAATGCGCGCCTGCACTCACGACTTACTGGACTGCTCGCCCGGCGGTCGCAGGCCGCGATCTCGATGGCTCGCAGAGCACCGTTACCAACCCCGCCAATCGCTCGGACGTGGTCGGCGCGGTGGTAGCCGCAGACGAGAATGCGGTCGACGCGGCGATCACGGCAGCGGTGGCGGCGCAGCTCGAATGGAACGCCCGCGGTGCCGATGAGCGGGCGAAGATCCTGGAGAAGGCGGCGCATCTGTTCGAAGCGAATCGCGGCGATCTCATCGCGCTCGCGATCCGCGAAGCCGGCAAGGCGATTCCCGACAGCGTGGCCGAGTGGCGCGAAGCCGTCGACTACCTGCGCTACTACGCGCAGCGCGCGCGGGCGGATTTCGGCACGCCGCTCAAGCTTCCCGGGCCGACGGGCGAGAGCAACGAGCTGCGACTTGAAGGCCGCGGCGTGTTCGGTTGCATCAGCCCCTGGAATTTCCCGCTCGCCATCTTCACCGGCCAGGTCTCGGCCGCGCTTGCCGCCGGCAATGCCGTGCTCGCCAAGCCGGCCGAGTCGACGCCGCTGATTGCGCATCGAGCGATCAGCCTGCTGCACGAAGCCGGGGTGCCGCCTGACGTGCTGCATTTTCTTCCCGGCAAGGGCTCGCGCCTCGGCGCGCGCATGGTTGCGGATCCGCGTGTGGCGGGAATCGTCTTCACCGGTTCGACCGAGACTGCGCGCACCATCCAGCGCGGGCTCGCCGCGCGCTCCGGCCCGATCGCGACGCTGATTGCCGAGACCGGTGGACAGAACGCGATGCTGGTCGACAGCTCTGCGCTCCCCGAGCAGGTCATCAGCGATGTGGTGCTGTCGGCTTTCAACAGCGCGGGACAGCGCTGCTCGGCCTTACGCGTGCTGTTCCTGCAGGAAGAAATCGCCGACCGCGTGCTGCGGCTCCTCGCCGGTTACATGGACGAGATGGTCCTGGGTGATCCCGCACTGCTGGCGACGGACGTGGGCCCCGTCATCGACGAAGCCTCGCGGTCGATGCTCGAAGCCCACGCCACATCCATCGTGCAGGGCGCGCGCTGGGCGCATCGCTGCCGGCGTGACTCGTGGCATGCACAAGGCACCTACGTTGCACCACTGGCAGTCGAGATAGATGGCCTCGAACGCCTCAAGGGCGAGGTCTTCGGGCCGATCCTGCACGTCATCCGTTATTCCGCACGTGCCATCGACAGTGTCGTAGAGGCGATCAACGGCACTCAGTACGGTCTCACCCTTGGCATCCATACGCGCATCGACTCCGTCGCGCGCGATCTCGCAGCGCGGCTGCGAGTCGGCAATGTCTACGTCAACCGCAACATGATCGGCGCAGTGGTGGGCGTGCAGCCGTTCGGCGGTCGCGGCCTCTCGGGCACGGGTCCCAAGGCTGGCGGACCCTATTACCTGCATCGCTTCGCCAACGAACAGACGGTCACCAACAATACGGCGGCCGTCGGCGGCAACGCGACCCTGCTGTCCCTGGCGGGCGACGCCTAGTCGCGCCCGGGTCCAAGGTTCGTTCCTGTGATCAGCGTCTTCGACATCTTCAAGATCGGGATCGGACCCTCGAGTTCGCACACGATCGGCCCGATGAATGCAGCGCGCGAGTTCGCGCAGGACCTGCGCGAGCGGGGGCTCCTGACGCGCACCGCGAAGGTCTCGATCCAGCTCTATGGCTCGCTGGCCTTGACAGGCACCGGACATGGAACGGATAGCGCCGTGTTGATCGGCCTGGAAGGGCATCGGCCCGATGAAGTCGACCCCGACACTATCGAGTCGTCCGTGAGGAGAATCCGTTCCACGTTGCGCCTGCAGCTTCTCGGCCAGCATGAGATCGACTTCGACGAGCCGCTCGACCTGCTGTACCTGCGCAGCCAGGTGCTGCCGCGTCACTCGAATGGCATGCGCTTCAGTGCACTGGACGCATCCGGGGCAGTGCTGCTGCAGGAGGAGTTCTACTCTATCGGTGGTGGCTTCATCGTGCGCGGCGAGGATGCTGCTGCAGCACCGTCGGCGCCAGCGGTCGAAGTGCCGCATCCATTCAACAGCGGCGCGGAGCTGTTGCGTGTGGCGCGTGAGCGCGGACTCGAGCTGTTCGAGCTGGTCCTCGCGAATGAACGCGCGTGGCGCAGCGACGAGGAGACGCGGGCCGGGCTGCTGAAAATCTGGCGCGTGATGCAGGATTGCACGCAGCGCGGCTTCAACGCCCAGGGGCTGCTGCCCGGCGTGCTCAAGGTCCGGCGGCGCGCCCCGCGCCTGCACCGTACGCTGACGAGTGAGGGCGCGAGCGGTGGGCTCGATGTGATGGACTGGGTCAATGCTTTCGCGCTCGCGGTCAACGAGGAGAATGCGGCGGGCGGACGCGTCGTCACGGCGCCGACCAACGGCGCCGCGGGAATCGTCCCGGCGGTGCTGCACTACTACTGCCGCTTCGAATCTGGCGCCGACGACGAGGGCGTGATCCGGTTCCTCCTGACAGCGGGCGCAATCGCGATGCTCTACAAGCAGAACGCGTCGCTGTCGGGCGCCGAGATGGGCTGCCAGGGTGAGGTAGGGGTCGCCTGTTCGATGGCGGCGGCGGGCCTGGTGGCGGCGCTGCATGGCACGAACGAGCAGATCGAGAACGCCGCCGAAATCGGCATGGAGCACAATCTCGGCCTCACCTGCGATCCGATCGCGGGACTGGTGCAGATTCCCTGCATCGAACGCAATGCGATGGGCGCAGTCAAGGCGATCAACGCGGCGCGGCTTGCGATACGCGGCGACGGCAGCCACAAGGTCACGCTCGACCAGGTGATCGCGACGATGCGGCAGACGGGTCACGACATGTCCTCCATCTACAAGGAGACGTCGCAGGGCGGGCTGGCGGTCAACGTGCCCGAATGCTGATCGAGGACGCGACGCAAGCGGACCTGGCAGGGATCCTCGCGATCTACAACGACGTCATCGCGCGCTCAACAGCGGTCTATTCACACGACCTTGTGACCCTGGAGAACCGCTTCGAGTGGTGGAGCGGTCGCATGACCAAGGGCTTTCCCGTGCTGGTGGCGCGCGACGCGCAAGGCGTCAGCGGGTTCGCCACGTTCGGGGAGTTTCGTTCCTGGCCCGGCTATCGCTACACCGTCGAGCATTCGGTGCATGTGCGCGAGGACTGCCGTGGACAGGGCATTGGCAGCGAGCTGGTGCGGGCGCTATTCCCTCGCGCCACGGCCATGGGCAAGCACGTGATGGTCGCGGGCGTGGATGCGGCCAACGCCGCCTCGATCCGCTTTCACGAGGCGCTCGGATTCGAGCGCGCCGCGCTGCTGCGGGAAGTCGGCCGCAAGTTCGATCGCTGGCTCGATCTGGTGCTGCTGCAGCGCTGGCTGGACGCGCCCGGCACGCCGCGCTGAGTTCTAGGTCAGCAGATCCAGGAAGTTTCGCGGCTGGCTGAGTGTGGCATTGAGCGCCTCGCCGTAGCGCGTATCGGGCCAGCTGCCGATGTCGAATTCCATCGTGTACACGGCGCAGGTCGGCAGCTCTCCCAGCTGGGCGTAGCGCGTGAGTTCCTGCGCGAATTCGCTCAGGCCGGGGTTGTGGCCGAAGATCATCAGGTGCTGCACGCGCGTGCCGACACCGCGTACCACCTCGAGGAGGTCGGCGGGGCGCGCGAGGTAGAGGCGATCCTCCGCTTTGAGCCGCCGCAACGGGTATTCGAGCGCCCCGGCAAAAATGCGCGCCGTCTCGAGCGCGCGCACGGCAGGACTCGTGATCATCAGGTCCGCATGCACCTTCTGCTTCGCGAGTTGCCCGGCCATTCCCGGCGCTTCCTTCAGCCCGCGGCGGCTGAGCGGCCGCTCGAAATCCTTGAGGGCGGAGTTCTTCCAGTCCGATTTCGCATGCCGGACCAGCGTCAGTCGCTTCATGCGTCCGCCTCGAGCAACAGGCGACCGTTCTCGATGCGAATGCCAAAAGTGCGCACCGCCTCGTAGGCGGGCGGCGCGAGCACTTCGCCGGTGCGCAGCGAGAAACGCGCTCCGTGCCGGGGGCAGACGATCTCGGTGCCTTCGACCGGACCGCCGGTCAGGATCTCGCCGTCGTGGGTGCAGATGTCGTGGATGGCGAACAATTCGCCAGCGACGTTGAACACCGCGATGGGCGTGTCGTCGATGTCGAAGACGCGATACTCGCCTGGCGGCACGGCATCTGCGGGTCCCACATCGATCCAGCGGCTGCTCATGGCGGCGGGGATCGGTCCTCGGGGCCTACATCATCCCGGTCTGCAGGCGCGCGGCGTCCGACATCATCGATTGGTTCCAGGGCGGATCGAACACGAGCTCGACCTTGGCCTCGCGCACCGTCGGGATCATTTCGATCTTCTCTTTGACGTCCTGCACCAGGATCTCGCCCATTCCACAGCCCGGCGCGGTGAGCGTCATCTTCACGCTGACGGCGCGCGTGTCATCGTCATTGCGCGTGATGGCGCACTCGTAGACGAGCCCGAGATCGACGATGTTGATCGGTATCTCCGGGTCGTAGCAGGTGCGCATCTGGTTCCACACCAGCGAGCGGAAGTCCTCTTCCGTTGCGTTCGGCGGGACTTCGATCGGCTTGCTCGGCTCCTTGCCGATCGCGTCCGCATCCTCGCCGGCGATTCGGAACAGGTTGCCATCGATGTACACGGTGAAACTGCCGCCAAGCGCCTGCGTGATGTAGCCCGCCTGTCCTGGGCGCAGCGTGACGTTGATGCCCGCGGGAATCACCACCGCGCGCACGTCGCGCTCGATCACGACCGGTTCATTTTCGTAGGCGCGCACGGCTTACTCGGTCGAGACGGGAGCGCCTTGCTGGTCGAGCGCTGCGTTGAGCGTGTGCCAGCAAAGACTCGCGCACTTCACGCGCACCGGAAATTCACGCACGCCGGAAAGTGCTGCGAGCTTGCCGAGCTCGAGCGTCGGCACATGGCCCGGCTGGGTGAGGAGGGCGTGGATCTCGTCGAAATAGCGGCGCGCTTCGGTGCGCGTTTTTCCCTTGAGAGCTTCCGTCATAAGTGACGCAGAAGCTACTGATATTGCACAACCTTTCCCTTCAAATTTCAGATCCTTCAGGCGTTCGCCGTCGAGCGCCAGGAAAAGCTCGAGCCGGTCTCCGCACAACGGATTGAATCCCTCGGCGTGCGCATCAGCGCCTTCGAGGCGGCCGAAATTTCGCGGCTGGCGGTTGTGATCGATGATCACGTCGCGGTAGAGGTCCTTCAGATCCATCAGCCGAACACCTCGCGCGCCTTGGCGAGCGCAGCCACCAGCCGGTCGATCTCGGCGCGCGTGTTGTAGAACGCGAGCGAGGCGCGCGCAGTCGCGGGTACGCCGAAGAAATCCATGACCGGCATCGCGCAGTGGTGACCGGTGCGGATCGCGATGCCTTCGCTGTCGAGGATCGTGCCGATGTCGTGCGCATGAATGCCGTCGAGCACGAATGAGAGTACCGAGGCCTTATCGGCCGCGGTGCCGATGAGGCGCAGGCCCGGAACCGTCTTGAGCGCATCGGTGGCGTAGGCGAGCAGGCTGTGCTCGTAGGCGCCGATGCGATCCAGGCCGAGCGCTTCGAGATAGTCGATGGCGGCGCCCAGGCCAACGGTGCCGGCGATGTTCGGTGTGCCGGCCTCGAACTTGTGCGGCAGCTCGTTGAAAGTCGTGCCTGCGAAGCTCACCTTGAGGATCATGTCGCCGCCGCCTTGCCAGGGCGGCATCGCCTCGAGCAGTTCCTTGCGACCGTACAGCACGCCGATGCCCGTGGGCGCGAACATCTTGTGGCCGGAGAAGGCGTAGAAATCGCAATCGAGCTCGCGTACATCGACGCGCATGTGGGGCACAGCCTGGGCGCCATCGAGCAGCACGGGAATCGAGCGTGCATGTGCCGCGGCGATGATGCGGCGAACCGGTACGACCGTGCCGAGCGCATTGGAAACATGCGCTACGGCCACGAGGCGCGTGCGCGGCGACAACATCGATTCGAAGGCCGGGATCTCAACCTCGCCGGCCTGGTTGATGGGTACGACCCGAAGCTTCGCACCGGTCTGCTCCGCGAGCAGCTGCCACGGCACGATGTTGGAGTGATGCTCGAGCCAGGTGATGAGGATTTCATCCCCGGGAGCGAGTCGCGGGCGTGCGAAACTCTGTGCCACCAGGTTGATGGCCTCGGTCGTGCCGCGCACGAACACGATCTCGCGCACCGATGCCGCGTTGATGAAAGTGCGCACCTTGTCGCGCGCGCCTTCGTAGGCTTCGGTCGCAAGCTGGCTCAGCGTGTGCACGCCGCGATGCACGTTGGCGTGGATCTCGGAGTAGTAGTGCGCCTCCGCATCGATCACGCTTTGCGGTCGCTGTGACGAAGCGGCATTGTCGAGATAGGCGAGCGGATGACCGGCGATCTCGCGGCTCAGGATCGGGAAATCGCGCCGCACGCGTTCCACATCGAGCGGCGCCAGATCGGTTGCGCCCGGTGCGCGCTTGGCGGCTGTGTTCACAGGAATTCCTCGATGCGCTGCTTATCGGGCAGCGCGGTTGAAATGCGGCGCTCGAGCTGCTGGCGCAGGTCTTTGAGCTCCAGTCTCACCAGGACATCGTCCAGGAACGCGTAGATGAGCAGCGCGCGAGCGGTCTGTGCATCGATGCCACGTGACAGCAGGTAGAACAGCATGTTGGGATCGAGCTGGCCGGTGGTCGCGCCGTGACTGCACTTGACGTCGTTGTTGAGGATTTCAAGCTGCGGACGAGAGTCGATCTCAGCCTGCTCAGATAGCAGCAGCGCCCGGCTCGACTGCTGCGATTCGCTGCGTGCGGCGCCCGGCTCGACCACGATGCGCCCGTTGAACACGCCACGCGCTCGGCCACCGGCGACGCCACGCAGGCGTTCGACGCTGCGCGTATCGGTGGTACGGTGGCGGATCACGCTGTGAGCCTCGAGATGCTCGCGTCCGTCGGCGAGCAGGAGCGCATTCGCATCGATCGAGGCGCCACGACCCTCGAGACCCGCTCGCAGGCTGGAGCGGCTCAGTAAGCCGCTGAGCAGAACGCGGTGCAGGAGCAGGCGACTCTCGGCGCCGAGTTGCGCATCGATGCTGCCGAGTACGAAACCGCGCGCATTGGGTTCGGTCACCACCACGTGCTCGAGTTGCGCACCGGTGCCGAGCCTGATGTCCGTCACGCTGTTCGCAAACGTCTCGGCGTCTCCCTGCGTCACGTAGTGCTCGATGACGCTGGCGCGCGCACCCGCCTCGAGGTCGATCAGTACGCGTGGGTGACAGGCGCGATGCTCACCCGAGGATACGAATTGCAGGTACAGCGGCGCCGGCGATGCTCCTGCCTTGATGCGAATCTCTGCGCCAGCGGCGAGGAATGCCAGGTTCAGGAGCGCAAGGCGCTGATCCGCATCGTCCCCCGGCATCGGCAGACGCGCGCGGATTCTCTCGGGCTCGCGCTCGAGCGCAAGCCCAAGAGGCGTCACCTCGACACCGGAGCCCGGCAGAGGGCTCGACAGCGAGGCGGCGAAATTGCCATTCACGAAAACCAGCTGCTGCGCGCCCGCGAGCTTCAGAGCGCCGAGAGCGAGGGCGGTCGCATCGATCGGGACCGGTTCCGGTGTCGGCGCGTCAAAGACTCTCTTTTCGAGCAGGCGCAGCGGCACGTATTTCCAGCTCTCGTCGCGAGCGGTCGGCCAGCCGAGTCGCAGCAGGCGCTCGAGCGCTTCGCGTCGGACGGCATGCCAGGCCGCGCCGCCCGGAAGTTTCGTAGCGACGCGCTCATGCGCCGCGACGTACGCCTGCAAGCCGTCGAGTGCCGGAGCTATGCTCATGCCACCTTCGCCTTGGCCCGGACCCAGTCATAACCGCGCTGCTCGAGCTCGAGCGCGAGCGTGCGGTCGCCGCTCATCACGATGCGGCCGTCGGCGAGCACATGGACACGATCGGGCTCCACGTACGAAAGCAGCCGCTGGTAGTGAGTGACCAGCAGGAACGAGCGCTCTGCGCCGCGCAGTGTCTTGATGCCTTCCGCGACCACTTTCAGCGCATCGATGTCGAGACCCGAGTCCGTTTCATCGAGGATGGCGAGCTTCGGCTCGAGCACCAGGAGCTGCAGGATCTCGTTGCGCTTCTTCTCGCCGCCGGAGAAGCCCTCGTTGACGCCGCGGTTGAGGAAAGCCTCGTCCATGCGCATCAGCTTCATCTTGTCGCGCACCAGGCCGAGAAACTCGAAGGCATCGACCTCGGGCTCGCCACGCGCCCTGCGCTGTGCGTTGAGTGCGGCCTTGAGTAGATACACGTTGTTGACGCCGGGAATCTCCACCGGGTACTGGAAGCCGAGAAATACGCCCGCGTGCGCGCGTTCTTCGGCCGGCATCGCCAGCAGATCGCGGCCCAGGAACGTAACTTCGCCCCGCAGAATGTTGTAATCGCTCCGGCCGGCCAGCACTTGTGCCAGCGTGCTCTTGCCCGAGCCGTTCGGACCCATCAGCGCGTGCACTTCACCCAAGGGCAACTCGAGGTTGACTCCGTTGAGGATGGTCTTGCCCGCCGCGGCGACGGTGAGATCTGAAATCTTGAGTAGTGGCTGAGTCATTCGGCCTTCCTCAACCGACCGCGCCTTCCAGGCTGACGCTCAAGAGATTCTGGGCCTCGACCGCGAACTCCATCGGCAACTCCTTGAACACGCTCTTGCAGAAACCGCTGACGATCATGTTGACCGCATCCTCTTCGCTCAGGCCGCGCTGCAGGCAATAGAACAGTTGGTCGTCCCCGATCCGCGAAGTCGTCGCTTCGTGTTCCGCGGTGGCGGTGAGGTTGCGCACTTCGACGTACGGAAACGTGTGTGCGCCGCATTGCGCGCCCATCAGGAGCGAATCGCATTGCGTGAAATTGCGCGCCCCGGCCGCGCTCGGCAGGATCTTCACCAGGCCGCGATAGGTGTTCTGGCCATGACCGGCCGAGATGCCCTTGGACACGATCGTGCTGCGCGTGTTGGCGCCGATGTGGATCATCTTGGTGCCGGTATCTGCCTGCTGGTAGTTGTTGGCGACCGCGACCGAATAGAACTCACCGATCGAGTTCTCGCCGCGCAGGATGCAGCTCGGATATTTCCACGTGATCGCCGAGCCGGTCTCGACCTGGGTCCAGGAGATGCGCGAGTTGCGACCGCGACAGTCGCCGCGCTTGGTGACGAAGTTGTAAATGCCGCCGCGACCTTGCTCATCGCCCGGGTACCAGTTCTGCACCGTGGCGTACTTGATCTGCGCGTCGTCGAGCGCAACGAGCTCGACGACCGCGGCGTGCAACTGGTTTTCGTCGCGCATCGGGGCGGTACAGCCTTCCAGGTAGCTCACGTAGCTGCCGGCATCCGCGATGATCAGCGTGCGCTCGAACTGCCCGGTCTTGGCCGCATTGATGCGAAAGTAAGTGGAGAGCTCCATCGGGCAGCGCACGCCCTTCGGCACGTAGACGAAGGAGCCGTCGGTGAACACCGCTGAATTGAGGCTCGCGAAAAAGTTGTCCGTGTGCGGCACCACCGAGCCCAGGTACTGCTCGACCAGCTCGGGATGCTGCTGAATCGCTTCCGAGATCGGCGCGAAGATGACGCCGGCCTGCTTGAGGCGCTCCTTGAAGGTCGTGGCGACCGAAACGCTGTCGAATACCGCGTCCACGGCGACGCCCGCGAGCTTCGCGCGCTCGTGCAGCGGAATGCCGAGCTTCGCGTAGGTTTCGAGGAGCTTCGGGTCGACTTCCTCGAGACTCTTGGGTGCGTTCGCGTTGAGCTTGGGTGCGGAGTAATACGAGATCGCCTGGTAGTCGATCGGGTTGTAATGCACGCGCGCCCAGGTCGGCTCCTGCATCGTGAGCCAGTGTCGGTACGCCTTCAGGCGCCATTCGAGCATGAACGCCGGCTCGCGCTTCTTGCGCGAGATGGCGGTAATCACGCCCTCGTCGAGTCCCGGCGGAAGCGTGTCGGACTCGATGTCCGTCACGAAGCCGTGGCGGTACTTCTGTCCGACGAGTGCTTCGAGATCCTGCGGCTTGGTCGACATGAGCAGCCTTATGCGCGAGTGGGCGTTCGGCTCGGCGAACGCAGGACCGCGCCGAGATCCGGCATGGGCGGCGCGCCCGCCTCGAGCCCGGCGAGTTGTGCGAGCGTGATGTCGTGCAGCGCGCGACGGATCGCCCGATTGACGCGCTGCCACGAGTGACCGACGCGGCACACGTGTTCGATGCCGCAGTGGCTGTCCTGCCCGCTGCATTCCGTGATGGCCACCGGCCCTTCCAGGGCATCGAGGATTGCTGCGGCGCTGATCGCACCCGGAGGACGCGTCAGGTGATAGCCGCCGTGGGCACCGCGCGCGGAGGCTACCAGGCCGGCGCGCTGCAGAGTCTTCAGAAGTTTGCTGACCGTGGGCGCGGCCAACCGGGTCCGCCCGGCGACCGCGGCGGCCGTGTGCAACCGCTCGGGGTCGGCCGCGAGGTCGGCGAGAATGACGGTCGCATAGTCCGTCAGCTTGCTGATCCGCAACACGATGAGGCCCTCCAGAACTAATTGGGACTATTTTAGTCCTCTAATGGTTCATGAATGAAGGGGGTGCTATCCTTGCCGCCCCTCGAGGGCGCCGCACCCCTGCGGACGCGCCCCGGACCCAATGGAGGAGCTGACGATGGCGGTAGGTGAGCTGGACAGCATTGCTCAGGCAATGGTGGCCAAAGACAAGGGCATCCTGGCGGCGGATGAGTCGGGCGGCACGATCAAGAAGCGCTTCGAGAAGATCAAACTGGAGTCCACCGAGGAGAGCCGCCGCACCTACCGCGAGCTCCTGTTCACGACGCCGGGTGCGTCGGACTACATCAGCGGCGTGATCCTCTATGACGAGACACTGCGTCAGAAGACCAGGGATGGCGTGAGCTTTGCCGACTACCTGACCCGCAACGGTGTGATCCCCGGCATCAAGGTCGACCTCGGAGCTAAGCTGCTGGCCGGCTTTCCGGGGGAAACCATCACCGAAGGTCTCGATGGCCTGCGTGATCGGCTCGCCGAATATCGCAAGCTCGGCGCGCGCTTCGCCAAGTGGCGCGCGGTGATCGACATCGCCGAGGGCATTCCGACCCAGGGCTGCATCGACGCCAATGCGCACGCCCTCGCACGCTACGCAGCGCTCTGCCAGGAAGCGGGCATCGTTCCGATCGTCGAGCCCGAAGTGCTGATGGACGGCGCGCACAGCCTCGAGCGCTGCGAGGAAGTGACCGACCGGACTTTGCTGTCGGTATTCAACGAGCTGTACGCACAGCGCATCCGTCTCGAGGGCATGATCCTCAAGCCCAACATGGTCATCTCCGGCATGAAGGCGCCGAAACGCGCAGGTGCGGAAGAGGTTGCCGAAGCGACCGTGCGTTGCCTCAAGCACCGTGTGCCGGCGGCCGTGCCCGGCATCGCGTTCCTGTCCGGTGGGCAGGGAGCAGAGGAGGCTACCGAACATCTGAGCCTCATCAACCAGCTCGGGCCCTTGCCGTGGGAAGTGTCCTTCAGTTACGGCCGTGCGCTGCAGGCTCCCGCCCTGGATGCGTGGCGTGGCCTGCAGGCGAACTTCGCCGCCGGACAGAAGGCTTTCTTCAAGCGCGCGAAGCTCAACGGGCTGGCGCGTTCCGGCCGCTACTCGGCGAATCTCGAGAGCGCGGCCGCCTGAGCGCCCGTAAGTTCCCCGGATGACTGAGCCCGCACAGGCCGCCGCGGCCGATGCTGCCGCGGACGGTGCAAACATCGTCGAGATCCGCGACCTGCACTATGCGGTGGTGCAACGCGAGATCTTCCGCGACCTCAGCATCGGCATCCGGCGCGGCCGGGTCACCGCGATCATGGGGCCGAGCGGCACGGGAAAGACGACGCTGCTGCGGCTCATCACCGGCCAGGTCTTTGCCGATCGCGGCACCGTGATTGTCGATGGCCAGGACCTGAATCAGCTCAGCCGGAACGAGTTGTACGCGCTGCGCCAGCGCATGGGCATGCTGTTTCAGAACGGCGCCTTGCTCACCGATATCGACGTGTTCGAAAACGTGGCATTCCCACTGCGCGAGCACACCGACCTGCCCGAGAACCTGATTCGGCACCTGGTGCTGACGAAACTCCATGCCGTGGGGCTGCGCGGTGCAGCCGAGCTCATGCCCGCGGAACTCTCCGGCGGCATGTCGCGACGCGTGGCGCTGGCGCGCGCGATGGTGATGGACCCGAAGATGCTCGTCTACGATGAGCCGTTCGCGGGCCTCGATCCCATTTCCCTCGGCGTGGTGCTGCGGCTGATCCGGCACATGAACGACGCGCTCGGCATCACGAGCATCGTGGTCTCGCACGACGTGCAGGAAATTTCGAGCGTCGCCGACTACACCTACCTGCTGTCGGGCGGGCAGGTGGTCGCCTCCGGTACGCCGAAGGAGCTGCAGCGCAGCCAGTCGGAAGTCGTGCGCCAGTTCATGGATGGCCTCGCCGACGGGCCGGTGCCGTTTCACTACCCGGCCCCCGACTACGCGACGCAGCTGCTCGCGCGGGAGGACGACTGATGGGGCTGCTGCGCGAGCTGTGGCAAGCCTTGCGGGGCGCGCTCGAGAACCTGGGCGATGTGGTGCTGTTCCTGGGACGCCTGCTCGCCTACACGCCGGCATCGTTCCGTCGCTTCGGCCTGATCGTGCACCAGGTCTA
>DASQOO010000196.1:0-2880 GCA_035644435.1 Steroidobacteraceae bacterium | reverse complement strand
GTGAGGCGGCGCGTCACTGCGCGCCGAGCCTTGACGCGATCGCCGTTTCCGACTTCGACATCGTGTTGCGCCTGAAGGCCCCGCTGCCTGCGCGCGCAACGATCACGCGCAAACAACTGAGGCGCGCGCTGCGCGATGATGTCGATACGGTCCTGCGCCGGTTGTGCGATCGGCTTGCCGCCGACAAATCCGCATGAACTTGAGCCGTTTACCGCAGCGCCTGCTGCTTGCGCTGATCCGCGCGTATCGCTTCGTGCTATCGCCCTGGATTGGCGGGTCTTGCCGCTATTGGCCGACCTGCTCCGAGTACGCGCACGAAGCGATTGAAGCGCACGGTGCGCTGCGTGGCGGCTGGCTGATGCTCGGCCGCATCGCGCGCTGCCACCCATACGGTGCCGGTGGCGTCGATCCTGTGCCGCAGACATTCCAATGGCGTTGCGCTTGCGGCACGTCGCACGAGCATTCGCAGCCCCAGATCTAAGCAAGAGCGAAAGTCTTCGATGGATATCCAGCGCACCATCCTGTGGGTCATCTTCGCGATGTCGCTGTTTGTCCTGTGGGACAAGTGGCAGGTCTCGCAGGGACGTCCGTCATTGCTCGGCTCTCTCGGAGGCTCGCCGCCGGCAGCCGAAAAGAAGGTCGCGGCGCCGGCAGCGCCGCCCTCGCCCGGCGACGTGGGTGGCGTGCCGGTTGCCTCTCAGCAGGGACAGGGTCCGGCACCAGCACCGGCTGCGCCAACGCCGCCGCCGCAGGCGACCGCTGCGGCGGAACGGGTGCGTATCGAGACCGACATGGTGCGCGCTGACATTGATCCGACCGGCGCGATACTCGCGCGCGTTGAACTGCTCAAACAACTAGTCGCGCCGGACTGGACCGCAAGCGGAATCGTTGGTCTGTTCACGGGCAAGAAGCAGGATCCCAATGCGCACGTCGTGTTGCTCGAATGGAACCAGAACCGCGTCTACCTCGCGCGCACCGGCCTTACGGGGCCTGGCGGAGCGAAATTTCCCAATCACCTGACGCCGTTCACCCGGCTTGAGGGACCCACCACGCTTGCGCCTGACCAGCAGGCGCTGGAGGTGAAGTTCGCCGCGGAGGCGGGTGGCGTCAAGGTGATCAAGACCTACGTGTTCAAACGTGGCCAGTACGACATCGACGTGCGGCACGAAATTCAGAACACCAGCGGCGAACCGGTGACACCGTCGGTGTACCTGCAACTCGTGCGCGACGGCAACAAGCCTGAGGGCGAGTCGGCGCTGTATTACACGTTCACGGGCCCGGCGGTCTACACCGAAGCGCACAAGTACCAGAAGTTCTCCTTCGAGGACATCGCGAAGAAAAAGGAGAACCACGTCACCGAAGCCAGGGACGGCTGGATCGCGATGATCCAGCATTACTTCGTCTCCGCCTGGGTGCCGCCGCAGGGTGAACTGCGCGAGATCCGCAGTGCGCAGGACGCCCCGAACCTTTATTCGATCAGCACCGTGATGCCGCTGCAACCCATCGCGCCGGGCGCCAGTAGCAGCACCAAAGCTGCGTTATGGGTCGGTCCGCAGGACCAGCACGCGCTGGCGGCGCTGGCGCCGGGACTGGACCTGGTGGTCGACTACGGCTGGCTCACGACGATCGCCAAACCGCTGTACTGGCTGCTGGAGTTCCTGCACCGCCTGGTCGGCAACTGGGGCTGGTCGATCATTCTGCTGACGATCATCGTCAAGGCCGCGTTTTATCCGCTCTCCGCGGCAAGCTACAAATCGATGGCACGCATGAAGGAAGTGACGCCGCGGATGATGAAGATCCGCGAGCAGTACGCCAACGACAAGCAGAAGATGAACCTCGCGATGATGGAGCTCTACAAGACCGAGAAGATCAATCCGCTTGGCGGCTGCCTGCCGATCGTGGTGCAGATCCCGGTCTTCATCGCGCTCTACTGGGTGCTGCTGGCAAGCGTCGAGATGCGCAACGCGCCGTGGATACTTTGGGTGCACGATCTGGCGACGCCCGATCCGTGGTTCATCCTGCCGATCGCGATGGTGGCGACGATGATCGTGCAGTACAAGCTGAACCCGACGCCGCCGGATCCGGTGCAGGCGAAGATGATGGCGGTGATGCCGTACATCTTCGGCGCGATGTTCTTCTTCTTTCCCGCCGGGCTGGTGCTCTACTGGCTGGTGAACAACGTGCTGTCGATCCTGCAGCAGTGGTACGTAACCCGGCAGATCGCCAAGAGCAAGCGCGCTGGGTAGGCGGCTAGCTGTGGCGCCGTAGCGCGAGCAGCGGCCAGAGCCACAGCGATACGGTCCACTTGAGCAGACGCGCAGGCGTCAGCGACTGCTCTCCTTCGGCTACCAGCCGAAACACCACGAACGCACCGACGATGACGTAGAGCACCAACACCAGGTAGGCCACTGCCCGACCCGTGTATTCGAACGGCAGGCTGCCGCCGATCAGCGCGGCGATGACGACGGAGAGCGCGACCGCAATCAGCACCGCGGCGAGCGGCTTGCCATAACGCGCGAGCGGGTCCATGCGTCGAGTCTATTCTCTGAATCCTCCTGCCAGCCATGCGGGGGATGCTGGGGCGGGGACCGCAAACGCGACGTGTTAGGTTTGTCGCTCCCATGAACTCCGACCGCGATCCGATCGTTGCCATTGCCACTGCACCGGGTCGCGGTGGCATCGGCATCGTCCGGCTGTCCGGCGTCGATCTGACGCCGATCCTGAGCGCCTTGCTCGCCCGGCCGACGCTCACCGCGCGGCATGCCACCTTCACGCGTTTCCTTGATGCGGCGGGCAACACGATCGACGAGGGCATCGCTCTTTTCTACCCGGCTCCGCATTCATACACCGGCGAGTCGGTGCTCGAGCTGCAGGGGCATG
>DASQOO010000195.1:0-7825 GCA_035644435.1 Steroidobacteraceae bacterium | reverse complement strand
GGCCTGCTGCTCGAGGGCGCGCTGTTCCCCGACAACACTACTTTCGTGGACGAGGCGCAGACATTCACCGGCACGATGGGGCCGTCCGCGGCCGACCTGGAGATCGATCGCTACCCCCTCACGGTGGGCAACGATGCCACTACGATCAAGGGCAAGCTGTCGTGGACCGGTGCCCTGGACATCGATCTGTACCTCGTCGACCCGAACGGTGTACGCGTCGCCTCGGCGGCAACGTCGGCGAACCCTGAGACTTTCGAGTACGTGGTGCGCCAGCCCGGCGGCTACACGCTCGAAGTCACCGGGTTTGCGACGCTCGCGGCGAGTTATACGTTGATCGCCACGGTGACGCGCGCGATCGGTGCGCCCTGAGTCAGCCACCAACGGGGCCGGCCCTTTGAAGGCCGGCCCCGCAACGGGAAATAATGGTCCTGGGACCTCACACCTGTAGCGCTGTCGGCGAATCATTCGCTCCCAGGTCACCCGCAAGCAACTGCAGCGCTGTGAGTGCCGCGATCGCGGCGGTTTCCGTACGCAGGATTCTTGGACCCAGGCGCATCGCCTGGAAGCCCGCGCTCAACGCAGCCGCGCGCTCGGCATTGCCCAGCCCGCCTTCCGGCCCGATCAGCAATGTCACGCGTCCGGTCTGCTTCAGCGCGTGCGGCGCGTCGCTCCCCGATGCATCGAGCAGGATACGAACTCCCGCAGCAGGCTCCGCGGCCAGCCAGGCGCTGAAGTCCGCGGGGGCGCGAATGACGGGCACACGATTGCGGCCGCACTGCTCGCAGGCGGCGATGGCGATGCCCAGCCAGTGATCGCGCTTGCGCTCCGCCTGGCTGGGGTTGAGCTTGACGACACTGCGTTCGGTCAGAACCGGGATGATCTCAGCCGCACCGAGCTCGGTCGCCTTCTGCACCACCCAGTCCATGCGCTCGCCGCGCGAGATGCCCTGCACGAGCGCGAGGTGCAGGGGGGACTCGCGATCCACGGTCCGGCACTCTCCGGCCTGCACGCGCACCACGATGCCGCGCGCGTCCACGATCTTTGCCGGGTACTCGCCGCCCTGGCCGTCGAAGAGGGTCAGCTCATCGCCCGGGCCCAGCCGCAGCACGCGGCTCACGTGCGTGGCGGCAGATTCACTCAGGCTGACGATGGCACCGGCGCTCAGCGGCCGGTCGAAATGGATGCGGGTTACGCGCACGTGGCGAGCTCGATGCCCTCGCGGGCGACTTCGACCATGAAACGGATTTCCTCGTCGTTGATGACGTACGGCGGCATGAAGTACACGACGCTGCCGAGTGGTCGCAGCAGGACGCCACGTTCCAGCCCGTGGCGATACACGTTGAGCCCGCGCCGTTCGCGCCAATCGTAGGGTTCGCGGCGCGCCTTGTCGCGGACCAGTTCGATCGCGACGATCATGCCGTGCTGGCGCACCTCTGCGACGTGCGGATGATCGGTCAGGTCGCGCGCGAGGCCTCCCATCAGCTGCGAGCGATGATGGTTGGCGCGTAGCACCTCATCGCGCGCGAACAGGTCCAGGCTCGCGAGCGCCGCGGCGCAGGCAAGTGGGTTGCCGGTGTAGCTGTGCGAATGCAGAAACGCGGTGAGTCGCGTGTACTCATCGTAGAACGCCTGGTAGATCGGTTCGGTGGCGAGCACTGCCGACAGGGGCAGGTAACCGCCAGTGAGACCCTTCGACAGGCACATGAGATCCGGGCGAATCCGCGCCTGTTCGCAGCCGAACATGGTGCCGGTGCGCCCGAAGCCCACGGCAATTTCGTCGGCGATCAACAGCACCTCGTGCGCGTCGCAGGCGGCACGCAGCAGCTCGAGGTAGACAGGGTGATACATGCGCATGTTGCCCGCGCATTGCACCAGCGGCTCGACGATGACGGCGGCGACCTCGTCGGCATGACGCGCGAGCGTTTCTTCCATGGCTGCGAACTTGCGGCGCGTGTGCGCTTCCCAACTCTCGCCTCGCTCGCGCTCGAAGCAGTCGGGCGAGGGCACCGTGATCACGTCCATCAGCAACGGCTGGTAGATCGACTTGTAGAGCTCGACGTTGCCGACGGCGAGCGCACCCAGCGTCTCGCCGTGGTAGCTGTTGCTGAGCGTGATGAAGCGGCGCTTGGAGGTGCGACCGAGGTTGCGCCAGTAGTGAAAGCTCATCTTGACCGCGACTTCCACCGCCGCCGAGCCGTTATCTGCGTAGAAACAGCGCGTCAGCCCGGCGGGCGCGAGGCGCGTGAGCCGTTCGGCGAGCTCCACCGCGGGCTCGTGCGTCACACCCGCGAGCAGCGTGTGCTCGAGCTCAGCGAGCTGTTTCGCGAGGCGCGCATTGATGAACGGGTTCGCGTGCCCGAACAGGTTCACCCACCAGGAACTGATCGCATCGAGGTAACGGCGGCCATCCTGGTCTTCGAGCCACACGCCCGTGCCCCGGCGAATCGGGATCATCGGCAGCGACTCGTGATCACGCATCTGGCTGCAGGGGTGCCAGACGACCGCAAGATCGCGGCGCGCGAGACCGGAGTTGTCGACGGGGGGATGCGTCATGGTGGGGCCGGCGGGCATTCTGTAGGAGCCTCTCTCACTATTCCACTGCGAGCCCGCGCGATGAGCGGGCAAGCATGCGTTTCTGGCATGATCCGCTCCCAATCGGGCGAGGGTCTTCAAGGCCAGGATGATCAGGCGCAAGCGCAGCGAACCAGGTAAGGCAGACTCGCCGGTGGATACTGCAACCGGGTGGCTGCGCACGGCACGTCGCGTCGTGTCACCGAATTGCGACGCACGCCCGGCGGGCGTGCTGACCGATCTCATCGTGATTCATGGCATCAGCCTGCCGCCCGGCGAATTCGGCGGTCCCTGGATCGATCACTTGTTCACCAATTCGCTGCCGCCCGAGGAGCATCCCTACTTCGCGGAAATCGCCGGCCAGCGCGTCTCGGCGCACCTGATGATCGACCGCCGCGGGTCGATCACGCAGTACGTTTCCTTCCGTGAGCGCGCCTGGCACGCCGGCGCTTCGAGTTATGAGGGGCGTGCTGCGTGCAATGATTTTTCCGTCGGGATAGAGCTCGAGGGCAGCGATACCACACCTTACGAAGATGCTCAGTACGTCGCGCTGGCCGGCGTCATCTGCACGCTGTGCGAGACCTATCGGGAGCTCGATCCGGCGCGCCTTGCCGGGCACAGCGATATCGCACCCGGACGCAAGACCGATCCTGGTCCGAGTTTCGACTGGCCGCGCCTCAAGACGCTCATCGCGCTCGCGCAGAGCTCGAGCCCAGGATACTGACGCATGACTCTGCTCGCCCTGTTGCTGGGACTGATGCTCGAACGTGCAGCCACGGAGCTGCTGCATCTGCGAGAGCCACGCTGGTTCGACGGCTATCTCGAGTGGGCTCTCAGGTATTTTCGCGGCCTGCGTGGCGGCAGCGTGATCGTGATGACCGTGGTGCTGGTCCTGTTGCCGGTATTACCCGTGGCACTCGTCGCGTGGGTGTTTCGCGAGGTGCTGCTCGGGATCCTGTTCGTGGGCTTTGGCGCGCTGGTGCTGGTGTTCTCGCTGGGGCCGCGCGATCTCAAGACCGAGGTGGACGAGTACCTGGACGCGATCGGGAGCGGCGACCGTGAAACAGCGGCGCGCGTGGCACGCGAGATCACCGAGCACGACGCGGCGCAACGTACGGTCGGCGCCCCGAGCACGCTGGCGGATGCGATTTTCGTGCAGGCCAACAATCGCGCATTCGGCGTGCTGTTCTGGTTCATGGCCCTCGGCCCGGCGGGTGCGTGGGCGTTTCGTGTCAGTGACCTCATGCGCCGGCGTGCAGTGTTCGAGTATCGCGGCCGTGCCGACAGCTCCGGCGAGGTGCCCGAGTTCGTGAATGCCTTGCAGGTCATCCACGGTGTACTGGCCTGGGCACCGGCGCGACTGCTGGCGCTGGGCTACGCGTTGGCGGGGAACTTCGGCCGTGCGACCGGCGCCTGGAAGGACACCATGCGTCGCGCGGTTCCGTTCTTCGATGCCAACGACGAGTTGCTTGGGAGCGTCGGCAGGGCAGCGGTGGATGAGGACGAGGATGCCGAGTTGCAGCCTCTCCCGGAGGCCCGGGACATCCGTGCCTGCATGAGCGTCGTGAACCGGGCGCTGCTGATCTGGCTGGTATTCGTTGCCGCACTGGTGTTGATCGGCTGGGTGCGTTGATGCGGCGTCGGCTCGCGCTGCGCGTGCTGCTGCTGTCGCCTGCCGTCATGTCGGTCGCCGCGATCGCTGACCGGCTCGCGCAGTCCGCGCAGCCCGCCCAGCGCATCGTGAGCCTTGCGCCCAACCTGACCGAGCTCGTCTACAGCGCGGGTGCGGGCGCTCGCATGGTCGGTGCCGATGCGTACAGCGACTATCCCGCCGCGGCACGCTCGCTGCCGCGCATCGGCGATGCGTTCCAGGTCGACTACGAACGAGTGCTGGGCTTGCATCCCGACCTGGTGCTGGTCTGGGAGACGGGTACACCCGAACCGGTAATCGGGAAGCTTCGGCAGCTGAGCCTGCACGTAGAGCGCATTGGCACCGCGCGACTCGAAGACATTGCGGCGGCGATTCAACGGATCGGGGTGCTGGCGGGTACCGAAGCACAAGCGGCACGGGCGGCCGCTGAATTTACGACGGCGATCTCAGAACTGCGCCGCAAGCACCATCACGATGCGCCGGTGTCGGTGTTCTTTCAGATCCAGGCGGCACCCCTTTTTACCGTCAACGGGGAGCATCTCATCAGCGACATCCTGAAAGTCTGCGGCGGCCAGAACATCTTCGCGGATCTCAAGCAGCTGGCGCCGCCCGTGAGCGTCGAAGCGGTGTTGGAGCGCAACCCGCAGGTCATCATCGCGGGCAGCGACAGCGCGAAGGATGACGACCCGCTGGCACAATGGCGCCGCTGGCCGCAGCTCGCGGCCGTGCAATACCACAATCTCTACTTCGTGAGCGCCGACCGGATCGCGCGGGCCACGACGCGAGTCGTCGCGGGCACCGAGCAAGTCTGCGACTTGCTGGCCGAGGCGCGCCAGCATCTGTCGAGCGCGCCGCCGCCATGAACGAGCAGTCCGCGCACGCCGTGGGGCGCACGAGCGGCGCCTCGCATCTCGACACCGAGCCGCACGGTCCCGACCGGCGCAGGCCGCACCCGGCGCCCATCGCGCGGCGCCTGCTGATGGCGCTGATCGTGCTCGGGGTGCTGGCCGCTTTCTCGGTACTCGTGTGGCTTGCGGTGCAGATTCGTACGCTGACGGACAACACTCATGCTCCTACCGGAGATGACCTGCGTCGGGCGACGCATCTGTTTCGAACGCTGGTCTGGATACTGAGCGCTTCGATCGCGGGTGTAGCGATCTGGATCGGCCACTTCGGCTGGCGCATACGGCGCAGCGAAGTCTATCCACCGCCGGGCTCGCGGCAGCTCCGCGTGCGGCGGGTGCTGCGCGGCAACGAGGCCCGGCGGGTGGCCAACCTGTGCATCGCGGCGGCGGTGGTGCTGCTGATCTGCGCCCTCGCAGAGGTACCGCTGGTCCTGCATCTGCTCGCGACGTTGGGATTCTAAGGAAGCTCTGCACTGTGCAGAGCTTCCCTGGGCTCGCTGATCGCGGGCAGCCCCTCTAACGCTGCTTGCGGCCTGCCTTCTTGCCGGTGCCAACCAGTCGAGTGCGATCCCACAGCACTTCGGCGCCACGCTCGTAACGCGCGAGCACGCGTGCGATGACGAACAGCAGGTCTGACAATCGATTGAGATAGCGCATCACCTCGGGTGCGACGGCCTCGGCGCGCGCCAGCGTCCAGCAACGCCGCTCCGCGCGCCGGCAGATGGCGCGCGCGAGGTGGCAAGCGGCGGCCGCAGGGCCACCGCCCGGCAGGATGAACTCCTTCAAGCGCGGGAGTTTTTCATTGAGTTCATCGAGATCGCGTTCCAGGCGCTCGACCTGCGCATCGGTCACCGCGCGGTGACCTGGGATGCAAAGCTCGCCGCCGAGATCGAACAGGTCGTGCTGCACTTCGATCAGGCAACCGCGCACGCGTTTCGGTATGCGCCTGATCGCAAGCACTACACCCAGCGCACTGTTGAGCTCGTCCACGGAACCATAGGCCTCGACCCGCGGAGCATCCTTGACCGTGCGGCTGCCATCGCCGAGGCCGGTCGAGCCATCGTCGCCCGTGCGCGTGTAGATCTTGCTGAGCCGATGCCCCACTGCTCGGTTACCTCACCGGAATTCGTAGCGCGTAGCGACGAACACACTGCGGCCGGCGGTATTGTAGGTGTTCGCCAGCTCGTAGTGCTCATCGAGCGCGTTCTCGAGCCGCAGCTGTACTGTCCACGCCGGCGTGAGAGCCACGCGCCCGTAGAGGTTGAGCAGCGTGTAGGGTTCCAGACGCACACCCCCGAAGTCTTCGCGCGCGCCCGTCATCAATACGTCCAGCCCGAACTCGTGCAGGCCGAACGCCTTGGCCACCGATACGGTGCCGCTGCGCTTCGCTCGGCGCAGCAGCTGCTCGTCGGTGGTGCGATCGCGCGGATCCTGGGCGATCGCTTCGGCACGCAGGCTCCAGTCCGCCGCGCGGATCTGGTAGGCGAACTCGACGCCGTCGATGCGCACGCTGGCGATGTTCTGGTTCTGGCCATCGAACGTAAGCGGGTCGGTGACCACGAACTCGATCAGGTCGTCGATGTCGTTGCGAAACGCATTCAGCGTGATGAGCTGGTTGCCACCGAGCTGCTGGCGCAACCCGATCTCGAAATTGCGCGAGGTCTCGGGATCGAGGTCCGGGTTGCCACCGAAGCCGAAGCGGTCGGTGCTGTCGGGTGCACGGAATCCAGTGCCGGCCGAGAGGATGAGGCGGGTGCGCGGGGTGAAGTCGAAGCCGTACTCCGCGTTCCAGGTGGTCTCGCCGCCGAAGGTCTCGTGATCGGTGTACGCGACGGCGAGCAACAGGGTCTGCCGCTCCAGGCTGAAACGATCCTGCAAGTACCCCATGTTGACGCGCGTACTGACATCGAAGCCGCTGCCGAACACGATCGCATCCGTGTCCTCGTCCGTCAGCAGTACACCCGCGGTCAGCAGCTGGTTCGCGCCCAGCTGCAGATCGTTCTGCCAGTCGAGCGCATTGCGGCGCGTGCGCGCGAAGTCCGTCGACTGGTTCTGATCGATGTCGTCCTCGATGCGGCTCAACGTCATGCGCGATTTCCAGGCATCGGTTCCAAACGCGACATCCGCGGCGGCACTGCCGGTCTTGAAGTCCTGGCTCACCGGTGTGAGGAAGAAATCCAGGTAGTCGGTCGTGCCTTGCGAATACCAGACGCGCGCCCCCAGCCGCGCTGCGCCCACGGCAGTTTGCCCGCGCAATGAGAAGGATCCGTTCTCGAAACCGCTGTCGACATCGCTTGCCGTGCGGGCCGGAAACCCGTCGGTGTCGAACCACACGCCGGTGATGCCGATCGCGCCCTGGTTACCGCCGAAGCCGCCGCTGAACGTGGCCTGGCGCGTGTTGTAGCGGCCGTAGCCGAGACTCGCGTCGAAGCCGCTCTGCGAATACTTGCGCGTGATGATGTTGATCACGCCGCCGATCGCGTCGCTACCGTAGAGCGTGGAGCGCGGCCCTTTCACCACCTCGATGCGATCCACGACCTCGGGCGGGATGTTCTGGATCTGCGCTCCGCCGATGGTGCCGGGATTGATGCGCACGCCGTCGACCAGCACCGTGGTCTGATTGCTGTCGGCGCCGCGAATGAAGACCGAGGTGGTCTGCCCGGGCCCGCCGTTGCGCGCGATATCGATGCCGGCATGA
>DASQOO010000194.1:0-2218 GCA_035644435.1 Steroidobacteraceae bacterium | reverse complement strand
TCACGGGCCGGAGGTCTTGGGGTTTCGGCGGTTTCAGGTTGACAGCCATGTTCTCTTCACGCCACTTCCAGGAGCAGCGCGAGCGGCGCACCCCGCCAGCTCAGGCCAGTTTCCCGTGGCAGTGCTTGTATTTTTTTCCGGAGCCGCAGGGGCAGGGGTCGTTGCGGCCGATCTTGCCGACGTGCCTGACGAAAGGCGCAGCCTTCGGCGCCGCCGCAGCTTCGCCTTCGGGGCCGGCAAGTGCTTCTTCATAGCCGGCGTGCTGATACTGGACGTTCTCGACCGCGGGCGTCTGCAGCTGCTCCACCTCGGCCTGATCGCGCATCTGCAGCTCGACCGTCATCAGGGTGCGCGTCACTTCCAGCTTGACCGATTCAACCAGATTGCCGAACAGCTCGAAGGCCTCGCGCTTGTATTCCTGCTTCGGATTTTTCTGCGCGTATCCACGCAAGTGGATGCCCTGGCGCAGATGGTCGAGCGCGGCGAGATGCTCGCGCCAGTGATTGTCAAGCGTGGACAGCAGCACCAGGCGCTCGAACTGGTGCACGATTTCCGACGCCTTGTCCTGCATTCTGCGGCGGTACGCGGCGTTCGCCTCTTCGATCGCGCGCTTCAGCAGGGCGTCGTCGTCGAGGTTCGGCTCAGCCGCCAGCCATTTCGACAGGGGCAGTTCGAGCCGCAGTTCCGCCGCGTAGACCGTCTCCAGGCCCTGAATGTCCCACTGCTCCTCCATGCTCTCCTCGGGAACGTGGACGCGAAAGAGATCGGTGATCACGCCTTCGCGCAACGATTCGATCTGATCCGACACGTCCTGCGATTCGAGTATGGAATTTCTCAGCTGATAGATCTCGCGCCGCTGGTCGTTGGCGACGTTGTCGTACTCGAGCAGCTGCTTGCGAATATCGAAATTGTGCGCCTCGACCTTGCGCTGCGCGCTCTCGATCGAGCGCGTGACAAGTCCGTGTTCGATCGGCTCGCCCTCCGGCATCCCCAGACGCTGCATGATGGCGTTGACCCGCTCACCGGCGAATATCCGCAGCAGTGGATCTTCCAGCGAGAGGAAGAAGCGCGAGGAGCCCGGGTCGCCTTGCCGGCCCGAGCGGCCGCGCAGCTGGTTGTCGATGCGCCGCGCCTCGTGCCGCTCTGTGCCAATTATGTGCAGGCCCCCCGCGGCGATGACCTGGTTGTGCAGGTCCTGCCATTCCCGGCGCAGCGTCTCGATGCGGGTCTCCCGCTCCGCATCGCCCAGGTCGTCTATTTCCCTCAGCAGATCGACCTGCTTCTCTACGTTTCCGCCGAGCACGATGTCCGTTCCGCGCCCGGCCATGTTGGTCGCGATGGTGACCATCTTCGGGCGCCCCGCCTGCGCGACGATCTCGGCCTCGCGCGCGTGCTGCTTGGCGTTCAGGACCTGATGCGGCATCTTGTCCTTGAGCAGCATGCCCGAAATGAGTTCGGAGTTCTCGATCGAGGTCGTGCCCACGAGGACCGGCTGGCCGCGCTCGTGGCAGTCCTTGATGTCGGTGATGATCGCCTTGTATTTCTCACCTGAGGTGCGAAACACCTGGTCGTTGCGGTCGGCGCGGACCATCGGCATGTGGGTCGGGATGACGACCACTTCCAGGCCGTAAATCTCCTGGAATTCGTAGGCTTCCGTGTCGGCCGTGCCGGTCATGCCGGCGAGCTTGCGGTACATCCGGAAGTAGTTCTGGAAGGTGATCGAGGCGAGCGTCTGGTTCTCGCTCTGGATCGACACGTTCTCCTTGGCTTCGATCGCCTGATGCAGGCCGTCCGACCAGCGTCGGCCGGGCATGAGCCGGCCGGTGAACTCGTCGACGATGACTACGTCGCCCTCTTGCACGACGTAATGCCGGTCGCGAAAGAAGAGGTTATGCGCCCTGAGCGCCGCGTTGAGGTGGTGCATCAGGTTCACGTATGCGGGCTCGTAGAGGCTGCGCCCCTCGGGCAGCAGCTCCGCGCGTGCGAGCAACTTCTCTGCGTGCTCGTGCCCCTCCTCGGAGAGCAGCACCGTATGGTTTTTTTCGTCGACGTAGAAGTCGCCCGGCGCGCCGTCTCCGTCCTTTTCCTGGCGCTTCAGCAGCGGCGCAACTTCGTTGATGCGCTGGTAGATCTCAGTGCGGTCCTCGGCCTGGCCGGAAATGATCAGCGGCGTGCGCGCTTCGTCGATGAGGATCGAGTCGACTTCGTCGACGATCGC
>DASQOO010000193.1:0-3659 GCA_035644435.1 Steroidobacteraceae bacterium | reverse complement strand
TTCACTCATTCACGCCATCACGACCTTATCGTTTCCGCGCTGGATGATGTGCGCCGGCAGTCCAGCAGGCGAGGCTTGCGTAGCAAGCGCGGAGTTGTATTACTGAATAACAATTCCTTCAAAGGGGTCTGCCCCGGAGGTCCCCTATGTCGGGGAACGATCTTACCCGATCGGGCTCTTACCCTGAATCTGAAAATCCCCTGTAACGTTCACGGCCACTGATGTTCAGGTATCTCCAGTCACGCATTCGCGGAACCGCCACCACGGGTCCCGGCGCGCCGCCGCCCGGACTGCTCGCCTTCTACTGGCACTTCGTGCGCCAGACCAAGGGCTGGTACGCGCTCATGTTCGTCACCAGTCTGGCGGTGGCCCTGATCGACACGGCGATCCCGGTGTTCATCGGCAAGCTCGTAGCGATGATGGAAGCCGTCGACCGCCAGGCGGCGCTGGCCCAGCAGCTGCCCTTGCTGCTAGGCATGATCGCGCTGGTGCTCATCGTCCGTCCGCTGGTAATGCTCGCCGACGTGGCACTCCGCCACAACACGCTGATCCCGGGCGCCACCAGCTTGATTCGATGGCAGAGCCACTGGCATGTGGTGCGCCAGAGCTGGTCGTACTTCCAGAACGATTTTGCCGGGCGGATCGCCAACCGCGTCATGCAGACTGCCAACTCGTTGCGCGAAAGCGCGATGGCAACCATACGCGCGGTCTGGTACATCGCCGTCTACGGCGTGAGCGCGTTTGTGCTGATGGCGCTGTCGGACTGGCGGCTGGGCCTGCCCACGTTGGCGTGGTTCGCCGGCTACCTCCTGTTCTTGCGCTACTTCGTGCCGCGCATGCGCGACCTGGCGCGGGCCAGCTCGGAAGTGCGCTCGCACGTGATGGGCCGGGTGGTGGATAGCTACACCAACATCCTGACCGTGAAACTGTTCGCGAAGCTGTCCGACGAGGATGCTTACGTGCGCGAGGTGATCGACGAGCACCAGGGCGCCCTTGCCGCGCACATGAAGCTGATCTCTCAATTCATGTTCGCCCTGTCGGTGATGAACGCCGCGCTGTTGACCGGCACTGCGGCCATCGGTATCTGGCTCTGGGCGCAGGGCACTGTGAGCGCGGGCGTCGTCGCCACGGCATTGCCCCTGGCCTGGCAGATCGCCAACGTGGCCGGCTGGGTGAGCTGGGAAGTGGCCGGCATCTTCGAAAACATTGGCATGGTGCAGGAGGGCATGCAGACGATCGCGGTGCCGCACACCGTGAGCGACCGTCCCGGTGCGCGCCCGCTCGAGGTGTCGCGCGGCGAGATCCGCTTCGAGGACGTGACCTTCAACTACAGCAGGCGCGACGGCCCGCCGGTGCTCGATCGCCTGAGCTTCACAATTCGTCCCGGCGAGCGCGTGGGCCTGGTGGGGCGCTCGGGGTCCGGCAAGTCGACGCTGGTCAATCTGCTGCTGCGGTTTTTTGAGCTGGAGCAGGGCCGCATTCTCATCGATGGGCAGGACATCAGCGGGGTAACGCAGGAAAGCCTGCGCGCCGCGATCGGGATGGTAACGCAGGACACGTCGCTCCTGCACCGCTCGATCGCCGCCAATATCCGCTATGGCCGTCCCGCCGCAACCGGGGAGCAGGTGCAGGCGGCGGCACGCAAGGCGCAGGCGCACGAATTCATCGTCGGCCTGCAGGACTGGACCGGGCGCAAAGGCTACGAGGCCCAGGTCGGCGAGCGCGGGGTCAAGCTCTCGGGCGGCCAGCGCCAGCGGGTGGCGATCGCCCGCGTCGTGCTCAAGGATGCGCCGATCCTGGTGCTCGACGAGGCGACTTCGGCGCTCGACAGCGAAGTGGAACTCGCGATTCAGGAACAGTTGCTCGGCCTGATGGAAGGCAAGACCGTGATTGCCATCGCGCACCGGCTTTCCACCATCGCGCGAATGGACCGGCTGATCGTGCTCGACGCCGGTCGCATCGTCGAGCAGGGCACGCACGATGAACTGCTGCGGCGCGGCGGTCACTACGAACGGCTCTGGCGGCACCAGTCCGGCGGATTTCTGACCCCCGAGATCGTTGCGACCGAGACAGAAACCGAATTACTCGAGGAGCCGCCGGTTGACGAGCTGCGGACCGAGACGAAGCCCGAGCCGTCCACCGACGACGCGCCGGTGGCGACGCGAACCTGACTGCGGCAGTTGACGCAGTAGAGCTTCGGGCCTTTGTGCACAGACCCACTCGGTTCCACTCGGTTCACGTGACCCATTCGGTTCACGCGTATCGTGCGCGCGTTCAATGCAATCGCCGCGGCGCAGATGGGTGCGGCTTATCAGGAGCCGGGGCGCGTCGGCATGCCGATCGCGAGTGACGATGCCCAGGCCGTCGAGGTGGCCTCACGTCTGATACGAGATGTCGGATATGAACCGATACTTATCGGCGGGCTGGAGATGGGGAAACACTTGATGCCGGGGACGGCGCTTGCGGGGGAGCGCAGCGCAGAAGAGATACGGAAGATCGCAGCGGGACTGAACTAGGGGTAACTCTCATCGGGCGCTCCCGGCCACGAGCTTTAGCGATGTCGTGCCGCCGACAGCTCGCGTGCGTATACCTCCCACGACCGGGCCGGTGCGCGCGGCGGGACGACATGGCGCACGCCGGGATTGATCAGCGACATCGGCCACATCCCGGTGGCGATGCGCACGGCCTCTTCGCCGAGCTGGGTCTGTGCGCGCTCCCAGGCGACCTCGGAGTAGCTGGCGTAGTGGTTGGTCAGGGAAACGTTATCCATTTTCAACAGCGGATTGGCCGGATCGACCGGCTCCTTCTCGAACACGTCCAGCCCGGCGCCGGCGATGCGGCGCTGCTGGAGCGCCTCGATCAGCGCGACCTCGTCAACGACGCCGCCGCGCGAACAATTGATCAGGTAAGCGCTGGGCTTCATAACGGCGAACTGCGCGCGGCTGATGAGATGGCGCGTCTCGGCGTTGAGATAGACGTGGACGCTGAGGTAGTCGGAGCGCCGGCACAGAGCCTCCAATGAATCCATCATCTCGACGCCGGACTCCAGCGCATCCCACGAAGCGAGGTATGGATCGAAGGCGATGACCTCGAGGCCGAAGGCCCTGGCTTTGCGCGCCACCGCGCGCCCGATGTCGCCCAGGCCCACGATGCCGAACACCTGGCCGGCGATGTGGCCCATCGGACCCAGGTTCTTGCGGGTCCACACACCGCTGCGCACCAGTTTGTCATGCAGCACGAACTTCCGCGCGCAGACCAGGAAATGCATCATGGTGTGGTTCGACACCTCCTCGGTGCCGAACGATGCCGTGTTGGCCAGCACGACACCGTTGGTCGTAGCAGCGTCGAGATCGAGATGGTCGTAGCCGTGGCCGAAAGAGACCAGGCCCTTGCAGCGGCCGTGCACGCCCATGTGCGCGAAGGCGGCCCGGTCGAAGCCGTGGCCCTGGAGCATCGCGACATCCGCACCCTGCAGCGCCTGGATCAGCTCTGCGGCGCTGTTGCCCCCGTAGCGGATCACGGTTCCGCCTGCGAGCAGGACGGCGCGGCTCTGTTGCTCCAGCGATGTCGTGTCGAAGGCCTCCGACTTGGCGGGAGCGATGTAGAGGACTTTGAAGGGCTGCGTCATGAGTGCTCCGAGTTGCACTTCAAGGCTGGCG
>DASQOO010000192.1:0-9748 GCA_035644435.1 Steroidobacteraceae bacterium | reverse complement strand
GTGTTCACTTCCGTCTCCGATCTCAAGAGAAAGCTCATGCGCTATATCCGCCAGTACAACAAGGCGCCCCGAACCGTGAAGTGGAAATACGCCGATCCATCGCGACACATCAGTACACAATCAGTTGGTACAGGCCACTAGGTCATCGCGCCGGAGACATTCGGGGCCACTTCGGCAGCAACGCCCTTCGCCGCCGCTTTCTTCAGCCGGTCGTTCACGGCCTCCCAGCGCTCATCGGTCGGCAATTCCTGCACCAGGATTTTCACGCAACCTGCCTTGTCGAGCCTGCGCAGGTGCGCGTAGAGATCATGTGCGTATTGCTGGGGGCGGCGGCCGGCATTGATCCAGGTGGCGAGCTTGAGGGTCTTGAGCGGCAGGCGCAGCGCCATGACGGCGACGCGCTCGCCACGATCGTTGTACTCACCGGCGAGGGTTTCCAGCGCATCGCCCGGCACGATTTCCAGCGGCGTCGTAGGCGCGTAATGCGTCGCGGCGCTGCCGGGCACGCGCGGCTCAGCGGTCGCTGGCCCACCCAGGACATCGCCGACGACGCTGCGCAACTGGCTGAGGGCGATCGAGCCGGGGCGCAACACGCGGACCGTTCCGTCAATGCACGCCACGATCGTCGATTCGATGCCGACCGTGCACTCACCGCCATCGAGCACGATGCGCACCGCATCCCCGAGCTCGTCGCGGACATGATCGGCGCGCGTCGGGCTCACGTGTCCATAACGATTGGCGGACGGCGCTGCGAGACCGCCCCCGAATGCGGTGAGCAGCTGCTGCGCCATCGGGTGGGCTGGAACGCGGATCGCCACCGTCTCCTGGCCCCCGGTCACGACGTTGAGAACGCTGGCGGCCTTCGGCAGCACGAGGGTCAGGGCGCCCGGCCAGAAGCGCGCGGCCAGCTTCTCCGCCGCCTCGGGAATGTCACGCACCCAGCGATGCAGGTAGCGAATGCTGTCCAAATGAACGATCAGGGGGTGGTTGGCGGGCCGCCCTTTGGCTGCAAAGACTTTGCGCACCGCTGCCGGGTTAGAGGCGTTCGCCCCCAGCCCATAGACGGTCTCCGTGGGAAACGCCACCAGGTCGCCTGCCCGCAACGCCTCGACCGCGGCCTCGATTTCGCTCTGACTCGCTCGCATGAGCGAAATGATAGCTTTACTTGTTGCTGGCGCGCTCGTCCGACGTCTCAGGACCCGGCGTTGCGAGGGCGCGACGAATCTCCGACTCCGTGGCAGCCAGCATGGCTGTCAAGCGGGCATCCGCCAGGTCGGACCGCGCACGTAGAATTTCTGTCAGCGCGCCCTCCGGATCGCCGCGCTCCAGCAGGACCTGGGCGAGGTTGTTACGCGCCGCCGCGTTATGTTCGGCGAGCGTCAGGACCTCGCGATACGCCGCCTCTGCATCAGCCAGGTGACCCTCCGCGTAGCTGATATTGCCGATGCCGAGCAGCGCGGTGCTATCCGCGGGCCAGCGCTCATGCGCCGTCCGGTATGCGATCAATGCCGCGTCGTCGCGCTTGGCTGCTTCGAGTCCGGCCGCCGCAGCCACGTACCGTTCGGCGGACGCAGTCGCGGGAATGGAGTCAGGACCAACCACGACCACCGCCCAGTTGTGCGCCAGCGACCAGCCGTAGTTGAACCGCCCGGCGGAGAGGTGCTTTCGCTTGTCCGCGCCCGATCTCAGGATGAGCGAATCGCGGTCGACGTCGAACCCCACGACCACGGCGTAGTGCCAGAACGGCACTGCGGCGACCCCGAGGTTCTGCAACACCAGCACCGGATTTCCAGCTGCAATCTCGCGCAGCACCGCATCGAGACCGCCATCGAGAACGACCGCGAGCCGGTCGTAGCCGCGGGTCGCCGCGATCATCTCGGCTTGCAGGCTGCCGTGCCGCTCCGGGATATAGACCTTCGCCGCCAAGTCGTCGGGAGTGACTTCAACTCCCGAGGCACCGAGGACCGTTGCGAGGGCCGCCGGCCCGCACTGATACTCGCTCTGCGGAAAAAACGGCGTGGAGTCGAGCTCGACGTGCCGCCGCGCGGCGCCATCGAGCCTCGACTCGATGGTCGGCCCGCGGCTCGCACAGCCCTGCAACGCGGCGAGCGCGATCGCCGCGGCGACCGTCGTCAGTCGAACAGCGATGCGCAATCAGGTCTTCTTGAAGATGTCGATGACGCCGACCAGCTCGAGAATGAGCAGCACGATGAACACGACCCCGATCAGGGCCAGGATGTCGCCGCCCGCGGGCAGCTGGTCGAACTGAGTCGACAATTCGCGCAGTTCCGCGTCCGTCATCGTCGACAGGCGTGATTCGACCCGTGCCGGATCGACGCCGAGCGCCACCATGCGATCGCGCACATCGGCCCGGTTCAGGGCAGCGGTGACGTTGGTGAGATCCGCATCACGCTGCGCGGCTGCGACGTAAGTGGGGGTGGTGATGATCGCCGCGTGACCGATAGCAGGCGTGCCCATGTTGATGAGCGCAACGCTCAACCCGAGGACCGCCATGCGTCTTAAGCTGCATTCGCCCATACGTGTGCCTCCCGGCAACTCAGTTCCGGGAGCATCTAATCAGAGCCGCTTGCGGTGCGCTGCCGGAGTCCGTCTGACGTCGGCGGTTGGCGACAGACCTATTCCAATTCGATGCGCGTCCAGCCCTTATCGCTGCGCCGCAGCTCGTACGCCGGCCAATAATGCCGGTCGAGTTTCAGCGTGATCACTTCCACCGCGTTGTTCCAGGTGATGGTGTTGAGGCGCACCGAGGCACGGTCCTCCCGCCCCGCGACCGCTTTCTCGAAGCTGTCCAGGTCCGGAGTGGGCTGACCATCGACCGCGACGATCCGGCGTCCCGCATACAGTCCATACCGCGTCGCAGGCGAGCCGTAATAGAAATACGCCACAAACACGCCTTGCGGCGCGATGCCGCGCTGCGCGGCCATGGCCCGATGCGGCGCCTGCAGAGTCGCACCCGCCCAGATCAGCACGCGATCGAGATCCTGCCCGTTGAGCGCCACCGTATCGATCGGCACGATGCGCTCCTCGTCATTGCGCCAGACCGTTGCGTTCACCTGGCTCTTCTGCACCGCGCGTTCGACTTCCCGGAAGCGGTTGACGACCTGACCGTCGATCGCGAGCAGCAAATCGCCGGGCTGCAGAACTTTCGCGGCGGGGGAGCCGGCCACGAGCCGCGTGATCGCAAGCGCCTGGCGACGCGACGGATCATGCTTCTCGACGCTCTCGATCCATTGCGCGGGCAGTCCGAGCTTGCTCGCCCCGGCGAGCGGCACCGGGAAAAACTCCGCTTCGAACGAGTAGAGCGGCTGCCCCTGCGTGACCGCCGGAAGCATTTCGGCAATCAGATCCGAAGGAATACCCTTGTTCTCCTGCTGCAGCTCGCGGCCGCTTTCGAAGGCGAAGCTCGACCACATGGCGGTCACCTCGCCGGACTTGTTGACGAGCACCCCGTCAAAGTCCGTTGGCGGATTCACGACGCCAACCGTTTCCAGGTTGCTGTCGCGAAACTGCAGCGTGCGTGACAGCGGATAGGTGGTGGCATCGACCGACGCCACCTGCGTTTCCTGCGACATGACCTTGTGATCCGGGCGCAGCCCGATCACCCACACGTTATCTCCCGACTTGAGCGGGTTGGTATTGAGTTTCGCGCTGCGCACGGGCGTCGTCCCGATCAGCTTCGGGTCATAGGCCACGACGGCGAGGTTGTGCAGGGGATGGATGAAAACGACCTTGCCCGGAACTTCCACCGTCCCGGCGAAAGTGAGACGCACATCGCCGATCGACACGGGCACCGTGTTGCGATCGGTGACGACCAAACCGTGGGCGGCGTCGACGATCAGCCCGGTGCCGTGATAGTTGCGTTCCGTGACACCGGACACCGAGTACGGCATGTCGAAATTGACCAGCACCAGTGACTGAGCGATGCGGTCCATGCGCGAATCGCCGGTCGGCGTGAAGAAGGTCGAGGCTGGCTGCAGCGGCGCCGCGGGCGGCGCCGCCGGCAGGGCATCGCAGGGCCACACGCCGAGCCGGTCGTCGCGCTGGCACTTGTCCGCTGGAAACCAGCTTCTATCCATGCGGATCACGCGCCACTGGGTGCCGCGTGGATCGTCAAGCGTGAAATAACGCAACGTGGCCCGTTCGCCATCGGCAAGCGTGGTTACGGCCCGTTCGAAATCCGTGAGCGACTCCATCGGCTTGCCGTTGAGGCTCTGGATCACCGCGCCACGCGGCACGGCAGCCGAACCGAACACATAGCCGGGATTGGCGATGTACACCCCGCGCACCGGCATGTTGAAGTGTCGCGCCTGCTGATAGGAGAGTTCATGCACCACGGCCTCGCCGAACTCGAGGTATGCAGCTGGCGTGATCGTGTGCAGGTTCTGCACCTGCAGCTGCACCTTGAGGGGATCGCCGCCGCGTTGCGCCTCGATCTCGACCTTGTTGCCGACGTTCTCGTCCAGCACCTGCTCGAGCGGATCGAATTCCGCGACCGGCCTGCCATTCAGGCGCACGACGACATCGCCCGGCAGCAACACGCCTTCGGTGGGTGAGCCCGGCTGCACTTCGGTCACCACCAGCATGCCTGTGAGTTTCGGGAAGGTCGCGCGCATCTGCGCCTCGGTCTCGGGCTTGAGGCCGAGCCGGCGTACTTCGTCGTAGGGCGTGTACTGGAAAACGGTCTGCAGCGTGCCGCGCGTGACGGACTTGCCGTCCTGGATCAGTTTCAGGGCGCGCTGCACGCGCGCGAGTGGCAGGTAGAAGCTCGAAGCGGCGCCCGTGCTGCCACCGGCATTCAAGGCCACGACGCGTCCATTGACATCGACCACCGGCGAACCGGACGAGCCGCCCGAGGTGCTCGACGCAGCTTGCAGGTAGAACGTGTTGAAGTCGTTGTACTTGCCGATGCCGTAATTCGGCGCATCGCGATCCAGCCGCGCCAGGGTGCCGGCAAGGATCGAGATCTGCTCGCCGGCGTCATTGCCAATCACGCGGATTTCACGTCCGACCTGCGCTCCCTCGGGATAGAGGGGCAATTCCGTCGGCTTGATGAAGCGCAGTTTCTGCGGGTCGTAATGGTACAGACCGAAGTCGTGCACCGGGTCGCGGTACACGGGGTAGAGCCGTACTTCCTCGCGGTTGAGGAACGTGGCCTGCGAGGTCACGGGGCCTGGGGTGACGACGTGGCGGTTGGTCAGGATCAGGCCGCGCTTGGCGTCGACCACGAACCCGGTCGCCTGCGCGGAGGTGTTCCACTCGGTGTCGAACGCACGCACCTCATCCACTTGGATAGAAACCACGCCGCTTGCGATGCGCTCCAGGGTGCGGGCCCAGGCGGGACTCTCTTCACTCTCGATGGTCTGCAACGGGACGGCCACCACGTTCGGCGGAGCGCCCGGCGCGGCCTGTTCGGGTGGGGTCTGCGCCGGCTGCTGCGCAGGTTGCGTCTCGGGCTGACCCGGGACCGGCTGGCCCTCCGGCGGCATCGTGACCTGCGGCGTGGCCGGGGGAGTGGTCTGGCCGGCAGCAATGCCGCAGATCAGCCACAGAGCGAGAGCGACAAGCGGTGACGTCCGTCTCATGAATGGCCCTTACGTGTAGCGGTAATCGAACTGCTGCAAGAAACGCTCGGCGAATTCTGCGTGCGTGAAGCGGTGCGCTTGCGTGCCCGCTCGATGAAGCGTACCAGTTCCGCGCCACTGAACATCGGCAACGCCTGGCCGCGATCGAAAAGGAACGCAATGCCCGCAGCCGCGAACTGCTCGGCGTGCTGCAGCATGCCATCGCGCCCGTCGGGGGAAATCCGTCGTGATGTATGCCTGTGCGGTGTACTCAGACTCCACCCGCGTGAAGTACCTGAGGCTCAGACCGCAGTTTCGCATCCAGGTTTCGTACGGGCCGAAATCGTGCCCCACGGTCGCCATGGCGAGCGCCTCACCCCCAAGGAGCGAGAGGTTGCAGGCGGTATTGCCGGCACAGCCGCCGAAATTGCGCCGCATCCGGGCACCGCAGATGAGCGTGCTCACTCTAGCCCGCGAATACCAGCACCCACACCGCCGCCAGCAGCACGAACGCGAGAAACACCGCGGCGGAGCCGATGTCCTTCGCCAGGCCCGACAGTTCGTGGTGCTCCGGGCCGATGCGATCGATCGCCGCCTCGACCGCGCTGTTGAGCAGTTCCACGATCAGGACCAGCAGCATCGGCCCGACCAGCAGCGCCCGCTCGATGCCGCTGCGTCCGAACCACAGTCCAGCCGGGATGACGGCCACGGCGAGGCCCAGCTCCTGGCGAAACGCCGCTTCCTCGCGAAAGCAGCCGATGAATCCGCGCACGCTGTTGCCGAACGCTCGCAGCAGCCGCGTCAGGCCGCGCGGCTTGTTGCGTTCAGTCACGCCGCGGGCTTCCAGACCAGGTCGAGTTGCTTGGCAGCGCGCACATCATCAAGGCGGCGCACCGGCAGGTCGTGGGGCGCGTCGCGCACCGTCTGCGGTTGATCGTCGGCTTCAGTGCGGATGGCAATGAGGGCATCGATGAAAGCATCCAGATCTTCCAGGGCTTCGGTTTCGGTCGGCTCGATCAACAGGCACTCCGGGACCAACAGCGGAAAATACGTCGTCGGCGCGTGAAAGCCGTAATCGAGAAGGCGCTTGGCGACATCCATCGCGGTCACGCCCTGCTCTTTCGCCATGCGCCGCAGCGTCAGGATGAATTCGTGGCTCGCGCGCCGCTGCGGATAGGCGGCATCAAAGCCGGCCGCCTTCAGCCGCGCCAGCATGTAGTTGGCATTCAACGTGGCGAATTGCGCCACGCGTGTCATGCCCGCGCGGCCGAGCATGCGCATGTACACGTAAGCGCGCAACAGGACGCCCGCATTGCCCATGAAGGCGGACAGCCGGCCGATTGACTGGGGCAGGTCCTTCTCCGTGAGCCAGCGATAGCGCTCACCCTCGCGTCCGACCACCGGAACCGGCAGGAACGGCAACAGCCGCTTGCCGACGCCGACGGCACCGGAGCCGGGGCCGCCACCACCGTGTGGCGTGGAAAACGTCTTGTGCAGGTTCATGTGGATGACGTCGAAGCCCATGTCTCCGGGGCGCACCTTGCCCAGGATCGCGTTTAGATTCGCGCCATCGTAATACAGGAGTCCGCCCGCATCGTGCACGATGCGGGATACCTGGCCGATACGCCGCTCGAAGACGCCGAGCGTGGAGGGGTTGGTCAGCATGATGCCGGCCGTCTTCGGACCCACCGCTGAGCGCAACGCTTCCAGGTCGACATCGCCATCGTCGCCGCAAGGAATCTCGCGCAGCGTGCAGCCACACATGGTAGCGGTCGCGGGATTCGTGCCATGCGCGGCCTCGGGGACGATGATCTCCTCGCGTTCGAGATTCCCGCGCGCGCGATGATAGGCCATGATCATCGCCACGCCCGCGAATTCACCCTGCGCGCCCGCCATGGGTGTCAGCGACACGCCCTGCATGCCCGTCACTTCCTTGAGCATCTCCTGCAACTCGTGCATGCAGCCGAGAAATCCCTGGCTCAGGGATTCGGGCGCGAGCGGATGATGGCCGAGGAATTCCGGCAGCATCGCCAGGCCGTTGCAGGCCCGCGGGTTGTATTTCATCGTGCACGAGCCGAGCGGATAGAAGTGCGTGTCGATCGAGAAGTTGAGCTGGGACAAGCGGGTGAAATGCCGCACTGCCTGCAACTCCGACACCTCCGGCAGAACCGGACGCGTCCGGCGCAGTAAATGTGCCGGCAAATCCGTGGGCGTGGCCTTTGCCGGTAGCTGTGCTGTCGCCGTGCGACCCGCACGCGAATGCTCGAAGATCACCTTCTCCGGCGCCGCGACTTTCTTGGTCTGACTCACGCTGTCTCTCCTCAGGCCGCGCGCTTGGACTTCATGACGTCAGAGAGGGCGCGCGCATACGTTTCAATGTCGGCCTGGCTGCGCGTCTCGGTCGCGCAGACCAGGATGCAATGACTCAGCTCCGGGTACTCCTGCCCAAGGTCGAAGCCGCCGAGGATCGAATGCTCGGCGAGCGCCGCAAGCACCGGGCCGGCGGGACGGTCGAGCTCGATGACCGCCTCGTGAAAGTGCGCGCCGTCGAACTTGCCTCTCACCCCCGGCACACGCGACAACGCCTGCAACAGTTCACTCGTTCGCGCGTGGCTCAGCGCCGCGACGCGCTCCAGGCCCTCAGGTCCAAGCAGCGTGAGATAGATAGTCGCCGCGGTGACCAGCAGGCCCTGGTTGGTGCAGATGTTCGAGGTGGCCTTGCCGCGACGGATGTGCTGTTCCCGAGCCTGCAGTGTCAGCGTGAACCCGGGCCTTCCTTCGAGATCGACGGTGCGCCCGACGATGCGCCCGGGCATCTGGCGCACGAACTCCTGGCGCGTGCTCATGAAGCCAAAGTACGGGCCGCCGGCTGACAGCGGCACGCCCAGCGGTTGACCTTCTCCACAGGCGATGTCGGCGCCGCGCTCGCCCCACTGCCCGGGTGACTTGAGCAACGCGAGCGAGGTTGGGTTGACGACGGCGATCACGAGCGTCCCGTTGCGATGCGCCCAGTCTACTAGTTCATCGACCTCCTCCAGCGCGCCGAAAAAATTGGGCTGCTGGATCACGAGCGCCGTGATGTCCTGCCCTTCGTAGGGGCGCAGGCAGTCCAGCGAAGTGGCTCCGCGGGCCGCGTCATACGGCAGATCCTCGAACACGAACTCCTGCAGGCCCGCGATCGAGCGCGCGACTTTGCGATAGGCCGGGTTGAGCGAGGCGGGCAGCAGGATGCGCGCCGACTTGGACTTGCGATGTGCGCGCACCGCCATGAGGCACGCTTCGGCCAGCGCGGAACCGCCGTCGTACAGAGACGCGTTCGAGACGTCGAGCCCGGTCAGGCTCGCCATCATCGTCTGGTATTCGTAGATGAGCTGCAGCGTGCCCTGGCTCGCTTCAGCCTGGTAGGGTGTGTAGGCGCTGTAGAACTCACCGCGCGTCGTGATCGCCCACACCACTGCCGGAATGTGATGCTCGTAAGCGCCGGCCCCGAGGAAACAGAGCGCTTTGCCGTCGCGCGCCGCGAACCCCTGCATGACGCGCGTAATCTCCATCTCGTTCGCGGCAACGGGCACGCCATCCAGGCCGCGCGACTTGAGCTCAACCGGGATTTCGTCGAAAAGGTCATCGATGCTGCGCACGCCGATGGTGTCGAGCATGGTGCGAATGTCCGACTCTGTGTGGGGAATGAAGGGCATCTCAGAAACTCCGTAGCTGCGGCAGTTGCCGCGATCAACTCGCTTCGCTTTCCAGGTGCTTGCTGTAAGCATCCGCATCCATCAGACCCGCGAGATCCGCGGCGCTCTGTGGGCGCAGTCGCATCAGCCAGCCATCACCGTACGGATCCTGGTTCACGAGTTCGGGCGCATCCGCCAGCGCGCCGTTGCCCTCGGTGACTGCGCCGCTCACCGGGCTGTAGACGTCCGAGGCCGCCTTGACGGATTCAACTACAGCACAACCGTCGCCCGCGGCGACTACGCGCCCCGCCTCCGGCACTTCCACGAATACCAGGTCACCGAGCGCGTGCTGCGCATGATCGCTGATGCCGATCTCGACCGTGCCGTTCGCCAGCGTGCGCACCCACTCGTGCGATTTCGTGTATCTCAGATCCTTGGGGATATTGCTCATGACACCAATGGCCTCCCATTTCTCACAAACGGCGGCTTGAC
>DASQOO010000191.1:0-8300 GCA_035644435.1 Steroidobacteraceae bacterium | reverse complement strand
AGCGTGCGTACTCGGTGTCGCCGTGCCTCTCGGCGAGGCGGTGCAGCTGGGCTGCATCGATCAGCTTCTCGCCAAAAGCGATCTCCTCGGGGCAGCACACCTTCAGACCCTGGCGCGTTTCGATGGTCTCGATGAACAAGGACGCTTGCAGGAGCGACTCGTGTGTGCCGGTATCGAGCCACGCGACGCCGCGGCCCAGCCTTTCCACCACCAGCTCGCCGCGGCTCAGGTAGAGGCGATTGAGATCCGTGATCTCGAGCTCACCGCGCGCCGACGGCTTGAGCTCGCGCGCCAGGCGCACGCAGTTCCCGTCGTACATGTACAGGCCCGTGACGGCGTAGTGGGACTTCGGCGCCGCGGGTTTCTCTTCGATGCTGGTCGCGGTTCCCGCCTCATCGAAGGTGACCACCCCATAGCGCTGCGGATCGCGAACGACGTAAGCGAAGATAGTGGCCCCCTGAGCGCGTCGTGTCGCCCGGCGCAGCTGCTCGGGCAGGCCGTGCCCATGGAAGATGTTGTCACCGAGCATCAGACAGACGCCGTCCGCGCCGATGAAGTCGGCGCCGATCAGCAGGGCCTCCGCGATGCCATTGGGCTGCTCCTGCACCGCATAGCTCAGCCGGATGCCCCAGTCACTCCCGTCACCCAGCAACTGTCGGAAGGCCGGCTGATACTCGCCGGTCGAGATGACGAGGATGTCGCGGATACCCGCGTTCATCAGTGTCGCGAGCGGGTAGTACACCATCGGCTTGTCGTAGATCGGCAGGAGCTGCTTGGAGACGGCGCGCGTCACCGGGTACAGGCGCGTCCCGGTTCCTCCGGCCAACACGATTCCCTTGGACAGCGTGGCTGGGCGCATCAGTGGCCGGCGTCGTGGTGGTATTTCTTGCCGCGCGGCGCCATGTCTCACACGAGCTCGCCGAGATACTTGGGCAGCATCTCGCGCCAAGTCACCCAGTTGTGATGTCGATCGCGGCCCCACAGGTCGACGCGATTCGGCACAGCCTTGGCGCCGAGCACGTTGGCGATGCGCCATGATTCGCCCGGATCCTCGTAGTTGCCTTCACCGGTCGGTATCACGATGAAGCGCTTGCGCAGCTGCTCGAGCTGCGGCCCGTCGTCGAGGCCGGGAAGGTAGTGCAGCGGTGATGAGAAATAGAAATCCTGGTTGAACTTGCCGTCGAGATATTTCGACAGGTCGTACGTGCCGCTCATCGCCACCGCGAGCTTGAACACCTCCGGGTGCCGGCAGATGCTCGCGACCGCGTTGAAGGCGCCGATGGAAGCGCCGGCCGCAACGACTTCAAGGTCTTTCGTGCCGCAATCCTCGCGCATCAGCGCCAGCACTTCGTTGTAGATGTAGGCGTCGAAGAGGTTCTGCACCCGCGAACAGTATTCAGGCGAATGCGTGCCTTGCAGCCAGGTTTTCCCCGCGATGCTGTCGACGGAGTACACCTTGATGCGTCCGGCATCGATGAGATCACCGAGCACGCGCACCAGGTGAAAGCGCTCCACTTCCTCGTAGTCGCCCCCCGCGGTCGGAAACAGCAGCACCGGGGTGCCGAAGTGACCCCAGCGCACGACGCGTGCCGGCTCGGGCAGGCGCTGCGTGTTCCAGCTCCAGTTCTTCTTATCCACGTTCAGAGCGCAAGCGCCGCTTTGCCTTCCATCCTGCGCCACTCCTGGATGCGATTGAAGAACAGCTCCGTGAACTGATCGATTTCGTGCGCCGGGTACAGGGCCGTCACCTTATTGCGCACGGCGTCGCGCGCCGGGGCATTGCCGAAGAATTCGTACGCGACCTCATCGAGGTGCCCGAGATGCTGCGTGCAGAATTCGCGGAATGCGTCGGTGGCGAAATGCTCGCGGGCGAGCAGGGCATAACCCCGCAGCTTTTCGTGCGGCGACAGGTCGCGTGTGGCGATCTTGAAGTACGGTTCCCAGTCGAGGTTGCGGCGCATCGCGCGCTTGGTGGCGGCACAGAAGATCGACCAGCGCAGGTTCGCCTTGATGAGCCAGGGGAAATGATAGTGGAGCGAGGTTACCTGCGAGTCCGGGCAGGCATTGGCGAAATCGATCGGGTACCACTCGCCGCCCTTCAGCAGCGCCTCGCAGGAATTGAAGTCCCAGCCGAAGAACGCGTTGATCGTGAGGGTGATGTCCTGGAGCTTGCGTTGCTCGTCGGCTGCGAGGAAATCGCGATCCATCCGGTAGCGATCGTGCAGCGGGGCGGATGGATCGTAATTCACGACGCGCGTCTGCGGACCCAGCCCCACGCAGCGCACGAACTTGTCGTAGGGGATGATGCCCGCCTGCAGGTGCATGATCTTGGTGCCGCTCGCCTCGTACGCCGCGCGCAGCGCCGCCTCGTCGTCGATCTTGGTGACACCGACCCAGCCGCCGCCGTCGTAGGGCTTCATGAAAAGCGGATAGCCGATCTCCTTGCCGATGGTGCCGATGTCGAACAGCCGCGCGTAGCGTTGCAGGGTCGGCTCGAGGTCCGCGGACTTGTCGTACGCCTTGGGCGGGACCATCCAGGTTTCGGGAATCGGCAGCCCCAGACGCATCATCGCGCAGTAGGTCGCGTGCTTCTCGTTCGCCTGGATCGACCACGGATTGTTGAAGACATAAAGGTCATCCAGCACCACCGCCTTCTTTATCCATTCGCGGCTCACGTGATACCAGTGCGTGAGGCGATCGATGACGACGTCGTAGCGGCAGGGCTGGCGCAGGTTGAACGGTTCGATCGTGACGCGGCTCACCTCGAAGCCGAGCGTGTCACCCTTCCAGGGAATGTTGAGCTGCAGCCGGCGCATGATCTCTTCAAAGCAGATCGGCCAGCAGATGTCCGCGCCCAGGGAGAGTCCGATCTGACGGGTGAGGTGCGCCATCAGCTATTCATACACCATCCATAGCGGCCCCGGGAACAGCCACGACAAGCCGGTCTGCAGCCGGTCGCGCCAGTTCTGCCAGTTATGGCCGTCGCGGACTTCCTCGTAGCGCACCTCGATGCCCTGGTCGTTGAGGAGCGGGACGATCGAGCGGTTTTCGTAGATCAGCGATTCGTAGATGCCGCAGCTCAGGTACATGCGGTCCGCAGGCCGGCCCGGGGCGGCGCGGAACTCGTTGACGAAGCGCGCTACCGGGTCGAACACGGGTCCGCGGCGATGCTGGCCGATGTCGGAAAACGCAAACGAGCCCGATTGCAGCAGGAGGCGCCCGAAGAATGCCGGATAGCGCCACGCTGCATGGAGCGAAGCCACAGCACCGAAGCTCGCGCCCATCAGGCCGCGCCCATCGGCCTCGTCGATCAATGGATAGTGTGATCGCATCAGCGGCAGCACTTCTTCGGCGAGAAAACGCGCGTGGCTGTTGTCGCCGGCATATTCGGCCAACCGGTCGGGCGACTGGGTGAGGCACACGATCATCGGCGGGATTTCCAGCCGATGGATCAGGTTATCGAGCACGGTCTTGAGGTGCGCGAAGCGGACGTAGTCTTCGCCGTCGTGCGCGATCAGCAAGGGGTAGCGGCGACTGCGGCGAAATCGCGCCGGGACATAGACGAGGAGGCGCCGCTTCGAGCCGAGCGCAATGCTGCTCAACTGCAGCTCTTCCAACGCCCCGAGGCGCGCTTGCGGGTCGGGTAAGGTCCAGTCCGGACGCTCGTAACCATAGCCCTGGCAAACAGAGTTGGCGCCGAAGGGATCGGCAGCTTTCAGCGGGTTCAGCGGGTCGGTGATCCATTCACTGTCCGGTCCGCGCACCACTTCGAACTTGTATTCGATGCGTGAGTTGGCGGGCAGATCGATGCGCAGGAGCCAGAGGTCAGTGTCCGGCACGCGCTCGAGAGGCTGTGCGGTCGGCAAGCCGTGAATCCAGCAGCGCAGGAGCACTGCATCGGCCGCGCCGCGATACACGAACGTGACTCCGATCGGATCGACGAGCGGGAAGCGATTCGTGGCGATGAATGCCTCAACGGTATCGGCGCCCGGCGGGGCGCCTTCGAGCAAATCGCGCAGGCTCGCGATCATCCCTGCCGCACCTCGGCGAGCGCGCCATTGCGGTTGAGGCGCCAGGACGCATGCGATGCCGCCAGTCGCGCCGCTCTCCAGTGCACGAACGAGGCTTCGTCGAGCGTGATACAGCGTGCCGGCGCAAAGCGGCGCACGAATTGTGCGACGTTGGCGTAGTCGTGCAGCGCGAGGCGTGACTGGGCTGAAGGCAGCGGGACGACCGAGCGTGCGAGGCCGAGCCCGGTATCGAAGACTTCCGCAATGCCCGCGCCCTGCGGCGGATGATCGTGGAACAGCACGATGCGCTCGCTCAGAGCCATGGCGCCAGCCGACCACGCAAAGATCGTCTTGCCGGCGAGCAGACGTTGTAAGTCGAACAGTCGCAGGCGATTGGCCAGCACCGCGACGTGGCCACCGGCGATCAGCACGGCGGCGGCGGGTTGAATCAGCCCGCGCAATGCTTCGATGTGGGGTACGACGCTCGCACGCTGTTGCACTCGCAACGTGCGCCGGAACGCCGCGTGCTCGCGTTCGATGTCGCACAGGTGTTCGCGATCCAGGGCGCGCAACACATGCAGGGCCGAGCGGCGCGCGCGCCGCACCAGCCGGGGCTCGCCCTCGCGATCCAGAAGGTCGTGCGTCGCTGCGACCGAGTGCGCCAATCGCAGTCGATAGAGTTCCTGCATCTCGCGCAGGCGCGCCTGCCGCCCGCGATAGGCGCTGTGCAGCTCAGCATCCCTGGCGAATATATCCTCGGCGCGCGCATAGAGACCGAGATCCGTGACCGGTACCGCGACGTGAGCGCGCAGCTCGTCGATTTCGCCTTCCCGTTCCTGCCACCCTGCCGAGATCGACACCAGGGGACCCGCGATCGCCAGCTGGCGCAGCGCAAAAGCGAGGTTGGGCTCGCGAAACTGCGGCCCGAGGAAGATCACGTCGGCCATGAAGCGCATGATAACGGACCTGCCTTTCCCTGTTGTGATGCGCGCGCGTTGGCCGGATGATTGCGCCTCTTCCGTTCGAATAATCAGGGTGGCTTCGTGACAACACGCGTCCTTGTGTTCCTGTGCTGCTTACTTTCCGTTGACGTGGCCTGCTCGAGCGAAGCATTCGGGCCGGACTCGCTCCTCAGTTGGGAATTCGTCGGCGACCCGCAGGTTTCGCCCGACGGCCACCGCATCGTGTACGTGCATGCGAGTGTCGACGGCGACCGCGATGACTATGCGCGCGACTTGTGGATCTCGACCTATGGCGGCGCGGCGCGCGCCCTGACTGCGGGCAACAGCGACTCGGCGCCGCGCTGGTCGCCGGATGGCAGCCGGCTCGCCTTCATTTCCGGCCGCAGCGAAAAGCGCCAGGTTTTTATCCTCGAGCTTGGCGGCGGCGAAGCGTGGCAGCTCACCGCCGATGCCGACGGGGTCGGGTCGTTTGCCTGGTCGCCTGATGGCAAGCGCATCGCGTACACCTCGCGCACCGCGCTCACGGGAGATCCCGGGTTCGAAAGCGACCAGCAGCCGCCGAAGGACAAGGATCACCCACCCGCGAAGCCGCCCTTCGTGACCGAGGATCTCATCTATCGCAACGATGGCGTGCCGGGCTATCGCAGCGTGAAGCGCGCGCAGCTCTGGGTCGTTTCCACCGTGGGCGGAGCGAAGCAGACCGGACAACGCCTCACCAGGACCGCCTTCAACGTGGGCGATCCGGCGTGGTCGGTCGACGGACGCTCTATTCTCTTCAGCGCCAACGGACGCGAGGACGCCGATTACGCCCCGGAAGACAGTGAGGTGTACGCGGTGGCGAGCGACGGCAGCGCCGCACCACGCGCGCTCACCAATCGCCGCGGCCCCGATGCAGATCCCTTGCCATCGCCCGACGGCAAGTGGATCGCCTTCACCGGTTTCGACGAAATCGGGCCGCCGCGCAGTACTACAGTCACCAATCTCTACCTGATGCGGACCGATGGCACGGATGTTCGCGAGCTCGCGGCCGATCTCGATCGCAGTATCGGCGAGACGATGCTGAACGATGCCGCGGCGCCGGGCGTCAACGGCCGCCGCATCGCGTGGTCAGCGGATTCACGCAGCCTCGTTGTTGGCGCAGCCGATCGCGGACAGGGTCGCCTGTTCACTATCGTGGTCGCGAGCGGCAAGTTCACCGAGCTGAGTCGCTTCACGCAGGGCGAAGTACGTGACTTCAGCCTGAGCCGCAACGGCATCATCGCGGCCGCATTCAATTCCCCGACGCAACCCACCGAGATCTACCAGTTTGCAATCGCTGCGGCCGACAAGCCGTGGAAGCAGGTGTCCGCACACGTTGCGGGGCATGTGCCAGCCGGCGGATTCGCGGCTTACGAAGAGATCACCTACAAGTCCTTCGATGGCCGGCAGATCCAGGGCTGGATCATCAAGCCGCCTGGGTTCGATGCCGGCCGCAAGTACCCGATGATCCTCTACATCCACGGCGGGCCGCACGCGATGTACGGCACCAGCTTCTTTCACGAGTTCCAGGTGTTGTCGCAGGCGGGCTTCGTCCTGCTGATCACGAATCCGCGCGGCAGTACCGGCTACGGCGAGGAGTTCGCCAACATCATCCAGTACCGCTATCCGGGCGATGACTATCGCGACCTCATGGCCGGCGTCGATGAGATGCTGACGCACGGTTACGTCGATGAGAAGCGACTCGGCGTCGCAGGTGGCAGCGGTGGGGGCCTCCTGACCAGCTGGACCGTGGGGCAGACCGGGCGTTTCAGTGCCGCCGTGGTCGAGCGGGCGGTGACCAACTGGTTCAGTTTTGTCGGTACCAGCGATCTCAACTATTACTTCGTCACGCACTGGTTCCGCGATTTTCCATGGCGGGACAATGCTGATTACCTCGGGCGCTCGCCGCTCTCGCATGTCGACAACGTCACGACGCCGGTACTGGTGATTCATAGCGAGCAGGACTACCGCACGGCGCTAGACCAGGGATTGCAGTTCTACACGGCGCTCAAGATGCTCAAGAAACCGGCGCGGCTCGCGGTGTTCCCCGACTCCTCGCACGGCATGAGCCGCGAGGGGCGCCCGAGCCAGCGCGTCGCGCGTCTGACCCTGATCCGCGATTGGTTCACTGACAGGCTGAGTGGGAAGCCGCCCGCCGACAAGCAGGAGCAGGCCGCCAGCGCGAACGTGAATTGAGGACTGAGCGATGGCCATGGTGAAACTCAGGTCGTGTACCTGCAGACCGGCTACAAACCGGACCTCAGCATTCTTTGGCTGGACGGTGACGGCTGAACAGTTGCGTGCGAACCTGCGTTGAAATCGCTGCGGCGACGGGCGCAACCCGCCGTCCGTCTCACTCGCTGCCGTTGCTCTTGCGAACGGCGACGCCGCCTGGGGTTTGCGGATCCTGCTGACGGAGGAAGTTCTCGACGCTCTCCTGCAGGTGACAGGCCATGCTTTCCTGCTGGGCATTGCCATAGACGCGGATGATCGACTCGAGGAGTTGCGTGGTGAGGACCGGCTGGCCGAACTGTTCCTGCTCGGCGATCACCTGTAACAGGATCAGGCGCGTGATGTCGGCGCCGGTCTTGTCTTCGACGACCCGGACCTTCTCGCCTTCGACGATCAGGGCACGGATGTCATCGAGGGTGACATGTCGGCTGACGGCCGCATCGTACAGCCGCCGGTTAGCGTACTTCTTGATGGTACGTTCGCCCCCCATGGACAAGCAGTGTACCCGATAAAACCAGCCGGACTTGAGAACTCCCGGCGAAGCCGTGACCATAGCCGTCCGGCCGCGCCCAGGCCGATCCCGCCAGGAGCCCACCATGATTTATGACAGCATTCTCGGCACCATCGGTCGCACACCCGTGGTGCGCATCAATCGGCTCGCGCCCGCGCACGTCACGATGTATGTGAAATGCGAGTTCTTCAACCCGCTCGCGTCGGTGAAGGACCGCCTCGCGATCGCCATCATCGAGGACGCTGAACGGCGCGGCACCATTCGTCCCGGACAGACCGTGGTCGAGGCGACTTCTGGCAACACCGGCATCGCACTCGCGATGGTGTGCGCTGCCAAGGGCTATCCGTTCGTCGCGACCATGGCCGAGAGCTTCTCGGTGGAGCGCCGCAAGATCATGCGCATGCTCGGTGCACGGGTCATCCTGACGCCGGCCGCCGAGCGTGGCACCGGCATGGTGCGCAAGGCAGAGGAGCTCGCCAAGAAGCACGGCTGGTTCCTGGCGCGCCAGTTCGAGAACCCGGCGAACCCGGAATACCACCGCAACACGACGGGCCCGGAAATCCTCAG
>DASQOO010000190.1:0-10488 GCA_035644435.1 Steroidobacteraceae bacterium | reverse complement strand
CGAAGCGCCGCGAGAACACCGGCGTGCCGAGGTTGCGCAGGCTCTCGGAGTAAAGGCCGTAGAACGGTTCGACGTCGCTGTCCAGCGTACTCCCCAGCCCGAGCGAGATGGCCTTGCGCACCGACGCGCGCTGTTTGCGTGGGATCGCGTTCAAATTGGCCTGTGTGTCGCTGCTGATCGACTTGCGAAACGTGACATACAGTTCCCGGCACGGCCAGTCCGGATGCATGCGTGTCCGATTCCGCAACTCGAGATAGTCGACGCGCATGCTTCGCGCCAGCTCGCACGCGTGCTCAGCAAGCGCCACACCGGCTTCGGGCGTTGCTGCCAGCACTCCGCCGTACACGCAGAACGGCGTCGAAACCAGGGCGTCGCCAAACCAGCGGCTGCGTACACGCGCGAGCGGCAGCACTCCGAGCATCGTGGAGCCCGCGCGCGCGAACAGATATTGAGTCTCGTGGCCGAAGGCACGCTCAATGACCGTCTGCCACCCGGCCAGGTGAAAGAACGTGCCGTCCGGGTGCGCTTGAACGAACTGGTCCCATTGCGCGCGATCCTGCACGTTCGCGGAGGCGAGCGGAACGACTTCGAGCGGCCTATCGACGCTCGGGCTGCGAACCAACGCGTTCATGGGCGTGGGAGCACGTCAGCGAACACGCGATCCATGCGATCCCACTGGAAGTCGCGCAGCAGCCGTGTGATTCGTGGCTCCATCAGCCGCAGGTTTACGTAGTGGCGGAACCGCGAGCGCAGGCCGGCACGGGCGACGCGCGGCTGCAGCGCATCGATCTCCCAGGGATGCATATAAAAGATGCACGGCTGACGATCGCGCGTGTTGACGCGTTGCAGGGCCCATCGTGACCAGCGGTAAGGAAGCAGCCGGAAGTAGCCGCCGCCGCTGCAGGGGAAGTTCTGGCCGAAAAGCTCGACGGTAGTCGGCGGGATCTCCACGATCCCGCCCGCGGCGGCCGGATAGGCGAAACGCGGCGCTTCCGGCATCCCGTAAAGGTCATGCCGCACCGGATAGATGCTCGAGCTGTAGATGTGACCGGTTTCAGCCAGTACGTCCAGGGCCCAGAGATTGTGCCTGCCGATCGAGTAACTCGGGGCGCGATAGCCAAGCACCGGCTTGCCCACGACGTCTTCGAGCAAGCCCTTGGTACGCGACAGATCGGCGCGCAATTGCGCCGGGGTCATGTTGGTCAGGCGCGTGTGGTCGTAGCCATGGCTGGCCACCTCGTGCCCGGCCGCGGCAATCCGCCGGATGAGTTCGGGGAACCGCTCCGCCACCCAGCCAAGAGTGAAAAACGTAGCGTGGGTGCTGTGCTCGGCGAACAGGTCCAGCAGCCGGCTGACGTTCGCCGGAATGCGGCACTCATAGTCGCTCCAGGCGCCGCGGTCGATCACCGATTCAAAGGCGGCGACCTGGAAGTAGTCCTCCACGTCGACCGAAAATGCATTGACGACCTGTGCTGGCATGGCTGTGGAGGATCCGACCCCGGCTTGCACCCGCCGGCACGTGGCGAGCGGCGAGCAGTGTGACAGGAATTCCCGTGATCAGAATTCCGCGCTGAATCTGAGCGTCGCCCAGTCGGCGTTGTACGGCTCGGAGCTCGAGTCGCGTTCGACGCGCGCAATCTCGAGCGAGATCGCCGTACTGCGTCCGATATGTCGCTCGAATCCCAGGGATGCATGCTTGTCGTCGATCGTGCCGCCGCCATTGATCGAATCGGCCTCTTGTGCGGAGAGGCTGCCATACAAGGCGGAGCGGCCTGATAGCTGGCGACGAACGTAGACTCCTCCGCCCCGCTGCCGATCCTCGGATGAACCGTCCAGGTACTCGCGACGATGATCGAGTGCGAACAGCGAGATCTCCGTGCGCTGCCCGGTAAGGGTCACGCGGGCATCGAAATCACGCCGGATATAGACCTGGCTGGTAATGCGCCCCTGGTCCTCCGGGTTGATCGGCTCGGGCGTGGTTCCGGGCTTGAGGCTCTGCGGGCCAAACGCCGCTTGCTGTCCGAGCGTCGTCGGTTCCTCGATGTACGCGATGTCCAGCTTCAACAGGCGCGCTGTACGCGTCCAGTTACCGCGTATCGTCCTGCCAAAGAAGCGATGGCCGCCCGCGAGCAGTAAGTGGTTGCTCTGATCGGGGTCCCATTCGACACCGGCTTCCCACCAGGGCTCGTCGAGCCCACCGTCGTCGAAATTCACCGTGACGTCCGTTTCCTTGCCCCCGCTGCCGAATACTTTGAAGTTTCTTGCCAGGCGCCAGCCGAGCATGGCCGTCGCTTTGTCGTAGCGATAGTCCGCCGCTATGTCGTAGTCCGTGTGTTGACTATCGTAGCGCAGCCCCCAGCTGAGGCGGTTAGGAGAGTCCTTGGAACTCTCTACAACAAACAGGGCGTCCTGGTTCTTCGAATCGTCGAGGGTCACGGTCCCGAGAGGGTCCTGGTCGAGATAGTCGACCCGGCCGAAACTGTAGCGCGCCTCCACACGCGCGCTGCCGAAATCATGCTCGATGTAGGGCGAAATGTTATAGGAAGCCACGTCCGCCACGTTGGCCGTCTGAAAAAGCAGCGAGGTATTTATCGGCCGCTCCGGCTGGATGGTGGCCTGCGTGTAACTGCCGGCGGCATCGACGAAGAACCACTGCTCGATGATATCCCCTCCCAGCGAGAGGCTGCCCGTGTTGTAGGCCTGATTGCGATCGCCGTCCTGCGCGTAGAGCACACCCGTGAACGTGTAATCGAGCGCAGCACGTGCGCGTGCGCCCTTGTAGTCGAAGGTGAAGCCCGGTATCACCTGCAGGATCTCATCTGACTGCTCGTCCGCGGAGGGCGGCACGAGATCGACGTTGTCCACCCACGTGAGTGAAGTGTCGAGCTTCAGGGTGTATTTGGTCTCTGCCGGGGCATCAGTGAAGCGGAACACGGCGACGGCCACAATCCATGTCAGCTTCGCCGCGGCTGTTTTTCTTTTCATCGAGGCGCCCTTTGAACTCGTCAGGTCTTGTCCGGAGGGTCATAGTAACCGTCGTAATAGTGGTTGCCGGCGAACGCAGTCAGCTGGTTCAGCACCAGGGCCACGCCTTCGGTCCGGTGCAGTTGCGAGATCGCCTCCCGCACTGCCTTGACTGGCGTCGCATCGGCCTTGACAGCCAGCACGAACAGGCCCGCGATTGGAGCGAGTGCCTGCGGCACGCTGGTGGCCAGGATCGGCGCGGTGTCGATAACGATCACGACATCCGGGTAAGCGCTCTGCACTGCGGCCAGTAACTGGGCGGTGCGGGCGCTGCCGAGCAGTTCCGGAGCATCCGCGCGAGCGCGCCCGCTCGGAATCACGGACAGCCCGGGTAGATCCGTGGGGATCAGCACGTCCTCGAGTTGCGCGCTGGGATCGGCGATCGCATCCAGGAAACCTGGCCGATCCTGGATCGCCAGTCCTTGGCTGATATGTGGCCGCACGGTATCCGAATCGATCAGCCACACGCGGCGATCGCTCTCAGTCGCGACGCTGAGTGCAAGGTTGAACGAGGTAAATGACTTGCCCTCGCCCGGGAGCGCGCTCGAGATCACCAGGACGTTGCGCAAAACGTTCGCGGCAGGCTCGTTTGAGCCGAGCTTGAGGAGCGCCCACTTCACGCGCCGGAGCTCATCGTTGAGACGACGCACATCGCCATCCGTAGGAGGTTCGAGGCCCATGGCGCGAAGACGCACATGGTCGAGTGTGATACTCGCGTTCGCGCGCGGCACCGCGGACGTCTGCGGGACGACAGGGCGCGCCGCTGGCGCGACCGCACTGCGAGCATTCCGCTCTGGCGCCGGCTTCACGGTGGCGCGGTCGGCGGTGCGCAGTTTGCTGAGTGCTTTTTCGACGATGCTCACGCTTCGCGTTCCGTAGTTAGCGCCACATGGCGGCGGCCGCGGGCGCCCACATCATTGTCCCCGCAAAGACAAGGATTAGCAGCGCCACGCCGATTGCGTAATAGGCCGGTTGCAGGCGCAGCTCCTTTTGCTGAAGCTGCGACAGCACCAGCGACAAGGTTCCCAGTACCGGCAGTCCGAGCTGTTCCTGAAGCGTGGTGCGCGTCGAAAACACCGGGTTCAGCTGGTGCAGGAGCAGCGCCAGCGCTCCACCACCCACGAGCGCGACCAGCAGTGCGACTGTGAGCAGCAGCGGCCGGTTCGGAGCCACGGGGTTCAACGGCACCAGCGGCGGCTCGATCACGCGAAACTTTACGTGCTCCGAGCTCTGCTCGGCTTCGTCCGAGAGCCGTGCAGACTCCAGACGCTGCAGCAGGGCCGTGTACTGCTGGTGATTGACGTCGTAGTCGCGGTTCAGACGCGCGAGCTGAGCTTCGACCTCGGGTATCGTGTTCACCTTGCTGCGCAGATCGCTGACCAGCGCCTGCTGGTCCCTGATCTTGTTCTTCAGTTCCACTAGTTCGAGCTCAGTCTGGCTGAGCGAAATCTTCATGGTCTGATAAACCGGGTTGATGTCGAGCTTGCGAAGTGCGGCAGTATTCGGATCGATCGCGGTCGCGGGACCACGCTGGCCAGACGCGACCGCCTTGCGGTTTTCCTCTTCCAGCTTGGCGATCGTCTCGCGCACAGCGATCACCTGGGGGTGCTTCTCCGTATACTGGACCAGCAGCGTCTCGAGCTGCGCTTTGTATTGCGCGATGAGCGCATCGTTCGGCCCGGTCGGCCCGCTCGCACCAGTCAGACCAAACGTCGGTTCCTCGCCCTTTAGCTGACGGTCGAGTTCGGCGCGCTTGTCCTCGGTGGCGCGGTATTTGGCCCGCAACTCCTCGAGCAGGTTTATTTCCGTCGGCAGGCGTGTGTAGTAATCCCCTCGTTCGCTCGGCATCAGGCCCACGTTCTGCTTCTTGAAGTCCGCCAGGCGGTCCTCCGCCGCGCGCAACTTCTGCTCGTACTCCCGAATCTGCTGCTGTAGAAAGCGCTGCGCGCCGGCGCTGTCGTCGCGCTTCACGCCGAGACTGTCCTCCACGAACGTGTCGAGGAAGCGGCGCACGACACGATGCGCCATCTGCGGATCGGCGTCCCGGTACGCGATGACGTAGGTGCTGTCGCGTCCGCCTCCCAGCGATACCTGTGCCGGCAGGCTGGCGAGCAAGCGCTCCGTGTCTTCGGGGGTCTTGGCACGCAGATACAGGTCCGTATCACGCACGATCTTTTCGATATTCGGTCGGCTCATCAGCACCGCCGACATCATGTTGACCTGGCTGGTCATATCGGTGTTGACAGCGAGCCCGCTGAGCAGCGGCTTGAGCACGGTCTCGGTGTCGACATAGACCTTGGCCTTGGCCTCGTAGATGTCCGGCATGGACAGAACGATGCCCCAGCCGGTAATCGCGATAGCCCAGGCGCTGGCGAGCGCAATCCAGCGGAATCGCCAGGCGCTACGCAGCTCTCTCAGGATCTGCTCAAAGAGCTCTTGCATGTTTTTTAGCCGCTTGAACCCGCGGCTGTCTTATCTAGCCGAGCCAATATGACCTTATAGTCGAGCGTTGGCACTGATGACGTGACCCAATTAACGAAAGCCTGCCCCAGCCTGCTAAAACCGGCTCTCGGGGATAATGATTACATCTCCTGGCCTCACGGGCATGTTCGCATGCATGTCCCCATCATTGACCAAGTCCTTCAGTCGCAGGGGAATTTCGCTCTGCTGATCACCCGTTCGCCGTACCAGCTTGGCGCGATTGCCGGCAGCGAATTGACCCAACCCGCCCACGGCGATCATCACGTCCAGCACCGTCATGCCGGCGCGATAGGGCAACGCCTGCGGATGAGCCGCCTGCCCCACGACGCGAATCTGATCGCCATAGGATCCGACGAACCCGGTCACGATTATGTTGACGGACGGGCTGCGCACGTACTCTGACAGCACCTTCTCCATGTCCCGCGCCAGCTGGCTTGGTGTCTTGCCAGCTGCCTGCATGTTCTCCACCAGCGGCGTGGAGACGAGCCCGTCCGGCCTGACAGGCACGGTTACGCTCAGCTCTGGCCGGTTCCAGACATAAACCTGGATCTGATCGCCCGGGCCAACGCGGTACTCGGCGTCCGCGATCGCTGGAGGCGCGGTAACTTTTTCCGTGGCTGTCGTTCCGCAGCTGGCGGCGGCTATCGAGAAACAAATCATTGCAGCCACCAGCGCCCGACGACCAAGCATGCGTCCTTCCCCCCTCACTGCTTGAGACTCGCAAGTAGTTCTTCAGCGGCACCGCGCTCCGCAAACGGCGCCTTTTGGGCCAGTACTGAATCCAGTGCCCGGCGTGCCTCCTGTGGCTGACCGGCGCGCGCCAGCGCCGCCGCTCTATGATATTGAATATCGGGAGACTCTGGCGATGCCGCGGCTGCTTTTTCCAGCACCTTGAGCGCGCCGGCGACGTCACCGGCCTGCAGCAGGATCCACCCGTACGTGTCAGCGACCGCGCCGCGGTCCGGCGCCAGGGCGTATGCACGTTCCGCCGTTGGCAGAGCGCGCTTGTCGCTGGTTTCGAAGTACAGCCAGGCCAGATTGTTGAGCGTCGCAGCATCAGCCTGGCTGGTCGTTGCAATTTTTTCCAGGTTGGCCCTCGCGGATGCGACGTCCCCCGATTCTCTCTGTGCCTGTGCGAGCACGCCGCGCACCTGAGCATCGGCGGGTGCTACTTTGAGCCATGCCTCGAGCGGCGCCGTTGGATTTGCCAGGTGGCCTCGCTTGCGAACCGCGTATTCGCGCAATACGAAGGCGCGATTCCTGGTCTTGGCTGCCCCCTCGGAGTAGATCTTCGCCGCCTTGGCGAAATCGCCGGCCTCAGCAGCCAGCTGCCCTTCGATGAGGAACAGTGCGGGATTGGCCGCATCCACAGCCCGCAGACGCGCGAGGAAGCCCTTGGCGGCGGCCACATCGCCGCCCTGCGCACTGGCGGCCGCGGCGACCGCAAGAGCGTCGGGATCATCAGAGGAGATGGCGAGGCTGGCACGCGCGGCAACCAGGGCGTCCGTGGGTCGGCCTGCCACCATGTACATTCGCGCGAGGTTCAACTGCGCGTTCGCCGATCCAGCGTTACGTTCGGCGGCACGCTTGAGCGTCGGCAGGCCCTGGTCCAGATCACCGTTGGCGGCTAACGCAAACCCGAGAATGTTGAGCGCTGCGGGTTCGTCCGGGGCGATTTCGAGTGCCTCGCTGGCCAACGCCGCAGCCTGCGCGTATTCCCGGCGCGAAAAATGATATTGCGCCAGCAGCACGCGTGGTTCGACTGCGCGCGGATTGTGCTCCCGCGCGAGCTTGAGCCGCGCGATTGCCGAGTCGGGCTTGCCGTTGAGCATGTCCACTTGCGCGCACGCTACCAACACAGCCGGATCATTCGGACCCAGCGCGAGCGCCTTGTCGAGGCGACGCTGTGCATCGTTGGTACGCTTTTCAGCCAGGTCGACGCGAGCGAGGTCGATCTGCGCCAGCGCGTTGTCGGGCTTGAGCTCGGCGGCGCGCTCGAACTGCGCGCGCGCGGATTTCAGATCACCACTCGCCGCGAGTAGCCCGCCCAGAGTAGATCTGGCAAACGCGTCGTCCGGGTGCGAGTCGACGAGTGACTGCGCATCGTGCAGTGCACTCTTGAGATCCCTGGAGCGCAGGTGCGCCGCGATGAGCAGCATCGTACGGCGATAGTCGGTATCGGCTTGAGGTGGCAGCTGCTCGAGAAGCTGGATGGCACGGTCGAAGCGCTTGGCCGCTATGTACCCAGAGGCGAGGGCGAGAGTCCGGGCCGGATCCTGCGGATCGGCAGCCACATTTCGCTCGAGGTATTTCAACCCCGTGTCCACGTCACCCGCACGGATGCTGGCCTCCCCGGCGATCACGAGCGCACGCGGGTCGCCGCGCTTGACCTGCGGGCTCACGGCATCCAGTGCGGCACGCGGCTTCTGCTGTCGCAAGCGACTGTTTGCCAGCAGGATGCGGGCGAACTCGTTGTCCGGCTCGGCGGCCAGGAGACTGGAAAGATGCATGTCCGCCTGCCCGAAATCTCCCTGGGCGTAATTGACGGCACCGAGCAGGAGACGCGCCGGCAGGAAATCACTATCACGCGCCAACAACTGTTCGAGCAGTGTCTGCGCTTCCTCATACTCACCGTTGAGCAGCAGGTATCGCGCGCGCAGGTACACCGCGATGCGACTGTCCGGGACGCTCTCGAGCAGCCGCTGCGTCGTCAGGCGTGCCGCTTCGAGCTTGTTGAGGGCCAGTTGGGCCTCCGCCAGGCCTGCCAATGCGCGAATCCGCGTTGGATTCGGGTCCGATCCGGGCAGGCTGGCGAGCGTCTTGGCGTAGAGCTCTTCCGCCTTGACGTAGTCATGATTGCGGCTGTAGAGCGTGCCGAGCGCGATTGCGACTCGCCCATCGTTTGGCGCAGCGGCAGCCGCACGATCGAGAGCTTGTTTCGCGTCTGCCAGTCCGGTGAGATCGTTGATGATCAGGGCGCGGCCTATCAGGGCGTCCACGTCCTGGGGCGCGATCGCTACGGCCTGATCGAATGCGGCGAGAGCCTCGGACTTGCGCGAAAGCGCTGCCAGCGCTTGCGCTCGCAATTGCCAGAGCTGCACGCGCTCCTCTGCCGATGCAACAGCTTCCGGCTTCGCAGCATCGAGCACCTGCGGGTAGCGTTTCAGCCCCATCAAGGCGCGGCTGTAGATGAGGGCCGTGTCCGGCTCAGTGGCGCCCAGCGTGCGCGCCGTTTCAATCTCCCGCGCCGCTCCCGCGAAATCGCCCATCTCGAGTGATACCAGCCCGAGACGCTGTCGTGCTTTCGCGTTGCGCGGGTCGGTCTGCAGAAGCGTCTTCAAATCGATCGCAGCCGCACGCCATTCCTCGGCCGCGATGTTCCGCTCGGCGCGCGCCAGAAGCGTCTCTGGGCTGTGACCGCCCCAGCACCCGGTGAGCAGCAGCGTGAGAGCGAGTGCAGCAGTCTGCCAACGGTGCGACGTCATCCGGCTTCCCCGCCATCGTCTTTGAGATCGACCTTGTCGATGAGATCGTAAAGTGTCGGGCGGGTAACACCCAGCAGCTCAGCGGCCCGCGAGATATTGCCTTGTGCCACAGCCAGGGCATTGCGTATCGCGTGACGCTCCGCGCGCTGGCGCGCGGTACGCAGATTCAGGTACGCCAGGTTGGTGGCGGGCTCGTTATCCGTGAGTCCGAGGTCTGCGGCAGTAACCTGCTTGTCCTCGGCGAGGATCACGGCGCCGTTGATCTTGTTCTCCAGTTCGCGAATATTTCCCGGCCACGGATACTGCTGCAGAGCACGCACCGCATCGGCGGAGAAACCGCGCAGCTTTCGACTATGGCGCCGCGCGCGATCCTCGAGGAGGAACTGAGCAATGATCAGTACGTCGGCCTCGCGCTCGCGCAGCGGGGGAATCTGCACCGTGACTTCGCTGATTCGATAGAAGAGGTCCTGGCGGAATTCACTGGCGGCAATGCCGGCAGCGAGGTCGCGATTGGTCGCGCACACGACCCGCACATCGACCGGGATGGTCTCGCGTCCGCCGAGACGTTCGATAACCCGTTCCTGCAGGAATCGCAGCAGTTTCGCCTGCAACGACAGCGACATGTCGCCGATCTCGTCCAGGAACAGGGTGCCGCCGTTCGCCGATTCCACCTTGCCGTGTGTTTGCTTCACTGCCCCGGTAAATGCACCTTTCTCGTAGCCAAACAGCTCGCTCTCGAGCAAGGTGTCGGGGATCGCGGCGCAGTTGATGGCGATGAACGGACCCTTCGCGCGATTGCTCAACGCGTGCAGCGCACGCGCCAACAGCTCCTTGCCGGTGCCACTCTCACCGAGCAGCAACACGGTGGCGAGCGTCGGCGCCACCTTTTCTATCATGCGGCACACACGCCGCATGATGTCGCTGGCCGCAATGACGCCCTCGAGCGGCGCGCTGCCCTGGCGTTCGAGCAGGCGCCGGTTCTCCTGCTCGAGCTCGAACATGCGGCTGGCGCGTTGCACGATCAGTGCGAGGACCTCGGTATTGATCGGCTTGGAGTAGAAATCGTACGCGCCCATCGCGACCGCACGCAGAGCATTCTCATGATCGTCGTTCCCTGTCACCACGATCACCTTCGTGTACGGGGCCAGTGCGAGGATCTCACGCAGGGTTTCGAGGCCCTCACGCACACCTTCCGGTTCCGGGGGCAAGCCGAGGTCCTGGAGCACGACGGGCGGCTCGTGCTTGCGTAACGCCGCGATCGCTTCCACACGCGTAGAGGCCTGTACGACGTCGTACTGCTCGAAGACCCAGCGCAGCTGGCGCTGCAAGCCCGGATCATCTTCGACGATGAGAAGTTTTTGAGCGCGGACCGTCACCGTATTCCCTTCGCGGTCAACCGGCAATTGCGAGCGGCAGTGAAATCAGAAAGCAGGTGCCGCGGCCCGGTGCGCTCTGAACCTGAACGTCGCCCCCGGACATGCGCACGAACTCACGCGTC
>DASQOO010000189.1:0-22347 GCA_035644435.1 Steroidobacteraceae bacterium | reverse complement strand
TCTACAACGCGGGCGCACTGTCGCTCGTGATCATCATGTTGTGCGGCCTGTTCGTCGGCATGGTGCTGGGGTTGCAGGGCTTCGATGTCCTGCAGCGCTTCGGGTCCGAGGAGTCCCTCGGCACGGCGGCGGCGCTGGGCTTGCTCAAGGAACTCGGCCCGGTCGTCACGGCGCTGCTGTTTGCCGGACGCGCCGGAACGGCGCTGGCTTCGGAGATCGGCCTGATGCAGGCGACGGACCAGCTGGCCGCCATGCAGATGATGGCCGTGGATCCGATCCGCCGCGTATGCGTGCCGCGCTTCGTGGGCGGCATCATCGCGATGCCGCTGCTGGCGGCGATCTTCAGCGCCATCGGCATCTACGGTGCCCAGCTGGTCGGCGTGCAGATGATGGGTGTGGACTCGGGCCAGTTCTGGTCGCAGATGCGCGCCAGCGTGGAAGTGCGCGACGTGATGGAGGGCGTGATCAAGAGCTGCGTGTTCGGCGTGTCGTGCAGCCTGATCGCGGTCTACGAAGGTTACAACGCGATTCCGACCGCCGAAGGTGTCGGGCGCGCCACGACACGTACCGTGGTCATCTCGGCCGTGGTCACGCTGCTGCTCGACTACATGCTGACGGCGGCTTTGCTCTAGTGGGAAGGAGGCTTCATGCGCCACGCGCGCGCGATTGAATTCAGTACCGGGCTGTTCGCATTGTTGGGCTTTGCGGCGCTGTTCTTTCTTATCACGCAGATCACCAATCGCGAAATCCATTTTGGCGAAGCGGGCTACCAGCTGCTCGCGAAGTTCGAGAACATCGGCAGTCTCAAGGTCGGTGCGCCAGTGTCGATGTCCGGGGTCACGATCGGCCGGATCGAGAGGATCGAGTTCGACAGCACCGAATACAAGGCGGCTGTCACGCTGCGCATCGAGTCGCGCTACAACAAGATCCCCGATGACAGCGACGCAAGCATCTTCACCGCCGGCCTGCTGGGAGGGCAGTACATCGGTATCGGTCCGGGCGGCTCCGAAACTTATTTCAAGGACCAGGATCAGATTCACTTCACACAATCGGCGATTGTGCTCGAAAACCTGATCAGTAAGTTTCTGTTCAGCCTCGCCGGTAAAGATAAGCAGGACAGTCAGGGCGCGGAGGCCAAGACGGAATGATGAAAAGTCTTGCAATCGCTGCGATGACGATGACGCTGGCGCTGCTGGTCGGACTGGGCGCGCGCGCCGCAGAAGATGCTTCCGATCCCAGCAAGCTGATCGAGGAGTGCGCGAACAAGATGCTCAAGGATCTCGATGCGCACCGCGCCGAGTATCGCAAGGATCCGACCAAGATCAACAGGCTGGTCGATGAAGTACTGCTGCCGCACTTCGACACGCAATACTCGGCGCGGCTGGTGCTCGGCAAGTACTGGCGCGAGGCAAGCCAGGATCAGCGGCAGCGTTTCATCGACGCGTTCTACAAGTCGCTGCTGGAAAACTACGGCTCGGCGCTGGCCGAATTCACTGCGGACCGCATGCGCGTGCTGCCGTTCCAGGGTGATCCCGCATCAGACCGCGCCACGGTGCGCACCGAAGTGAAACGCAGCGACGGCACGCGCGTGCCGGTCAACTACAGCATGCGCAAGACCGATGAGGGCTGGAAGGCGTGGGATGTGACTATCGAAGGCATCAGCTACGTGAAGAACTTCCGCACCCAATACGGCGCGGAGATCGAGCAGAAGGGTCTCGATTCCGTGATCAAGCGCCTGGAGACCGAAGGCGTGAAACCGGCTCCGGCCGCCAGGCCCGGCACCGCTCCCGCCAAGACCAGCACCTGAGCCCGAGTGCGCGTCGCCAGCCAGTCGTTTGAATTCGAATCGATGGGCGGAGGCCGCTTCGCCATTCGGGGTGTTTTTGGCTTCGCGACGGTCAGCAGCATCCTCGAGCGCAGCCACGCGCTGTTCGAGGATGTCGAGGTGATCAAGGTGGATTTTTCCGGTGTGTCCGACGCCGACAGCGCCGGACTTGCGCTACTGCTCGAATGGGTGAGCTGGGCGAAATTCGCCGAGCGCGAGATGCGCTTCTTCGACATCCCGCCGCAGATCCAGGCGGTCGCCCGCATCAGCGAGGTCGAGGGGATTCTGCACGCCGCCGAGAGCCTGCTGGCAGAACCGGCGCGCGCCGGGAAACAGGCTCAAGCGCCCGGGGCCGGCGCTCAGTTCGGCGGTTGATCACCGCCAGGGGGACTTTCGGGCTGCTGCGCGCTGGGCTGATCGGGCGCCGACTCCGCGGGCGGAGTCGTGTCGGACGGCCGGCGCGGCTTGACCTCGTCCGATGAGCCCTCCTCGGGCGGCTCGTCCATCGGCTCTTCCATCTGTTCTTCCGCCACGTTACCGTCGCGCACCTGGTATTCGCGCCGCTGCAGGTAGGCGTCGCGCGTGAAGAGGTAAGGATCGTAGGCGTTGCGCAGCACCTGATCGACGCTGAGCAACTCGGAGCGTGTGTCGAGCGCCCCCACTCCGATCAGGATCCACTTCGTTTCCCAGTCGCCCAGATAGCCACGCAGGTCCGTGTAGCGTTCCGGATAGATCATCGGTGCGTCGCGCAAGGTTGATGGGCCGAAAAACGGCAGCACCAGGTAAGGACCCGACGGCACGCCCCACTTGCCGAGCGTCTGTCCGAAGTCCTCGTCGTTCTTGTCGAGCCCGACCTTCGAAGCCGGGTCGAAGAGGCCGCCGAGACCGAGCGTCGAGTTGAGCAGGAAGCGGCCGATGTCGGTGAACGTGGCGCGAAACTTCCCTTGCAGCAGATCGTTCACGATGGTGGTCGGATACGCGAGGTTGTCGATCGCGTTGCTGATTCCGCTGCGGACCGGGTTCGGCACGTGATCGTGGTAGACCTTCGCCACCGGGCGCGCGACCGTGCGATCGAGTGCGTCGTTGAAGCGGTAGACGCCGCGATTCAGGGGCTCGAGAGGGTCATGCGGCGATCTGCTGGCGGAAGTGGTAGCGCACCCCGCCAGCAACAGGACGACTAATGCAATCACGCCGGGCCGCAGCCGGTAAATCGGATCCGCCATCACCTTGATCCTGGGAAACAGCAACAGAGGGAATTCTATCAGCGCGCGAGGTGCGGGCGAGGTTGCGGGTCGGGCCGACTGGAACCCTTATCCGGAGGGCCGGCCGCGACGCGGGCCTTGCCCTTCGGCAAGTATTCGCGCAGCTCCTCGAGCCGTGCCTGGAAGCGCGCACGCTGCACCTCGGACAGGTTCGGCACCGCGAGCGCGAGTTGCAGCTGGTTGAGCGCCAGCATCAGCTCGCCGCTCATGACGTGATATTCGGACATGTAGTAGTACGCATCGCCCACGTCACCGGCGCTGTTGGCGGCGAGCGCGATCAGGCGGCACTGTTCCGGCGTCGGGTAAACCGTGTTGAACAGGTCGAGCAGGATCTCGTGCGCCTTCTTCGGCTGGTCGGCTCGCATCAGCGCTTCCGCGTAGCGCACGGTCAGCGGCACGTTACGCGGAAATAGTGTGAGCGCGCGTGCGAAGGTACTGAGCGACTCCTGTCGCTCGCCGGTTGCCATCTGCGCTTCACCGAGCGCGCTGCGATACTGCATGACGTCGGGATGCTTTTCGCTCAGGCCCTGCAGGATGGGAATGGCTTCCTCGGCCGCTCCTGACTGCATGAGGCTCAGCGCCTGGCCGTAACGCTGTGCGTCGGTGCGGACTTTTTCAGTAGCGAGATACTGGCTGTAATAGGTGCGCGCATCGGTGCCGGTGCTCAGGCTGAGCAGTCGCAGGCGCTCGCGAGTCAAACCATAGCTGATGCTGTCGGGCGGCAGCGGAATGTCGTACTGCCGGGCGCGGTTGCGCGATTCCGCGATACGCGCCGTCGTGACCGGATGGCTTTGCAGCAACTCCGGGACCTGGCTGCCCTGCAGACCCATGCGGCGCCCGAGCGTCTCGAAGAATGCCGGCATGGCCTGCGGATCGAAGCCGCTCGCGGCCATCGTGCCGATGCCGATTCGATCCGCCTCGTATTCGTTGGCGCGCGTGAAATTCAGGCGTTGCTGGGCGGCTGCGCCCTGGGCGACAGCGATCGCACCCGTCATGACATCCGCGCTCACGCCCGTCGTCGCGCCGATGAGGATCGCCGCCAGCATCGCTGCGGCCGACACCAGGCTCGAGCGGCCTTCCGCCTGGATGGAGCGCGCCACGTGACGCTGCGTGACGTGGGCGATTTCGTGAGCGAGCACGCCGGCGAGCTCGCTCTCGTCGGCGGTGGCGAGGATGAGGCCCTCATTGACACCGACGAACCCGCCCGGCAGGGCGAAGGCGTTGATCGAAGGATCCTTGACGACGAAGAAGGTGAAACGCTGCCGTCCGTCCTGGGCATGGCTGGCAAGACGCGAGCCGATCGACTGGATGTATTCGGTGGTCTCCGGGTCTTCCAGGATCCTGCCGGCGTCGCGCAGGCCCTTAACCACCATCAGGCCAATCTGGTACTCGTCGTTCTGCGAGATCGTGGCATCAGCCGGTGTACCGATATCGGGGAGGTCCTCCGCGGCGGGCCACGCGGAGCCCCAGGCCAGGAGCCCGGCGGCAAAGGAGAGCAGGATTCGGCGCATAAGGGCTTGAATTTGCGAGAGCCAACCGTTGGACCGCGATGCCGCCCGGCCGTTCTGCCCGGCGTGAGCCCGGCCTGCGGCCGCTAAAGGATATCCGATGCGTAGTCCGCCAGTCGTGAGCGTTCACCGCGCATCAGCGTGATGTGCCCGGCGTGCTTCCAGCCCTGGAACCGGTTGACGACGAACGTCAGCCCCGAGGTCGTCTCGGTGAGATAGGGCGTGTCGATCTGCGCGATGTTCCCCAGGCAAACCAGCTTGGTTCCAGGCCCGGCACGGGTCACCAGCGCCTTCATCTGCTTGGGGGTGAGGTTCTGCGCCTCGTCGATGATGACGAAGCGGTTGAGGAAAGTGCGTCCGCGCATGAAGTTGATGGTGCGGATCTTGATGCGCTTGCGCAGCAGGTCGTTGGTGGCCGCTCGCCCCCAGTTGCCGCCATCCTGGCTCTGCGTCAGCACTTCGAGGTTGTCCATCAGCGCGCCCATCCAGGGCTCCATCTTTTCTTCTTCCGTACCGGGCAGGAAGCCGATGTCCTCGCCGAGCGGGATGGTGACCCGCGACATGATGATCTCGCTGTAGCGATTGGTCTCGAGCGTCTGCATGAGGCCCGCCGCCAGCGTCAGCAGCGTCTTGCCCGTGCCGGCGGGGCCGAGGATCGTGATGAAGTCCAGTTGCGGGTCCATGAGCACGTTCAACGCGAAATTCTGCTCGCGATTGCGTGCCGTGATGCCCCAGACATTGTTCTTGTCGCTGCGAAAGTCGCGCGTCAGCTCGAGCACGACAGTTTCGCCGTCGGTCTCGCGCACGATCGCTTCGATGCCGTTGTCCGCGGTCTCGTAGACGAACTGGTTGAGTTGCCAATCCTTTACCGTCGCCCCACGAACGCGATAGAAGGTGCGGCTCGTCTCCTGCCAGGACTCGATGTCGCGTCCGAGCTGGTCCCAGAAATTCTGCGGCAGCGCCTGCATGCCCGAAGACAGCAGGTCGGCATCCTCGATGGTCTTGTCGCTGTAATAGTCCTCGGCGTGCACCCCGATGATCGACGCCTTGATGCGCAGGTTGATGTCCTTTGACACCAGCGTGATGCGGGCTTCGGGAAACTCGCGCTGCAGGGCCAGGGTGTTGGCCAGGATGTGGTTGTCTGCGCCGTGTCCCGGGAGGTTGGCCGGCAGCACCGAATCGAGCTGGCTCGTCTGGAAGAACAGGTGCCCGGTGCTCGGCTTCTTGCCATGGTTGCCGGACTTCGACGCCGGCAGTTCCAGGCCACGATCGATCCCCTCCTTGGTGGCGTCGTGCATCAGCTCGTCGAGGAAGCGGCTCACCTGGCGCACGTTGCGCGCCGATTCGGTCAAGCCCTTTTTGCCGGCATCGAGCTCCTCGAGCACGATCATCGGGATGTAGATGTCGTGTTCCTCGAAACGGAAGATCGCGGCCGGATCGTGCATCAACACGTTGGTGTCGAGGACGAAGATGCGGCGCTGGGGCCGCGCGGGGCTGGCTTTCACAATGATTTGACTGCCTCTAGCACTTGCGCGGCGTGCCCATCGACCTTCACCTTGCGCCACTCGCGGCGCAACTGCCCCTCGGCATCGACCAGGAAGGTGCTGCGCTCGACGCCCATGAACTTGCGCCCGTACATGCTCTTTTCGCGGATCACATCGAACAGCTCGCACCCCGCCTTGTCCTCATCGCTGAGCAGGGCGAAGGGCAGCTTGAACTTGGCCTTGAACTTGTGATGCGACTCGAGGCCGTCGGGCGAGATCCCGACCACGACGGTATTCGCCTTGCGGAACGCACCGTGCAGGTCGCGAAAGTCCTCGGCCTCGCGCGTGCAGCCGCTGGTGTTGTCGCGCGGATAGAAATAGATCACGACATTGCTGCCCTTGGCGGCGGCGAGCGAAAACCGCTCGCCGCCGGTGGAGGGCAATACCAGCTTGGGCGCCTTGCGCCCCACTTCGGTCTTGCTCACGGCGGATTCCTATCGATCACATCTTTACGGGTTCGAGGATGGCGTCGAGATTGAGATGGTCGCAGAACTCCAGGAATTCCTCGCGTAGTGTCGACAGGTGAATGCGGCTCGGCACGTTCACGATCATCTGCACCGAGAACATCGGCGCGCCGGTGTGTGCGGCCGCGTAGCTGCGAGTCGACAGCTCCGCGATGTCGATGCCGCGTGAAGAGAAGAAACCCGAGAGGCTGGAAACGATACCGGTCTGGTCGAGGCACACCACGTCGACCGAGTAGGGCAGCATGTCGCTGCGCGCGGTGCGCTGTTCAGTGCGGCGCAGCTGGATGCTGAGTTCGCTCGAGTCCGCGAGCTTGCGCAGGTCGGTTTCGAGGCGAGCGAGCGCCGCCCAGTTCCCGGAAACCAGCAGCAGCATCGCGAACTGAGAACCCAGCGCCGTCATGCGGCTCTCGCTAATGCTGCCGCCGCAGTCGGTCACGACACGCGTGAGGTCGTGAACCATTCCCGTGCGATCACTGCCGATCGCGGAGATCGCCAGGTACTGCTTCATCTAGGAGTCTGTCTGACCATTCCGCATGGCCGCGGCCGCGGCGATTTTGGTCTGCAGGCGCAGTGTACCGTATTGGCGCAAGGGTGGAACGAGCCGTGTGCGGCCGCTTGCCTCGTCACGCCCGCCGCACGTAACATCCGCGGTCCTGCGCGACACAGGCACCGAGGTTTCAGATGTTCGGCGGCAGCATGGTTGCAGTCGTCACGCCGATGACGGCCGGTGGCGAGATCGATTTTCCAGCCTGGGAGCGGCTGCTGCATTTTCATGCGGAGCACGGCACCGACGGCATCGTCGTCGGCGGAACGACTGGCGAGTCTCCCACCGTGGAAGGCGACGAGCTCGACGAACTGGTCAGGCGCGCGGTGCGGACGCTCCGCGGACGCATGCCGGTGATCGCGGGCGCCGGCACGAATTCGACCAAGCGGACGGTGCAGCGGGCACGCGAGCTGGCTGCAGCCGGCGCGGACGCACTGCTCATCGTCACTCCGTATTACAACAAGCCGACCCAGCAAGGAATGTTCGAGCACTTTCGCGCCGTGGCCGTGGCCGCCGGCATTCCGGTGATTCTCTACAACGTCCCGTCGCGGACCGGCGTCGATCTGCAGGCGCCAACGGTGGCGCGGCTGGCACACGAGCCCCACATTGCCGGCATCAAGGAAGCGACCTGCAGTGTCCAGCGCGGGCGTGAAATCATCGCCTCGGCTCCCGCACAGTTCGACCTCATCAGCGGCGATGATGCAACCGCTCACGAACTGATGGATATCGGCGCCAGGGGCGTCATCTCGGTCACCGCCAACGTGGCGCCGAAGCTCATGCATGAGCTGTGCGTCGCGGCCCGCGAGCGCCAGGAAGCGCGGCTGAGCGAGATCGATGCCAGGCTGCGGAAACTTCATGCCGCATTGTTCGTCGAATCGAATCCAATACCGGTCAAGTGGGCGCTGCAGACGATGGGACTGATCGGCGCTGGCATCCGGATGCCATTGACGCCACTCGCGCCGCGATATCATGAGCAGGTGCGTGAGGGTTTACGTGCCGCGGGAGTATTGAATTGAGGAATTTCATGAATCCTGTCCGTTGGCTGATGCCGTTGATCGTGGGGCTGATGACGCTCGCCGGCTGCAAGTCGCTTTCCTGCAATGCGCCGCCCGACTACGGCAATGACGACAGCATCCAACCCTTGAACATTCCGGCCGGACTCGATCCGCCCGATACGCGCAACGCTCTCAAGGTGCCCGAACTCAAGACTCCCGACCGGCCGCGCACCGATGCCGAGGGCTGCCTCGATGACCCGCCTTCCTATTTCCCGGATCGCCCGCGCGGTGACCTGCCCAAGGGCGATCGTCCTCAGGCGGCGCCTCAGCCTAAGGCTCAAGCTCCAGCTCCAGCTCAGCCCCAACCCACACAGCCCTGAATTGCGCAGGCGACAGGCGTTCGGTACTCTGCGCGCCCTCAATTCGCGCGGAGAGATGGCCGAGCGGTCGAAGGCGCTGGACTGGAATTCCAGTAAACCGGCAACGGTTTCGTGGGTTCGAATCCCACTCTCTCCGCCACCTTGGGAACAGTCGGCTGCCAATGGCAGTCCGCATCGGCGTCGCCGCGACGATCAGCCGTGAACCCCGCCAGGCCCGGAAGGGAGCAACGGTAGCGGCACCGATCGGGTGCCGGAGAAGTGCTGGTGCGGGCTGCCACCCTCCGATTAGAGTGTGACTCATGAGTTATCTGGTACTCGCCCGCAAGTGGCGTCCGCGGGACTTCAGCGAAATTGTCGGCCAGGAGCATGTAGTGCGTGCGCTCAGCAACGCACTCGACAGCGGCCGCGTGCATCACGCCTTCCTGCTGACCGGAACACGCGGCGTCGGCAAGACGACGCTCGCGCGCATCCTGGCCAAGTGCCTGAACTGCGAAGCGGGCGTCTCGTCGAAGCCCGACGGCAGCTGCGCCGCATGCCGCGAGATCGACGAAGGTCGCTTCGTCGATCTGCTCGAAGTCGACGCGGCGTCCAGAACCAAGGTCGATGACACGCGCGAGCTTCTCGACAACGTTCAGTACGCGCCGTCACGCGGGCGCTTCAAGGTGTACCTCATCGACGAGGTCCACATGCTGTCGACGCACTCCTTCAATGCGCTGCTCAAGACGCTCGAAGAGCCGCCGCCGCACGTCAAGTTCCTCCTTGCGACCACCGATCCACAGAAACTCCCGGTGACCGTCCTGTCGCGTTGCCTGCAGTTCAACCTGAAACGCCTTCCCGTCAACCTCATTGCGGCACGCCTCAAGCACATCGTTGCTGCAGAGGGCATGCAAGCCGAACCGGCTGCGATCGAGCTGTTGGCGCGGGCAGCCGACGGGAGCCTGCGCGACGCGCTGAGCCTGCTCGATCAGCTGATCGCCTTCAGCGGCGGCAAGCTGACGGAGGGCGAGGCGCGGGCCATGCTCGGAACCGTCGATCGCGCGCACACGGTGCGCCTCCTCGAACAGATCGCGGCCGGCGATGCCACGGGTGTGATGCAGAGCGTTGCTGCACTGGACGAATACGCGCCGGACTACGCCGCGGCTCTCGACGACCTCGCGACACTGATCCAGAAGGTCGCCTTGCGACAGGCGATTGCCGGCTATGCCGCGGGCGAGACGTTCGCGCCCGAGACTCTCGATTCGCTCGCCGGCAGGATGCCCCCCGAGGATCTGCAGCTCTACTACCAGCTCGCGATCGTCGGACGTCGTGATCTCGACCTGGCGCCCGAGCAGCGCAGCGGGTTCGAAATGGTGCTGCTGCGCATGCTCGCATTCCGTCCGGCGCAGGCCAGCGATGTGCCAGCACGTGTTCCGCGCACGACCTCGGTTGGCGCCGCGCCTGACATCAAGAGCTCGAATGCGCCTGCCGCGAGCCGCGGACTGCTGCCGGACGACTCGTGGCGCACGATGATCGGTGCACTGGATGTGCAGGGCGCAGCGCGCCAACTGGCCATCAATTGCACGCTGCTCGCTCGCGAACAGAATCAGGTATGGCTGCTGCTCGATCCGCGCGGCGCGCACTTTCGCACGCGCCAGACCGAAGAGACGCTGGCCGGGGCGTTGGGCCGCGTGCTGGGTGGCGAGATCCAGTTGCAGATCGAGCTGGCCGAGGCGGGAACGCAGACGCCGGCGCGCGAGCTGGCGCAGGCTGCAGAGGAACGACTGCAGGCGGCACGGGTCGAACTCGAGTCGGATTCCACGGTGCGTGCGCTGCAGGAGCGACTGGGCGCCACGCTCATCTCCGATTCGATCAAGCCGCTCAATTGAAGTGCGTTGAGGAGTGTCCATGAAACCGGGTCTCGGCAACCTGATGAAGCAAGCCCAGCAGATGCAGGCGAACATGCAGAAGGCACAGGCGGAGCTGGGCCAGCTCGAAGTGCAGGGCGAGGCGGGCGGCGGCATGGTGCGCGTGACCATGAATGGTCGCCACGAGGTTCGCGGCGTGCAGATCGATGCCGCCATTCTCAAGGACGACAAGGAAATGCTCGAGGACCTGGTGGCCGCCGCGATGAACGACGCGGTGCGCAAGGTCGAGGCCCGCGTGCAGGAAAAATTTTCCGGGCTCATGTCGGGGATGGCACTGCCGCCCGGGTTCAAACTTCCACTTTAGGGCAGCCCTGCACAGGTTTCATGAGGCGCGTTGCGATCGCCAACGGTGCAGATGCTAGGCGCGCCGTGCCGCCAATGGTCGATTCCATTGGCAAGCGGTGCAACGACGCAGCTGCCCGTTCGCGACGCAACCCGGACGGGACCGTGAAACCTGTGCAGGGCTGCCCTAAATGAAGTACTCGCCTGCCCTGGCGCGGCTGATCGAAGCGCTGCGAATCCTCCCGGGGGTCGGCCCGAAGACCGCGCAGCGCATGGCGTTTCACCTGCTCGAGCGCGATCGCGATGGCGGTCGGGAGATCGCCACAGCCCTGAGCGACGTGCTGGCTCGCATCGGCAACTGCAAGCGCTGCCGCATGCTGACGGAAGAGGAACTCTGTACGACCTGTGCCTCTTCACAGCGGGACCCGGCCCTGTTGTGCGTCGTCGAATCGCCGGCGGACGTCGTCGCCATCGAGCAGACCGGAAGCTACCGCGGGCAGTATTTCGTCCTGATGGGCCATCTCTCGCCGCTCGATGGGATCGGTCCCGAGCAGCTCGGCCTGGGGCATCTCGAGGCGCGCCTGGCGCAGGGCGGCGTCGCCGAAGTCATCCTCGCCACCAATCCCACGGTCGAGGGCGATGCGACGGCCCATGTGATCGGTGAAATCGCTGCGCGTCGCGGCGTGCGCGCCTCGCGTATCGCGCACGGCGTTCCGGTCGGCGGCGAACTTGAGTATGTCGATGGCGGGACCCTGGCGCACGCGTTGGCGGGCCGCCAGGTCATGAACTGACTCGCCGCCTACTTCCTCGCCCTGCGTGGCCGCGATTCACGCAGCCGCGACTGCAATCGCAGCAACCGGCGGTAGCTTTCATAACGCCGTGCGGTGATGGCGCCGGTCTCGACTGCGCTGCGGACCGCACAATCGGGCTCACGCAGGTGGCGACAGTCCTGGAAGCGGCAGTGCGCAGCCGGCGCGGCGAATTCGCGGAACGCGTGCGCGGCATCGGCCAGCAATTCGACGTCCGGCGCATAGTCGCGTACGCCGGGTGAGTCGATGAGATCGCCGCCGCCCGGCAGGTGATGCAGCGTCGATACGCTGGTCACGTGTTGACCCTCGAGCGTGCTGCGCGACAGGGCGGCGGTTTGTGCTTCCAGGCCCGGCAACAGGCAATTTGCCAGGGTCGACTTGCCGACGCCAGATTGACCGAGCAGCACGCTCACTTCGGAGCGCAGACTCGATCGCAACTCCGCGATGCCCGCGCCTGTGTTGGCGGAACAAGTTGCCACCGGGTAGCCGATGCGCGCGTAGACCGAGAGTTCGGCCTGGCACGCATCCGAGTCGGCAGTCAGTTCCTGCTTGTTGAGGACGACCACTGCCTTCAGCGCATGCAGCTCAGCGGCGGCGACATAGCGGTCGATGATGAAGAAATCGGGGACCGGTTCCGGCGCAAACACCACCACCAGCTGCGACACGTTGGCCACTACGGCCTCGCTTTGGCCCGTGGTATTGAGGCGCGACAACGTCGAGCGGCGTGGCAACTGATCGACAACGATGCCACGGCCCGCGGTATCGCTCAGCTTCCAGCGCACTTCGTCGCCGCACACGACCTGCAGGCGCCGCGCGGCGAGCGTGCACGGAATGCTGCCCTGAGCGGCGGTTTCGACGACGACGTGGCGGCCGTAACTTGCGATTACGCGCCCCAGTTCGCCAGGTTCCTGATCCTGAGGCACGGTCAGGCGGGTTCGACGGCGGCACGCAGTCGCGCGATGCGCACTGGTGCCGGCGGGTGAGAGTCGAAGAACGCGGAATAGATCGCATCCGGCGCGAGTGTGGTGGCGTTCTCGCGGTAGAGCTTGACGAGTGCGGAGGCGAGCTGCCCGGCATTCGCCTGCCGTGTCGCGTAGCGGTCGGCGGCGAACTCGTGGCGGCGCGACCACGCGGCACCTAGCGGCGAAAGCCAGAACGTGAGCACCGGCAGCACCAGGACGAACAGCAGCAGCGCCATGTGCGGAGAGGGCGTAGCGACTCCGAAGGCAGCGTAAAACGTGGGCTGTGTACTCAGCCAACCGAGAACATAGAGCCCGCCAAGGCCCAGGGCCAGGGTGAGCACCAGCCGCCAGCGAACATGGTGCAGGCGGAAGTGGCCGAGCTCGTGAGCGACCACCGCTTCGATTTCTTCCGGGCTCAGGCGCGCGATGAGAGTGTCGAACAGCACGATGCGCTTGCTGGCACCGAAACCCGTGAAGTAGGCGTTGCCGTGTGCCGAGCGGCGCGAGCCGTCCATTACGTAGATGCCGCGACTGCTGAAGCCGCAGCGCGTGAGCAGCGATTCGATCCGTTCCCGGAGCGATGCGTCGCCGAGTGGCTGGAAGCGGTTGAAGAGTGGCGCGATGAAGGCGGGGTAGGCCCAGGTCAGCGTGACACTGAAACCGGCCCAAGCCAGCCACGCGTACCACCACCAGTAGCGGCCCGCGCTTTGCATGAGCCACAGGATGAGTGCGAGCAGCGGCAGCCCGAGGACGGTCATGAGCGCCAGGCTCTTGAGGAGATCGGCGAGGTACAGGCGCCAGCCCATGCGATTGAAGCCGAAGCGGGTTTCGATGCCGAACAGCCGATAGAGCGAAAGGGGCCAGCCGGCGAGTGCGGTGACCATCCAGGCACTGACGATGACCGCGAGTCCCAGCGCGACTCCTTCGAGCCCACGTCCGCGCCAGAACGCGTCCAACCACGCCAGCCCGCCGCCCCAAGTCAGTAGGGCGAACAACGCTGTATCGAGAATCGCTTCGCCGCTTGCCAGCTTTGCGTTTGCAATCGTGTAGTCGCTCGCCTTGCGATGCGCGTCGGGTGGCACCGCGTCGCGGAACGCATCCGGGACGCGATCGCGCGCGGCGCGCGCACTCGCGCTCTGTCGGCTCAGGAGCCAGATGCGACAGGCAAGCGCAAGAAGCAGCAGGAGGGCGAATGATGCAGTGAGCAGGTGCATGAGATTGTGGATGCAGGCGCCGCCAGCTTACCGTCTGCTAATATCCCGGCACAATCCGCTGCGCGCACATGGCACGAGACCCGGACAACCTGATCTGGATCGATCTCGAGATGACCGGGCTCAGGCCCGACGTCGATCACATCATCGAGATCGCCACTCTGATCACCGACAAGCACCTGCATGTGCTCGCCGAAGGACCGGTGCTGGCGTTGCATCAGCCGGAGGAAGTGCTCGACCTCATGGATGACTGGAACCAGCGCCAGCACGGTAGCTCGGGCCTGCTCGCACGGGTTCGCGCCAGCACCACTGGCGTGAGCGAGGCCGAGCGCATGACCCTGGGGTTCCTCGCGCAACATGTGGATCCCGGCGCCTCGCCAATGTGCGGCAACAGTATCTGCCAGGACCGTCGCTTCCTGGCGCGCTTCATGCCGGACCTGGAGCGCTACTTCCACTATCGGAACCTCGACGTCAGCACGCTCAAGGAGCTGGCGCGCCGCTGGGCGCCGGAGGTGGCGGCGGGCGTGACCAAGGCGTCCGCGCATCTCGCGCTGGATGACATTCGCGATTCGGTGCGCGAGCTCCAGTACTATCGCGAGCGGTTGTTCGCGCCGTCCATCGCGTTCCCGCCGGGCAGCTGATCGAAGCATGAGCAACGATTTCGCGACGGTTCCCGAGCAGGAGCCGGACATTGCGGCCATCCAGGCCGCGGCGGCGCGCATCAGGCCGTTCGTGCGTCGCACCCCGGTGGTGTCGGACGAATCATTGGACGAGCAGTTTGGCGGCCGCTTGTTCTTCAAGTGCGAGAACCTGCAGCGCGGCGGCGCGTTCAAGCTGCGCGGCGCGTCGAATGCCATCTGTTCGTTGACCGAGGCGCTAGCCGCACGCGGCGTTGCGACCCATTCCTCCGGTAATCACGGCGCAGCGCTTGCATTGGCGGCACGACAGCGCGGCATCCCCGCGGTCGTCGTGATGCCGGAGAATTCATCCGCCGTGAAGCTCGCGGCCGTCCGCAGCCACGGGGCCGAGGTGATTCTCTGTCCGCCGGGCCGGATTGCACGCGAGGCTGCACTCGCTGCGCTGATCGCCAGGCGTGAGCTGCACGTCATTCATCCCTACGACGATTATCGCGTCATCGCAGGCCAGGGCACTGCATGCCTGGAGCTGATCGAGGAACATCCCGAGATGGACATCGTGCTCGCCCCAGTCGGAGGCGGCGGACTTCTGTCCGGGACGGCCATAGCGGCGCGGGGCCTGCTGCGGCGCGTACGCGTGATCGGCGTCGAGCCGGAGCAGGCGGACGATGCCTGGCGCTCTTTCAAGAGCGGCGAACGGGTCCTGCTCGATGCACCCGACACTGTGGCCGATGGTCTGCGCTCCTCGCTCGGAGCTCGCAATTTCCCCATCATCCGGCGTTGCGTCGACGACATCGTGCGCGTGTCGGAGGACGGAATCCTTCGCGCCACCCGGCTGGTGCTGGAGAGGCTGAAACTCCTCGTTGAGCCATCGGCCGCCGTCGTGGTCGCGGCGCTGCTCGAGGAGCGGCTCGACATTCGGGGGCGCAACGTCGGAGTCATCCTGTCCGGAGGCAACGTCGACCTCGAGACCGCGCGCTGGTTGAGGTCATCGCCATGATACGGGCCGACTGGTATTTCGATTTCATCTCTCCTTTTTCCTACTTGCAGTATCACGAGCTGCACCGGCTGCGTGCGGTGTTCGAGATTCGCCTGCGGCCGATCCTGTTCGCTGGACTGCTTGCGCACTGGGGGCAGCTCGGCCCGGCGGAGATTGCGCCCAAGCGTGCCTTCACTTACCGGCAGGTGCGCTGGCTCGCGCGACGTCACGGTGTGCCGCTCAGCCTGCCTCGGGCGCATCCCTTCAACCCGCTGCCATTGCTCAGGCTTGCGATTCACCTCGGTGTGAGCGACGAGGTAGTGGGTCGACTGTTCGCGTTCGTGTGGCGCGAAGGAAAGATTCCTGATGATCGAATGGCTTGGGAGCAGCTGCTCCGCGAGCTCGGCGCCGAGGATGCAGACCAGGCGATCGCTGCGGAGGTGGTGAAGCAGGAGCTGCGTACCAATACCGAGGCGGCAATCGCGGCGGGAGTATTCGGCGTTCCCACTCTGGCGGTGGGAGAAATGCTGTTCTGGGGCAGCGATTCAACGCAGATGGCTTGCGACTACGCTACAGACCCGTCAAGTTTCCTGGCCGATGAGGCGCGCATCCGCGAGCTGCCCGTCGCCGTTGCGCGCAAGGCGGCCGCGTCCCGACAGCGCTCATGAGCACAGAATACGTCTTGCATCACGGTGGCTGTCATTGTGGCGCGATCTCCTACACGGTGCAGGCGCCTGCAGACCTCGAGGTGTGGGAGTGCAATTGCTCGATCTGCACCATGACCGGGTTTCTGCACCTGATCGTCCCGGCTGAGCGATTTCACCTGCTAGGCGGCGAAGCTGCGCTGGTCAACTACACGTTCAACACCGGAGTTGCACGGCATCTCTTCTGCCGGCATTGCGGCGTTAAATCCTTCTACGTGCCGCGCTCCAATCCCGACGGCTACAGCGTGAACCTGCGCTGCCTCAATCGCGACACGGTGGGCGCTGTCACCGTGCGGCAGTTCGATGATCGGGATCGCGAGCGCTCCGACGCGGCGGTTCGTGGGCTGTCGCACGGGGAATAGAGCAGTTGCGCGCGGTCATTGGGTAACTGCCGAAGAGCAGTCCCGTGCGGCCATTGGGGTGAATACCGTGAACGCCGTGCGCCGGGGTCCCTGCTCTTCATCGATGGAGTGAGTTCTGCGGCTCACGCCTAAGAGCCTTTGAGTTGGGACTGCGTCTGACTAGAAGAACGCAGGGTCGCGAAGCGAAAAACCCCCAACTATCTCTTGCTAAATAGTGCAGGACGCTCGGGGCGTTGGCTGGGTGTGCCTTGAGAGCGTGTGTGAAATGCCCTCTGTCCGGGCGATCAGCGCTCAGACCTGATTTATTCCGGGCCAGTCAATGGATCGTCGTCTGAGCGCCGCCCGGACTGAGGGTTCGCGTGCGATTTTGAGTTCTTCACTCGAAATCGCACTGCGTATTTCACCCATGCTCTCAAGGCACACCCAGCCAACGACTCGAGCGGACTGCTCTACATGGTGGCCCGATCAGCAAGGAACAGCCAGGTTTCGACAACCGTGTCCGGATTGAGCGAGATGCTGTCGATGCCTTGCTCGACCAGCCAGCGGGCGAACTCGGGGTGATCGGAAGGGCCCTGGCCGCAGATGCCGACGTATTTCCCCGCTTTGCGGCAGGCTGCGATCGACATCGCCAGCAGTGCCTTTACGGCCTCGTCGCGCTCATCGAACGCGCGCGCGACGATACCCGAGTCGCGATCCAGACCGAGCGTAAGCTGAGTCATGTCGTTCGAGCCGATCGACATGCCATCGAAGAATTCCAGGAATTGCTCGGCCAGCACCGCATTGCTCGGCAGCTCGCACATCATGATGAGTTTCAGGTCGTCCTTGCCGCGTTGCAGTCCGTTGGCGGCGAGCAGCTGCGTGACCTGCGCGGCCTCCTTCAGGGTGCGGACGAACGGCACCATGACCTGCACATTGGTCAGCCCCATTTCGTTGCGCACGCGCTTCAACGCGCGGCATTCGAGCTCGAAGCAGGGCCGGAAGGTCTCATCTACATAGCGTGAAGCGCCCCGGAACCCGAGCATCGGGTTCTCTTCGTGCGGCTCGTATTGGCGTCCGCCGATGAGATTGGCGTATTCGTTGGACTTGAAATCCGACAGCCTCACGATCACGGGCTCGGGGGCAAAGGCTGCGGCGATCTGCGCGATGCCTTCGCACAACTTGTCGACATAGAAGCTGACCGGATCGCGATAACCGGCCATCTGTTTGCGGATCGACTGCTTGATCTCGACACTTTGCCGCTCGAATTCGAGCAGCGCGCGCGGATGCACGCCGATCATCCGGTTGATGATGAACTCGAGTCGTGCGAGGCCCACGCCCCGGTTCGGTATCCCGGCGAAGTCGAAGGCCCGGTCCGGGTTGCCGACATTCATCATGATGCGAACCGGCGCGGGCGGCAGCGTATCGAGCTCGATCTGGCGCTGCTCGAAGCCGAGCAGACCTTCGTAGATATAGCCGGTGTCGCCTTCCGCGCAGGACACCGTGACGTCCTGGCCGGTCTTCACTTTCTCCGTCGCATCCCCACAGCCGACTACCGCTGGAATCCCGAGCTCGCGGGCGATGATCGCCGCATGACAGGTGCGACCGCCGCGATTGGTGACGATGGCCGAAGCACGCTTCATCACCGGCTCCCAGTCCGGATCGGTCATGTCGGCGATGAGTACGTCGCCGTTCTGCACGCGCGCCATTTCCTTGACGTCGCGCATGACTCGCGCCGGGCCGGCGCCGATGCGCTGCCCGATACTGCGTCCGTTCGCGAGGACCTTCGATCTGCTCTTGAGCGTGAAGCGCTGGATGGAGCGCCCGGTACGACTTTGCACGGTTTCCGGCCGCGCCTGCAGGATGTAGATCTTGCCGCTGTCGCCGTCCTTGCCCCATTCGATGTCCATCGGGCAGCCGTAGTGCTCTTCGATGATCAGCGCCTGCTGCGCGAGGGTGCGCAGGTCTTCGTCGCTCAATGAAAAGCGCTGTCGGTCCGCTTCCGGTACATCCACCGTCTGCACGCGCTCGCCGCTATCCGCCGGCGCATACACCATCTTGATGGCCTTGGCGCCGAGATTGCGGCGCAGGATCGCTTCGCGGCCGGCGCGCAGGGCGGGCTTGTAGAGATAGAACTCGTCGGGATTCACCGCGCCCTGCACCACGGTCTCGCCGAGTCCGTACGAGGAGGTAATGAACACCACATCGCGAAAGCCCGAATCGGTGTCGAGCGTGAACATCACGCCGGCTGCCCCAAGGTCGCTGCGCACCATGCGTTGCACACCGATCGACAGCGCCACCTGGCTGTGATCGAAGCCGTGATGCACGCGGTACGCGATCGCGCGGTCGTTGAACAAAGACGCGTACACCTCGTGCATGGCGGCGAGCAGCCTGTCGCGCCCGCGTACATTGAGGAAGGTTTCCTGCTGGCCGGCGAAGGAAGCCTCGGGCAGGTCTTCAGCGGTGGCGGAGGAACGTACCGCCACGGCGATTTCGCCGCCGTCATTCATCTTTTCCCAGGCGGCGAGAACCTCGGACTGCAGGCGCGCCGGAAACGGCGTGGCGAGTATCCAGCCGCGGATGCGCGCGCCGGTCTCGGCGAGCTTCACGACATCATCCACGTCGAGTTCACGCAGCGCGTCGGCAATCCTGGCCGCGACTGCGCCTTGCGCGAGGAATTCACGATACGCATCGGACGTAGTGGCGAACCCGTCCGGCACTGAGACCTGCAGGCGCGCGAGATTGCGGATCATCTCGCCGAGCGAGGCATTCTTGCCGCCGACGACCTCGACGTCGCGCATGCCCAGCTCAGCGAACGGCAGAATATAGGAACTCAAGCGTGCTCCTCGGGCTGCGAGCGCCGCGGCAAACGCGGCGCACTTGTCTCGGACGGCGGGAGAGTGGAACACTCTGCGGCGGGATGTCCATATGAACGAGGCGCCGTGAGTCGCAGAACCGTATTTTTCGTCTCGGACCAGACTGGCGTGACCGCTGAAACCATGGGGCACAGCCTGCTGACGCAATTTGACCGCGTGGAATTTCGGCCGGTGACTTTGCCATTCATCTCGACGCTTGACAAGGCGCAGGAGGCGGCACGGAAGATCAACCTGGTCGCCGAACAGGAGGGCGTGCGCCCGATCGTGTTCAGTACGCTGGTGCAGGACGAATTGCGCGCCATCGTGAAGGAGGCCAACGGGCTGTTCCTGGATTTCTTCGATGCATTTCTCGGGCCGCTGGAGAGTGAACTGGCGGTGCGCTCCTCGCACACCAGCGGCCGCGCGCACAGCATGGCGGACCTGAACGCCTACACGATGCGCATCAACGCGACCAATTTCGCGCTCGCCAACGATGATGGCGCCGGCGCCAGGGACTACGACCATGCCGACCTGATCCTGGTTGGCGTGTCGCGTTCCGGCAAGACGCCAACCTGCCTGTACATGGCGCTGCAGTACGGGATTTTCACGGCGAACTTTCCGCTCACCGAGGAAGAGCTCGAAGGGCGCTCATTGCCCACCGCGCTGCGCACGCAGCATCGCAAGCTCTTCGGTCTCACGATCAAGCCCGAGCGCCTGCAACAGATCCGTCACGAGCGCCGTCCCGACAGCCGCTATGCGTCTGCGCCGCAGGTGCAATACGAGGTGCGCGCGGCCGAGGCGCTGTTCGATCGGCAGGGCATTCCCTACCTCGACACGACCGAGTGTTCCATCGAGGAAATCTCCAGCCGCATCCTCGATCGCACCGGCGTCGAGCGGCGCGTGCGGCCGTGAATTTTTCGCGCACGGAAGCGTGAAACGCATCGCACAAGCCGGGCAGGGCGTCGGAATGGCTGTGCTATATTCGATCCATGGACGGCGATCAGCTGTGCGCAGTTTCCTGGCGCTCGCGCCCGGGGACTTTCGTGAGCCTGATGACGCTCTACGAGAGCAACTACATCAGGCTGGGCTGGATTTTGTCCGCGCCCGAAGCAGTGGCAGGACACCTGATCTCGAATGTGCCGGGCGATGTCGCTCTGCATCTGCAAGTGCTCGAACGCTGCCGTTTCACGACCACGCTCAGACTCAGCTATCTGCTCGAAGGCAGTCGCGGCCCGCTGCTCACGCCCGACATGCAGGTGCGCGTGTATCACGACGCGCGGCTCGCGGAAGCGTGCAGCTGCTCGGGGTGGCGGCGTGCGAGTGTCATCCGGCAGCGGCTGGGCGAGCAGATACGCGAGATCGGCGGGCTGCGGCGCGAGCTCGGCGAACGCTGGGCGCGCAACATGCTGCTCAACAAGTGGCTGGAGTATTGTGCCGAGCGGGGGCATCGATTCGAGACAGCGGACGGCAGAATGACAAGCGCGCATCGCGGATGATGTGCTGACGAAACGCCGTCGATTTCTTCGTGGCGACAGTTCCTGAAGTCACAGGATCGGGCACGTGGCGATCTTCGACAAACTCAGGCCATTGAAGCTGCCGTTCGCGCCGAAGGCCAAGGCGGCCGAGGACGAACGCCTGGTGCAGCTGTTCAAGAATCGCGCCGGCCTCAAGAAGGCTTACGCGGATCTGCAGGACGACATCTACGATCTCAAGCAGCGTCTCAAGGCACAGGAGACGGCCACCGGTAAGGCGCAGGAGCAGCTCGATTCACTCGAGACCCTGCTCGGCAATCCTCAATCCGGCTACACCGCCCTGGTCTACTACCAGCTGCGTGGGCTGTGGCGGGCCTGCAACCTGCAATTGGCGCAGTTCGCAGGCGAACTGGAGCGTCAGCAGGACGAGCGCGAGCGGCAGCGCCAGACCTTCGAGTTCAACCAGCAGCTGCGAGCGCGGCTCGAGCAAGTGGACGCGCAGCTCGCTGCGGCCAACGACGTGGCCGCGGAACGCCAGCGCATCCTCGATGACCTCACCCAGCGATTGCAGAACTTGCGCGGCTTTTGGAACTATTTTCGCCGCCGCAAGCTCGCGACCCAGATCGCCGGCGAACGCGTGCATACGGACGCCGCTATCCACGACGCCGCGCGATTGCGCGAAGAGCATGCAGCGATCGAGCAGGAACAGTGTCCGGCCTTTCCGGGCCTCTCTACCGATGGTCGCCGGGCCATCAACCTGGCGATCATTGCCTATGCCCTGGTGCTGGGCGCGCGCCTGAGCACGGAGGGACTCGCAACGCGCGTGCGCGAGTCGATGATCCACCGCGTGCACGAAGCACAGTTTGGCGGGCGCGAGGATTGCGAAGCCCTGATGGTGGCCATTGCGCAGGCACTGGGGGCAGTGAAGTCGCGCACCGGCTTCGCGGCGCAAATCAAGACCTGCGTGGAGAGCCTCAAGGAAGCAGCGCAATACCGCGCGGACGCCGACACCGTCCCGTTGGCAGAGACTTTGGCCGGGATCGCGCCGACCTCGGCGGACGGCAGGACGATACTTACGCTATCCGCGCCGCAGATCCTTGCGGACGATTACTGGAGCATCTACAGGGTGCTGCTGCGCTGAGCGGTTGGCGACGGCACCAGTGGTGACGCATTGCGAGCCCGAGCCGCACCGACGACGCGGCGTCGCCATTGGTTGAGATCGTCGAACCACTCGTAGAAAGCCGGTACCACGAACAATGACACCACGCCGGAGAATGCCAGGCCGCCGATGATGGCGCGCGCCATCGGGAAGTAGGCGGGCCCGCCTCCGCCGACACCACCGCCACCGACCTGAGCATCGCCAATGGCGAGGGGCATCATCGCCAGCAGCGTGGTCAAAGTGGTCATCAGGATGGGCCGCAGGCGATCGCGTCCCGCCTGGATGATCGCGGCGTTGCGCGCCAGCCCCGCGGCCCGCAGGTTGTTGATGTGCGCGACCAGGACGATGCCGATGTTCACCACCACGCCCACCAGGATCATGATCCCGACCATCGCCATGAAGGTGAACACCGTGCCGGTCACGAAGAAGAACCAGTACACGCCGACTATTGCGAAGATGATCGAGGTGATGATCGAGAGCGGGTAGAGCGCGGACTCGAACAGCGAGGCCATCAC
>DASQOO010000188.1:0-13770 GCA_035644435.1 Steroidobacteraceae bacterium | reverse complement strand
CTGGCGAGCCTGCTGGCGAGGAGCGGCGCCGCGATCACGCTGGTCGAAGCCAGGTTGCCGGTGCGAGCCCCGGCGGATGAGAGCGTGGAACTGCGGGTCTCGGCGATCTCACGCGCCACCCAGCGCATTCTTACAGCGTGCGGCGCCTGGGAACTCATTGCCGCTGGCCCGATCTGTGCTTATGAACGCATGGTCGTCTGGGACGAGGCTGGACGTGCACAGGATCAAGGATCGATCGAGTTCGACTGCGCTGAAATCGGGCAGTCGAACCTGGGCTACATCGTCGAGAACCGACGCCTCCAGTGGGCGCTGCTGGAACGGGCGCGAGCTGCTGGCGTTCGGGTCATCGAGGCGCGGGTCTCCGGGCTCTGCAGCGCGACCGATTCGATCACCGTGGAACTTGAAGGTGGAAATCGCCTCACGGCTGCCCTCGCGGTCGCCGCTGACGGCGCCGAATCACCGGCCCGCAAGATGATGCGCATTGCAGTTCGCGAAGCCGAAGTCCGCCAGCGTGCAATCGTCTGCCATATTCGCACCGCGGATCCGCACCGGAATACTGCGTGGCAGCGCTTCCTGCAGAGCGGACCGATTGCGCTGCTCCCGCTGCCGGACGGCCGCTGCTCCATTGTGTGGACCACAACGCCCGCGCACGCCGCCACGCTCATGGCGCAATCGGAAGATGAATTCTGCCGCGCGGTCGAGGCTGCCGCGGATAGTGTCCTGGGGCGGGTCGAATCCGCGAGCGCTCGCGCCGACTTTCCCCTGCGCAGCGTGCACGCGGAGTGCTACGTGCTCCCGCGCTTCGCGCTGGTTGGCGATGCAGCGCACGCGGTCCATCCGCTCGCCGGGCAGGGTGTCAACCTCGGATTCCTCGATTGTGCGGCGCTCGCCGAGACGCTGGACGGCGCGGACAAGGATCCGGGCGAGCTGCGCCTGCTGCGCAGGTACGAGCGTTGGCGCAAGGGCGAAAATCTCCTCATGCTAGGCGCGCTCGACGGGCTCAACGGGCTGTTTTCGAATGACAATCCGCTGCTCGGCTTCCTGCGCCGCACGGGTTTGTCGCTCGTCGATCGCATGCGGCCGGTCAAGACCCTCTTCATGCGCCGCGCTCTGGGACTTTCGGGCGATCTGCCACAGGTCGCCCTCATTGACGGCTGAGCGGGGATGCACCCGTGGACGGCTACAGGCGCGCACTGACAGACCTACTCGCAAACGCCGGCATCGTCATCGATGGCGATCGGCCCTGGGACATATGTGTGCTCGATACCCGCACCTTTCGCCGGGTACTCGGAGACGGTTCGATCGGCGCCGGCGAGTCGTACATGGATGGCTGGTGGGACTGTGCGCGGCTCGATGAGATGCTGCGACGGGTATTTGCCGCGGGCTTGGATGCGAAGTTGCCAAGCTGGCGCGAGTTGCTGGCCAGCTTGCGTGCGCGATTGCTCAACCCGCAGACGCGCCGGCGTGCATTCACGGTTGGCAAACACCACTATGACATCGGTGATGATCTTTATCGGCTGATGCTCGACCGGCGCATGATTTACAGCTGCGCCTACTGGCGCGCAGCTGCGGACCTCGATCGGGCGCAGGAGGCCAAGCTCGATCTCGTGTGTCGCAAACTGGGACTGGAGCGCGGTATGCGCGTGCTGGATATCGGTTGCGGCTGGGGCGGGGCGGCGCAGTTCGCCGCCGAGCGTTATGGCGTGAACGTCACTGGGGTCACCGTATCGCGTCGCCAGGCCGACGCTGCAATTCAGCGCTGTCACGGGCTGCCGGTGAAGATCGTGCTCGACGACTATCGCAACGTCACCGGGCAATTCGACCGCATTTTCTCGCTCGGCATGTTCGAGCACGTCGGAATGCGCAACTACCGAACCTATTTCGCCACCGTGCGCAAACTCCTGGAGGCTGATGGTCTGTTCCTCCTGCACAGCATCGGCCGGAACACTTCCATCGAAGCCACCGATCCGTGGATCGAGCGCTATATCTTTCCGAACTCCATGTTGCCTTCAATGGCGCAGATCGCGATGGCCGTCGAGGACCTGTGGGTGCTGGAGGACTGGCACGGCTTCGGTGCGGACTACGATCGCACGCTCATGGCCTGGTATGAGAACTTCGAACGGCGCTGGGGAGAGATCGCGGCGAGCTACGGCGAGCGCTTTCGCCGCATGTGGCGGTTCTACCTGCTGAGTTCGGCCGCGGCATTTCGCGCGCGCCGCAATCAACTGTGGCAGATCGTGCTCTCGCCCTCTGGCGTGCCGGGAGGTTACCGCGAGGTGCGCTGATGGAGACGTTCGTTCAAAGCGCACCGCAGCTTGCCAACCAGTACCTCGACGACACGTTCCTGCGATCACTGCTCTCCCGCCGGCTGCCGGCCGAGGTGCTCTTCGCGATCGAACCGCAGCTCAAACGCGTCGGCGAGCTTGCCGCTGGTGAACTCTACGCTCTGCAGCTCTCCGATCGCCTCAATGAGCCACGACTGACGCACTGGGACGCCTGGGGAACGCGCGTCGATCGCATCGAGCTGACGCCGCTGTGGCGCCGCTCGGAAGCGCTGTCGGTTGAGCTGGGGCTCACGGCGATCCCCTACGAGCAGCGGCACGGACGGCATTCGCGCACGCATCAATTCGCCCTGGTGTACCTGTTCCATCCCTCCACCGACGTCTACACGTGCCCGCTCGCGATGACGGACGGCGCTGCACGAACCCTGATCGAGTCCGGCAATGCCGCTCTCATCGGGCGCGCTGTGCCGCACCTGACCAGCCGCGACTCGCAGACCTTCTGGACCAGCGGCCAGTGGATGACGGAGGCAACGGGCGGATCGGACGTCGGAGCTGCGCTCACCACGGCGCGCCTTGCTGCCGATGGGAGTTGGCACCTCGAAGGCAAGAAGTGGTTTACCTCGGCCGCCACCTCGCAAATGGCGCTGACGCTCGCGCGCCCGCAAGGAAACACGCCGGGCGGGAGCGGCCTCGCGCTTTTCTACGTCGAGACGCGCGATGCGCAGGGACGACTTCAGGCGATTCGTATCGAGCGACTGAAGGACAAGCTGGGGACGCGCAAGGTGCCCACCGCGGAGCTGACACTCGAAGGAACTCCGGCGATAGCAGTAGCCGGCACCACGCACGGCACGCGTCACATCGCACCGATGCTCAGGATCACCCGCGTGTGGAACAGTGTCTGTGCCTGCGCATTCATGCGTCGTGGACTCGCGCTGGCCGTCGACTACGCGCAGCGGCGCGAGGCGTTCGGCGCGCGGCTCATCGATCAGCCGTTGCACGCCGATACGCTCGCGGGTCTGCAGGCTGAGCTGGCAGGCGCCTTGCTCATGACATTCGAGCTGGTCGAGTTGCTTGGCGCCGATGAAGCACGCGAGCTGCAGGACTCCGGGCGGCAGCTCCTGCGATTGCTGCTGCCGATCACCAAGCTCGTGACCGGCAAGCAGGTGGTCGCCTGTGCGAGCGAAGTGCTGGAGTCCTTCGGCGGCGCCGGCTATGTCGAGGACACCGGGCTCCCGGTGCTATTACGGGACAGCCAGGTGCTGCCGATCTGGGAAGGGACCACGAATGTGCTGTCGCTCGACGCACTGCTGCGCACGGAGCTGCAGGACGGTCTGCGCGCGCTCGTTGCGCGAGTCGACCAGGCGCTTGCCGCTGCGCGCGATCCGCGTCTCGAAGACCCGGTCGCGGTGGCGCGTCACTTGCTGGAACGTGCCTCGCGCTGGGTCTCGGTGCCCCGCGAACGCGATGCCGCCCAGGCCGATGCACGTCGCTTCGCTCTGGTCGTCGGGCGGGCGCTGCAGCTCGCGCTGCTCATCGAGCAGGCGCAGTGGTCTGCAGAACAGGAAGGGAATGGAAGCGTGATTGTGCTCGCGCGGCGTTTCGCTTCAGTGCCGCTGCCAGCGATCGACGCAGCACCACCCGCGGAGTCGCGTGCGGTGCTACAGGGGCTCAAGCCCGCTCAGTAGATCCGAAACAGGTGAAAGGTGCCCGAGTGGTTGTCCTGGAAGTCAGTGAGCACACGGCGCTCACGGCCACCGAACAATCCGGAACTCGTCAGCAGCGCATCCACTTCGAACGGTGACAGCATTCTCTCGGTCTCACGGAATCGTGCCGCCGCAGTTGAAGCTGGACGCAGCTTTTCACTTGCCAGATTCTGTAAAGCCAGGTTCGGGTTGCGCATAGGTACCTTGTAATCAGGCACGCCCACGCTAGCGCCAGCGCAAGCTGCGAATGTTGTTTGAGGGCAAGTTTCGACCTCGAAATTGTCGAATTGCGAGCTGTCTCTCATTGCCGACAGGCATCCGCTATGCTGGCTGGAAAGCGGGGGAAGCGGGGATGTCGTCAGATTGGCGGTTGAGCCTGTGCGCGTGCGCGCTGCTCGCCGCATGCGGCGGCGGCAAGGTCGACCATCCGGCAGGTCCGGGCACCGAATGGACCAGCTTCGGGGGAAGTCCTGGCGGCGGTCGCTATTCACCAGCCAATGAAATCACTGCCGACAACGTCCACGCGCTGAAGCTCGCCTGGGTGCATCGCTCCGGTGATTTTCGCGGCCCGCCCAGGGAAGGAGTGGGCTCGATCAACGGCCCACTGCAGCAGACCGGTTTCGGTGCTACGCCCATTGTTGCAGGCGGCACGCTCTACTACTGCACGCCCTACAACCGCGTATTCGCGCTCGATGCGGCGACCGGCGAGGAACGCTGGATGTTCGACCCGCACGTCGACATGAGCCAGGAGAATGCGCCTGCTTGTCGCGGGGTCTCGCTTTGGGTGGGCTCCGCAGCGTCAGGCAAGTGTGGCAGACGCATTTTCACGGGAACCCTCGATGCGAGGCTGATCGCGCTGGATGCCGAAAGCGGTGCTGCCTGTACGGATTTCGGTGCTGGCGGGGAAGTGGATCTCAATGTCGGCCTGACACCGCACGGTTCCAAGGAATACAGCGTGACCAGTCCGCCGGCGATCCTGGGCGATATTGTCATTGTGGGCGCGCTGGTTGCCGACAGCTTCCGCAAAGGCGCGCCGGCCGGCGTCGTGCGCGCTTTCGATGTACGCAGCGGCGCACTCAAGTGGGCCTGGAATCCGGTTCCGCCGGGCGAACCCGACCGCAACGAAGACGGCACCTATCGCGCCGGTACGCCCAATGTGTGGTCAATCATTTCGGTAGATCCGGCGCGCAATCTCATCTTCCTGCCTACGGGCAACGCTGGTAACGACTATTTCGGCGGCGATCGCGCAGGACTCGACTACTACTCAAGTTCTGTAGTCGCATTGGACGGTGCGACCGGCAAGGTCGTGTGGCATTTCCAGGCCGTGCACCACGACGTCTGGGACTACGACATGCCGGCCCAGCCGACATTGATCGATCTCACGATCAACGGCGTGAGCGTTCCCGCACTGGTCGAAGTCACCAAGATGGGCTTTACGTTCGTGCTCAATCGCGAGTCCGGCGAGCCGTTGTTTCCAGTCGAGGAGAAGCCCGCGCCACAGGATGGCGCGGTGCCCGAGGAACATCTGAGTGCGACGCAGCCGGTGCCTTCGTTGCCCGCGCCGACCGGGAAGACCCGGCTGACTCCGGATGATGCGTGGGGCTTCACGTTCTGGGACCAGGGCGAATGCCGGACTGCTCTCGAGGCACTGCATACGGGAGACCTCTATCAGCCGCCATCGCTCAGGGGCTCGGTGGTCTTTCCGTCGACCTTTGGCGGCAACGATTGGGGATCACCGGCAATCGATCCCGTCAGCAAGCGCATGGTCGTGACCACGACTCGCATCGCATTGTCGGTCAAGCTGGTACCGCAGGCGCATTGCGCGGCGCTCGGCCCCGACTTGCCTCAGACCGGCTCCGCCTATTGTGCGGTGGTCGTTCCGGTGCTCTCTCCATGGGGCGCGCCGTGCACGCAGCCGCCGTGGGCCACACTCGATGCCATCGACCTGTCGTCCGGCAAGATTGCCTGGAGTCGTCCGTTGGGCAGGCTGGGCCCCGCGGCGAAATGGCCGCTGTCGTTGATGCACGGATCTGCGTTTTCGATCGGCGGTCCCCTGATCACAGCGACTGGCCTGATCTTCGTCGGCGCCAGTACCGATCCCGCATTCCGGGCCTACGATCTCAAGACGGGTGAGGCGCTATGGAAAGCGATACTGCCCACCACGGCCAACTCCGTGCCCATGAGTTATCGCCTCGGGGAAAACGGTCGCCAATTCGTCGTCGTTGCGGCGGGTGGGCACTTCGCGCTCAGCGGGATGGTTCCGGCCGGCGACTACCTGATGGCGTTCGCTTTGCCGGAGGAGTGATTTCAGCGCGGCAGCCGGTCGATCTTCGCCGCGCAGATGAAGTCGTTCTCGGAAAGACCCTTGATCGCGTGCGTCGTGAAGCGCACGTTGCAGTAGTTGTAGCCGACCTCGAGATCCGGGTGATGGTCCTCGAGGTTCGCGATGTGCGCCAGCGCGTTCACGAAACTCATGGTGCGAAAGAAATCCTTGAATTGGAATTCGCGCCGGATCTGACGCGCATCGTCCGAGAGCACCCAGCCCGAGTCGAGCTTGGCGAGGTATTTCTTTGCCTCAGCGGGCGTAAGCGCCGGGACACCCCCTTCGCAGGGGACACATTTCCGATCGACGAGCTCGCTCATGACTGGGGTCTCTGCGGGTAATTGCGCTCGATGTACTCTTCCACCAGTTGCTGGAATTCCTCAGCGATGCGCTGGCCCTTGAGCGTCACCGTCTTTTCACCGTCGACGTAGACGGGCGCGACCGGGCGTTCGCCAGTGCCCGGCAGGCTGATGCCGATGTTGGCGTGCTTGCTTTCGCCGGGACCGTTCACGACGCAGCCCATGACCGCCACTGTCATGTCCTCGACTCCGGCATGGTGCTTGCGCCACTCGGGCATGCGATGACGGATATGGCCCTGGATCTTCTGCGCGAGTTCCTGGAAATAGGTGCTGGTCGTGCGCCCGCAACCGGGGCAGGCCACCACCATCGGCATGAAAGCGCGCAGGCCCATGGTCTGCAATATTTCCTGCGCGACGATGACCTCGTTGGTGCGATCGCCGCCGGGCTCCGGAGTGAGTGACACGCGTATCGTGTCGCCGATGCCTTCCTGCAGCAGCACCGCCATCGCCGCAGTGGAGGCGACGATGCCCTTCGAGCCCATGCCGGCTTCCGTGAGACCGAGGTGCAACGGGTAGTCGCAGCGCGCCGCGAGATTGCGATACACCGCGATCAGGTCCTGCACGCCACTCACCTTCGCGCTGATGATGATGCGATCGTGCGCGAGGCCCAGTTCCTCGGCACGGCGCGCGCTCTCGAGCCCCGAGAGCACGATGGCTTCGCGCGTGACCTCGATGGCATCGAGCGGCTCGGCGCGCCGCGAATTCTCATCCATCAGGCGGGTCAGCAGATCCTGATCGAGACTGCCCCAGTTGACGCCGATGCGTACCGGCTTCTCGTTGCGACAGGCGATCTCGATCATGTCGGCGAACTGCGGATCGCGCTTGCTGCCGCGCCCCACGTTGCCGGGATTGATCCGGTACTTGTGCAGAGCCTGGGCGCAGGCGGGGTATTCCTTGAGGAGCTTATGGCCGTTGAAGTGAAAATCGCCGATCAGCGGCACGTGAACACCCGCCTGGTCCAGGCGCTCACGAATCACGGCCACCTGCGCCGCGGCCTCGGCGCTATTCACCGTGATGCGCACGAGCTCGGAGCCGGCGCGCGCGAGAGACTTCACCTGTTGAGTGGTCGCGTCCGCGTCGGCGGTGTCCGTGTTGGTCATCGACTGGACGACGATCGGCGCGCCACCGCCAACCTGAACGCGGCCGATGAGAACGGCGACGGAACGACGACGTTTGAGCGACATGTGCGCTCATTCTACCGCGGAGTCGCCGGCAGCCGGGTCGACTGCCACGTCGTCAGCTGCCAGCGACCACCCCGCAACACATAGGCGTCCGCATAGCGTATTTCGAGCACCATCGGCGGCGCGCCCGCCACGCTCGCGCGGACGCTGATGTAGCCGGCAGCAATTGTCACGTCGCCGTACTGGCGCGCATGGAATTCGTGCACGTCGATGGACTCGTACCGGTACTGTCCGGAACGGATCGCTTCGAGAAATTGCTGCTTGGTCTGGACGTCGCCGTTCGAGTGGCCGTAGTACAGCTCGTCGGCGAGCAGGGGCTCGAGCGCCGCGAGGTTCTGCGTCGTCATTGCGGCGAAGCGCTGCCGCTCCACCTGCTGCACTTTCTGGAGCGTGTCGTCGTCCTTCGTGACGGTGACCTTGCATGCCACCAGGACCGGCACCAGGCACAACGCAGCGAGAATCCGCACGCAATTCTTCATCGGTCCTCCTGGATCCAAGTCGGGTCAACCTGATGCGAGCTTCCTCGCAATCCAGTCATGCACCGTGCTCTCGAGCACATCGAGCGGCACGGCGCCGGTGCCGAGCACCGTGTCGTGAAATTCGCGAATGTCGAAGCGATCGCCGAGCCGCTGCTGCGCCTCGTCGCGCAGCGCGCGGATCTTCAACTGGCCGATCTTGTAGGCGAGTGCCTGGCCGGGCCAGGAGATGTAGCGGTCGATTTCGTTGACGATATCCGCATCGGTCTTGGCCGCGTTGGCCTTGAAGAAGTCGATCCGATCGGTGCGCAGGAAGGCGAGGAACTCCTGGAACGTACCCTTGAAGCCGACCTTGGCAATGATCGCTTCCATCTCCGCGTGGATGCGCGCCACTTCCTTCAGCCCGATCTCGTGGATCTGGTCGGCCGTGAGATTGGTGGTCGTGTGATAGGCGATGCGATTCTGGTAGTAGGCCGCTCCATCGCGCGTGTCCCAGATGCCGTCGGTCGCACGCAATTTTGGCAGGTACTGCTTCGCGAAGAACTCATCGAGACGGCGATAGGCGGGAATCACGACCTCGGTGATGGCGGCGCGTGCCTCGCGCGCCAAGCGTTCCTGATCAGCGGCGCTGATCTGCGCCGGGAATTTCCGCAGGGGCGCGTAGAAGGGGCTGTCCTGCGGCTTCGCCACCAACTGCTTGGCGATCTGTGCCGGGACGCGCTGCATGATGACCTTGGGCTGCGTGCGCTTCTCCCGCATACCCTGCTCGAGGAGCGCAATGTTCTGATCGACGTAGGTGCCGACATGGCGCAGCCGTCCGATCCAGTCCTGGTAGTCTTTCGCGGTGTCGAATGAAATCAGTTCGACGGTTTCGCTCAGTGCCGGCAGGCTCGCACGATGCGAGAAGCGGTAGAGCCAGGGCTTGAAAGGGTAGCTGGCGATCCGGTCCTGGTATTCGCGCTCGAACAGGTCGTAGTTGAGCTGCTCCGCGGGCGGCAGGGCGGCGCGCGGAATCTTCGCGAGATCCTCGAGCACCTTCTGATCGAGTTGGTGACTGCGCTCGATGGCGGCGGCGGAAAGATCCGGCAGGCGGTCGTTGTGGCGGGGATCGCCATAGGCGGTCGCGGACAGCGGATCTTCCTCCAGGTCGCGCTGCCACGCTGAATCGAACAACGCGTGCAGCCCGGGAACTGGCGCAGCCTCGGCAGCCAGGAGCGCAGCGGGCAGGACCATGAGCAAGCCGGGCAGGACTCGAAGGAATTTCATCGTGGTTTCCCCTGGAACCGCGCAGTTCGCGCGCAGCCTGGTTCAAAGGGGCGCAAAGATACCTCATCACGGCCCGCGGACTCCACGGCCGCGGGCTGACGCGCTGCACTATTCTGGTTTGCGGCCGAGGGCGCGGGAGATTTCGAAGATGACGGCGAACACGCGCTCGAGCGAGGCGTTTGGATACACGCCTGAGGCCTTGCTCAGCAGCGCCTCCGTCATGCGGCGTTCGCGTTCCGGATCGTGGACCGGGAGTGAAGACTCGCGCTTGATCTCCATGACCTCATGGACCAGGCGGCCGCGTTTTTCGAGCAGCGCGAGAAGCTCGTGATTGACGGCGTCGAGGGCTTCGCGCAGGCGGGCAATTCGCGGCTCGGCTGGCAGCGCTGGCGTCTTGTTTGCGGCGGGAATCGTGGCGACCGTGCGAGTCGGCTTGCGGACGGCGCGCATCAGTCCGCCACCACGACGTGGGTCTTCTTCAGCAGCCAGACCAGCAGCCACAGTGCCGCTGCGGCCGCGAGAACCTGCAGCAGCAGCGAGGCCACACGCAGCTCGTTTTCCGTCCAGCCCTCGTGGCTCAGGTTGTAGAGCGTGGCAAGGATCAGCACTCCGATCCAGCCAAAGGGTGTGCCGTACTCTTTGACCAGCAGCCGACGCCAATGAAACTGCGACTTCGAGAGCGTGTCGCCGAGCCCATGCAGGCGCGGCAGCCAGCGTGGTACGTCGCGGCAGTACGCTTCAAAGGCCGCACCGAACTTGCCTCGCAGGAAATCCTCTTCGGCCGCGGTGATGGCGGAATACGCGAACCAGACGAGCGGCAGCGCGACCAGCACCGTGGTGAGCGAATTCGATGCAATCGCCACTCCGATCACGATGAGGATATTGCCGACATACATCGGGTTGCGACAATGAGAATAGATGCCTTCGGTCACCAGGTCATCGGCGTAGACGCGCCCGCCGCGGCCCCCGCGCACGATGTAGCGCAACCCGATGGTGCCGGCGCGCACCAGCTGACCCAGGAGCGCGAACACCGCACCTGTCAGGGCCGCGTGCAGCGGATCCTGGAACAGCGCGCGGCCCGGCAATAACACCAGCAAGCAGGCGAAAGGGAAGAGCGCGTTGCGATAGCGAAACAGGAATCGACCGACAGCCACCATCATTTCACAGCCACTATTCCGCAGAAGTTGTACCACTTGAAGAATACGTCGACGCTGCGAAAGCCGGTCTCGAGCAACAGCTCGCGATTCTCGAGCAGCTTGTACGGGATCAGCACGTTCTCGAGCGCCTCGCGCTTCTGGCTGATCTCGAGCTCGCTGTACCCCTGGCGGCGCTTCATTTCGTAGTAGTAGTCGATGAACAGCCGGTTGATGAGCGATTCCTCGCCCAGCACCTTCTCGACCAGGATCAGGCAGCCTTGCTGGTTGAGGCCGCGAAAGATGTCGGTCACGAGACGCTGGCGACGCAGCGGGCGGATGAACTGCAGCGTCAGGATCAGCATCGCGAGCGACGCATTGTCCATGTCGACGCCTTCGTTGAGATCCCGGCAGCGCAGCTCCAGCGGGCGATCGACGCCTGCGGCACTGAGCTTGCTGCGGCAGCGGTCGAGCATCTCCTCGGAGTTGTCGATTCCTACGAAGCGCACGGTGGGATCCAGATCGCGATGCAGGTTGATGAAGGTGGTGCCGGTCGAGCAGCCGAGGTCATACACGGCGCTGTCGGGAGTGGTGAAGTCCCGGGCCATTTCCGCGATCATGCGCTGCATTTCGCCGTAGAACGGCACGGAGCGCGACACCATGTCGTCGAAGACCGTGGCGACGGTCTGGTCGAACTTGAAGTCTGCAACCCCCGCGCGTGGGTCCCGGTAGACTTCGTCCTTATCTACTTTTGCCGCCATTGGACCCCCCTGCTCACGCCGCAAGTCAGAGCGACCATTCGTAGGTTATACGTTTCATGAGCCGAAATCAGTCGCTGGTCGGGACCCTGACGCCTTTCGTGCTCCTGATCGTCGCTTCGCTGGTGATTGCAGCCGCCCTGACCCCGTTGGTTCAGCAAGGCTTGGCCGGGGTGCGCCTGTTTCCGCTGCACCGGGTATTCAACCGCATCGCCATGATCGTGTTTCTGATCGGTACCTGGCTGATGTTCCGGCGCGAGGGGCTCGCCAACCGCGAGGCGCTGGGCTACGGGGTCGAGCCTCGCAAGTTCTGCGGCAGTCTGGCGATGGGCCTCATTGTCGGAGTAGCTCTGATGCTGGCTGTCTGCGTTCTGCTCACGGCATTGCAGGTGCGCATGGTGCGGCCGGAGTACTCCGGCTCTCTGTCAGCGGTGTTGCGGGCCGTTCCTTCGGCCCTGCTGGCGGGTTTCGCGGTCGGCCTGATCGAGGAGACGTTCTTTCGCGGCGCAATGTTCGGCGCCCTGTCGCGACAGGGGCGCTGGATCAGCGCCGTCGTTCTGACCTCGGTGCTGTACTCACTGGTGCATTTCCTCGGCGAAAAGGTGCGCATTGTGCCCGAGGACGTGAACTGGCTGAGCGGCTGGGTGATTCTCGGCCGCTACTTCAGCGCCTTCGGGGATCCGGGGCGCATTTTCGACGCCGCCCTGGCTCTGTTCTTGGTTGGCGTGCTGCTCGCCCTGGTGCGTCGTGCGTCGGGACACATCGGCGGTTGCATCGGGTTGCACGCCGGTTTCGTCGCCGTGATTGCCTTGTTTCGTGAACTCACGCTGCCACTGTCCGATGGCAGCTGGTCCTTCCTGGTCAGCCGCTTCGACGGCCTGGTTGGATACCTCGTGGCAACACTCGCGGCGCTTTGCTGCGCAGGCTTTTACCTGTTACGCGGGGAAGAGCTGCGCCGAGGTGCGGCCGACAGGTGATTTGGCTATCATGCCGGCCACTCGTCGCAGCCCGTCCGGAGAGAATCCGGTCTTTGACCCGGATCGCCGAAGGCGCAACCCGCCCGGAAACGCTCAGGCACCAGGAACGGCAGGCTCGAAGACGAGCTCTGGAGAGCGGTTGTTCTTCCCCGTCTATCTCGGGGTGCAACCCACCGAAGGGGTGCGGCGCAACTGATTGCGCCTGATCTCTCAGGTCACAGGACAGAGGGGCGGCCGGCCGTTGAGGCCTGCCGCCCTTTTTTTTCGGGGGATCGATGGGACTCAGGACTCCTCTCTATGCACGCCATGTCGAACTGGGCGCCCGCATCGTCGATTTCGGTGGCTGGGATATGCCGGTCAACTACGGCTCGCAGATCGAGGAGCACCACGCCGTGCGCCGCGACGCGGGCATGTTCGACGTCTCGCACATGTGCGTCGTCGATCTCAAGGGTCCCCGCGTGCGCGGGTTCCTGCGCTACCTGCTGGCGAACGATGTCGCCCGACTGCAGGCGCCCGGCAAAGCGCTCTACAGCTGCATGCTGCGTGAGGATGCGGGGATTCTCGACGATCTCATCGTCTACTTCATGACCGAGTCCTGGTTCCGGATGGTGGTCAATGCCGGCACGCGCGATAAGGATCTCGCCTGGATCCGCAAGCACGCCGCCGCCTTCGACATCGAAGTCACCGAACGCAAGGATCTGGCGATGATCGCGTTGCAAGGACCGAACGCGCGTGCAAAGGCCGCGACGCAGATAGGGGCCGGGCATCGCGCAGCGGCGCTCGCGCTCGGAGCCTTCGTCGGCGCTGAGTGTGGCGATCTCTTCATTGCACGTACCGGTTACACCGGCGAGGACGGTTGGGAAGTGATGGTTCCTGCCACTCGCGCGGTCGCTATGTGGAATTCGTGGAGCGAAGCGGGCATCAAGCCCTGCGGGCTCGGCGCGCGCGATACGCTGCGCCTCGAAGCCGGCATGAACCTCTATGGCTCGGACATGAACGAATCCACGCACCCGCTGGAGTCGGGGCTCGGATGGACGATTGCGTGGGAGCCGGCGGAGCGCGATTTCATCGGGCGCGCGGCACTCGAAAAGACCAGGGCGCAAGGCAGTGCCCGCAAGCTGGTCGGGCTGCTTCTCGAGGAGCGGGGAGTGCTGAGGTCGCACCAGAAAGTGGTGAGCGCCAGCGGCGAAGGTGAAGTGACGAGCGGTACGTTTTCGCCGACGCTCGAGCGTTCGGTGGGTCTGGCGCGCGTGCCCGCGCGCACGGGTGCGGAAGTGCAGGTCGATATACGCGGCAAGCTCCTGGCGGCGAG
>DASQOO010000187.1:0-18122 GCA_035644435.1 Steroidobacteraceae bacterium | reverse complement strand
GCCGCGATCGGCACTCCGAGCGCGTTGTAGATGAAGGCCGCAAACAGGTTCTGTCGAATGTTGCGCAGGGTCGCGCGACTCAGGCGCCGCGCGCGCACGATGCCGGTGAGATCGCCCTTGACGAGAGTAACACCGGCACTTTCCATGGCCACGTCCGTACCAGTTCCCATGGCGATGCCCACGTCAGCGGCGGCGAGCGCCGGCGCATCGTTGACGCCATCACCCGCCATCGCGACGCGATGTCCCTCGGCCTGCAAGGTATGCACTACGTTCGACTTTTGCTCCGGCAGCACATCCGCGTACACCACGTCTATCCCGAGACGGCGCGCAACGGCTTCGGCCGTTCTGCGGTTGTCGCCCGTCAGCATGACCATGCGCACGCCGTCCGCGTGTAAGGCGCCAAGTGCAATCGGCGTGCTCTTCTTGATCGCATCCGCAACGCTCACTAGACCAGCCGTCCGCCCTTCCACGGCAACGAACATGACCGTCTGCCCCTCTGTCCGCAGCTCATCGGCGCGCGACTGCAAGGACGAGACGTCAATCCTCATTGCATCCATCAGCGCGTGGTTGCCTAGCGCCACCCGGCGTCCGTCCACGCGCCCCCGCACTCCCTGGCCGGTCACGGACTCGAACGCATCGACCGGCCGGATGGCGAGATCCCGTGAGCGCGCACCCGCAACGATAGCCTCCGCCAGCGGATGCTCGCTGGCTTGCTCGAGGCTTGCGGCCAATGCCAGCACTTCGTGCTCGCTCACGTCGCCGCTTGCGATGACTCGCTGAAGCGTGGGCTTCCCAACAGTGAGCGTGCCCGTCTTGTCGACGACCAGCGTGTCGATTTCGCGCAAGCGCTCGATGGCTTCGGCATGCTTGAACAGTACGCCGAGCTGCGCTCCGCGACCGGCTGCCACCATGATCGACATCGGCGTGGCGAGACCCAGGGCGCAGGGACACGCGATTATCAGCACCGCTACTGCATTGATCACCGCGTGCGCGAGGCGCGGTTGCGGGCCGAACCAGAACCAGATCATGAAGGTCAGCACGGCCACGAGAATGACGGCGGGAACGAACCACGCCGAGACTCGATCGGCGAGCTTCTGGATCGGGGCGCGGCTGCGTTGCGCTTCGGCCACGAGGTTCACGATGCGCGCCAGCAGTGTGTCGTGCCCGACGCGCTCGGCGCGAATGACGAGCATGCCCGTGCTATTCAGCGTCGCGCCGATCACGCGGTCGCCCGGCGTCTTTTCAACCGGCATCGACTCGCCCGTCAGCATCGATTCATCGATCGAGCTGTGGCCGTCGAGAACGACACCGTCCACCGGGACTTTTTCGCCCGGCCGCACCCGCAATCGGTCACCGATCTGAACGTCCTCGAGCGCCACGTCCCCTTCGGAGCCATTGTCATTCAGCCGGCGCGCCAGTTTTGGCGCCAGATCGAGCAGTGCGCGAATGGCGGCACTCGTATTGCGTCGCGCGCGCAGCTCCAGTACCTGCCCGAGCAGCACCAGCACCACGATGACCGCTGCGGCCTCGAAATAGACGCCGACCTCCCCGTTGGCATCGCGCACCGCCGGCGGAAAAATGCCTGGCGCAGTGGTTGCCACGACGCTATACAGCCAAGCCACGCCGACACCGAGCGCGATGAGCGTGAACATGTTGAGGCTGCGATGAACGAGCGACTGCCAGCCACGCTCAAAGAACGGCCAACCACCCCACAGCACTACCGGGGTGGCGAGCACCAGCTCCAGCCAGGCCCTCATCCGATGCGGTACCAGCGCATCGAGAAGACTACTTGGAATTATGTGTCCCATTGCGAGCAACAGCACGACGCCTGCCAGCACTGCGCTCACCCAAAAGCGGCGTGTCATGTCGCGCAGTTCGCCGTCGTCCTCTTCCGTCGCGTTGGGTATCACCGGCTCAAGAGCCATGCCACAGATCGGGCAGTTTCCCGGTGCATCGCGAATGATCTGCGGATGCATCGGGCAGGTGTAGCGGGCGGCGTGAGACGCGTTCATGGAAGTCGGCTAAGCGGCGCGCTGGCTAAGGGCATACGTACTGCGATCTTAAGCCTCCTGGCGACACGCCTGAGGTGGCGGCTAGCCAGGTCCTACGTCCAGACGAAGCGTCACCGCGCAATGCGGGACGATCCCTAGGAACAGATCACGAGGAGCAAGTGCGGCACGGAAGTCACAGCTGAGCACGCCGGAGATTGGATAGAGACCATGCGCGGCTGCTAGTCCGAGAGGGCTTCACCCCGCGCGCCGCGCCACGCGGTGACTGGGCTCCACTGCTCGTCCCGGTTCGATGGGCGCGCCCTGCGCCTGGAGCAGCTCCACGAACGCGCTCGCCGGCACCGCGGGACTCATCAGGAAGCCCTGAATCGCGTCGCAGCCCTCGGCTCGCAGGAACTCGAGCTGCGCGGATGTAGTGACGCCTTCAGCGACGATCCTCAGGCTCAGGTTGTGGCCGAGCGCGATGATCGCGCGGACAATCGCAGCGTCATCAGCGTCGATGCTGATGTCCTGGACGAACGAGCGGTCGATCTTCAGCGTGTCCAGTGGGAAGCGCTTCAGGTAGCTGAGCGAACAGTAACCCGTGCCGAAATCGTCCACGGCGAGCGCAAAGCCGAATTCTTTCAGCGCCAGCAGCGAGCGTCGCCCCGCCTCGGCGTCCTGCATCAACACGCCTTCGGTGAGCTCGAGCTCGAAGAGCGACGGGGACAATCGCGCCTGGTCGACCGCTTCGCTGAGGCGCAGCAGAGCCTCCGGACGCATGAAGTCCCGCCCCGAAACGTTCACAGCGATGGTTGGCAGGGTGATCCCCTGGCTGCGCCAGCGGCTCAGATCCCGGCAGACCTGCTGCATCGCCCAGCGACCGATGTCGCCGATCAAGCCGATCTCCTCGGCTACCGCAATGAAGTCGGCGGTGGGAATCTGCCCGCGCTCCGGATGGAACCAGCGCAGCAGCGCCTCCCCGCCCAATACGTCCAGGCTGCGCGTCGCGTATTTCGGCTGGTAATACACCTCGAGCTGCGAACTTTCGAAAGCCCGGCGCAGCTCCATCTCGAGCGAGAGTCGCTTCACTGCGCGCGCGTTCACGGCGCTGCTATAGACTCGGAACTGGTTGCGTCCGCTCGCCTTCGCCTCGTACATCGCTCCGTCGGCGTTTTTCAGCAGGCTTTGCGCATCGCGCCCGTGTTCCGGAAACAGCGCAATGCCGATGCTCGGCGTGACCACGAACTCGTAGCCGCCGTGCAGGAACGGCGCGGCGAGGGCAGATTGAATGTGTTCCGCCACCCGCTGCGCGTACTGTGCGGTCGGACTCCCGGTGAGTACGACGACGAACTCATCGCCGCCGACGCGGGCGAGCCGCGCGTGCACGAGCTCCGTGCTCAGGCGTCCCAGCGCGTTCGTCAGCCGCTCCGCCACCAGCCGCAGCAACGCGTCGCCGGTCTCATGACCGAGGGTGTCATTGATGCGCTTGAACTGATCGAGGTCCAAGTACAGCAGTGCGACGCTGAGATCCTGATGACACGCCTCGGCGAGCGACTGTGAGAGATATTCGCCGAGCCATTCACGGTTCGGCAGACCCGTCAGTACGTCAGAATATGCAAGGCGGTGGATGCGTGCTTCCGCCTCCTTGCGCGCCGTGATGTCCCGCACGATCGCGAGCACCTGGCCGGCAGCGTTCAGCAGATAGCGACATTCGAAATGACGAGCCGGGTGGTCCGCGGTCTCGAGCGGAAACTCGAACGCCACTGGGGAGCCGCGCAGCGTCGCGCTGAGACATTCCAGTGCACGGCCGTGCGCCGACTTCGGAAGCAGTTCCACGAGATGCTGCGAGCCGCTGGCCAATCCCTCGATGGGACTGAAGCAGTGGCGAATCGCGCCACCGCTATCGACCAGGAAGATGCCGTCGGGGATCGATTTCAGCAGCGCCGCGTTCTTCTGCTCACTGAGCCACAAAGCGTCGATCGTTCGTGCGCCACGCAGAACGTAGCGGATGCGGTGGACGAGCAGCGCCCAGTTGATCGGCTTGACGACGAAGTCGGTGGCGCCGGCGTCGTAGGCATGATTGATCGATAGGTGATCATCGAGCCCGGTCACCATGACGATCGGCACGTTGACGCCGCCTGGTAACGCCCGGATCGCGGCGCACGCCTGGTAACCATTTCCTTGGGGCATTTCAACGTCGAGCAGCGCGATGTCCGGGAGAAGCTGCGCGCAGGCGGCCACTGCCCCATCGCCGCTTTCGGCGGTCTGCACGACGAAGCCCGCGTTCTCGAGCGTGGCCGTTGCGATGGCACGCACGGTCGCATCATCGTCGGCAACCAGTACCCTGACTGCTCGCTCCCCGGCACTCATGCGGATTTCCGCATCTCGAGCTGCAGCTCCTCACGCACGCGGTCGTGGAGAGCTCGAATCTCGGCAAACAGCTCGCGGGCCGCGGCCAGGTTGCCTTGGCGCGCTTTGTCTTCCAGCTCCCGGCAAAGACCCGCCAACGCGTGCGCGCCGACATTCCCGTTGTAGGAACGCCAGGCGTGCGCCGCTCGCGCGAGGTCCACGGCCTGGCCCACGTCGAGGGCGCGCTCAATGGTGTCGACGAGCCCGCGCGAGTCCGACAGGTACAGCTCGGCGATGTGACTCAACATGTCCTTCGGCCCCCTGCGCGGGAGGGCGCGCAGCGCGTCGAGGGTGCCGGGGTCGAGAAGCGACGGCGGCGGCGATGGCTGCGGCGCCGGCTGCGATTCCGCGGCCAACCATCGCGCGATGACGGCGTGCAGCACCTCGCGGGTGAAGGGCTTCGAGAGGTAGTCGTCCATGCCGGCCACAAGACAGGCCTCATGGCCCGCTAGCGTCGCGTCGGCGGTCAGCGCAATGATCGGAACGTGCGTTCCTGCTGGCTCGCGCCGACGCAATTCGGTCGTGGCCGAGAAGCCATCCATCACCGGCATCTGACAGTCCATCAGGACCAGGTCGAAGCAGTCGGTCGCCATCTTGTCGAGCGCCTGCTGACCGTCGGCGGCGGTTTCGACCTCAAGGCCGAGCGCGGTGAGCATGCCCTCGGCCACGTCTCGATTCAGCTGCTGGTCCTCGACCACGAGCACGCGGCCCTTGAGACGGGACAGCGGCCGCGCGTGCGAGACAATGGTATTCGTTCCGACATCGCGCTCGTTGGCCTCGTCCGTGCGGCCTGTTAAAGCGCGGTGCAATTGCGTGAGGCGCAGAGGCTTCGTCAACTCTGCGTCGAAGCGCAGTTCGTCCGTGGACGGTGCCGGGACCAGGCTGACGAAGCTGGCAAGGCGGATGGTGCGCGGCGCTGCTGCCCGTTCGGCGAGCATTGACCGCAAAAGACCGGCGGCGCGGCCGTCCGGCAGAGGATCGTCGACGACGACAGCGTCATACGCCGTGGTACGCAACTCATTCAAGGCCGTGGCGACCGAGGCCACGCCGATCGGACGCGCGCCCCACTCGCCGAGCGCCCTGACGATGAGGCCGCGGGCAGCGTCGTTGTCGTCCGCCACCAGGATCCGCAAGCCATCGAGATCGGTAACTGGCGGCGGCAGTTGCGCCGACGGATCGGCGAGCTGCAGCGACAGCTCGAAGAAGAATGTGGAGCCTGCGCCGACCGCGCTGACGACCGCGAGCCGCCCGCCCATCAGCTCGACGAGCTGGCGGGCGATCGCAAGACCGAGGCCCGTGCCGCCGAAACGGCGAGTGGTCGAAGCGTCCTCCTGGATGAATTCCTCGAAGATCCGCGACTGGTTTTCCGGCTCGATCCCGACGCCGGTGTCGGCAACTTCGAGCCGCACCTGCAGCGAGCCGCTCGCGATCCCGAGCGGCAGCACGCGCAGCGTCACCTCGCCACGGTCGGTGAACTTCACGGCATTGCCACCCAGGTTGACGAGCACCTGGCGCAGCCGCACCGCATCCGCATGCACCCGAGGGAGCGATCGCGGCGGAGAATCGCACAGCAGTTCGATGCCTTTGGTGGCGGCGCGCGCGGCGAGCATTTCCACCGTCTGTTCGACAAGCTCGACGAGGTCGCAGTCGACGGGGTCGAGCTGCAGTCGGCCTGCTTCGATCTTGGAGTAGTCGAGGACGTCGTCGACGATCGCGAGCAATGAGTCTGCAGAGCGGTGAATGCCCTCGGCGAAGCGCCTCTGCGCCTGGTCGAGGCGCGTGTCGAGCAGCAGCCCCGTCATGCCAATCACGCCGTTCATCGGAGTACGCAGCTCGTGACTCATGCGGGCCACGAAGTCGCCCTTGGCGCGGCTCAGCACCTGCAGCTGTTGGTTGCGTTCTTCGAGCTCGTGCGTGCGGACGCGAACGGTGTGCTCGAGCTCGCGGCTGTAGCGCAGCGCGCGTTCTCGCCGCATGCGCTGCATGCGCCACAGGAAGCCGAACGCCAGCAGCACGATCGCCGCGTACACGACGCGCGCCGCCAAGGTATTCCACGGCGCCGCCGCAACGCGTACCGGAATAGCGAGCGCTTCCGGAGTCCAGGTGCCGTCCGCGTTAGCCGCACGCACCTTGAAGACATACTCGCCCGCGTCGAGGTTGGTGTAGGTCGCCCGGTGCAAATCGCCCGCATCGATCCAGGCGGCATCGAAGCCTTCGAGTTGATACGCGTAGCGGTTGTTGGCCGGTGACGTAAAGTCGAGGGCGGCGAATTCGAACGTCAGCAGCTTGTCGTCGTACGCGAGCGCAAGCGGCCGAGTCGGGCCCGGCATGTCCTGGGGCGCAAGCTCCTGATTGAGTTTGGCAACCGACGTCAGAACGACGCGCGGCGGCGGCGCAAGTCGCATGGCCGCGTCCGGCAGGAAGGCGTTGAAGCCGTTGTTGCCGCCGAAGAACAGCGTGCCGTCACGACCGCGATAGTGCGCGTTGAAATTGAACTCTTCGCTCTGTAGACCGTGCGCCTCGTGAAAATGCTTGCTGGTGCGGGTACGTGGATCGAGGCGGATCAGGCCGTTGTTCGTGCTGAGCCAAAGCAGGCCTTCGTGGTCCGACTCGATGCCGTATACGACCTGGCTCGGCATGCCGGCGAAGCCGGCCTGGTTCTCGAAACGCACCGCCTGCGGCGCGGCAGAGCTGCCGATCATGCGATCGAGGCCGCCTCCGGCCATGCCGATCCACAGTTCGCCATGGCGGTCAACGTGCAACGCATAGACGGTGTCGTCGCTCAGACTGCTGCGATCGCGGTCGTTGCGGCGGTAGTGATAGAAGCTCCCCGTCTTGCGATCGAGCAGATTGAGGCCGCCGCCGACCGTGCCGATCCACAGATTGCCCCGCACATCCTCGACGATCGCGCTTGCGCGCCCGTTGCTGAGCGCGCTCGAATCTTCGCGGCCGTACGCATAGCGCGTCACGCGCCCGCTCGTCCTTTCGATACGCGCGAGACCGCCACCGAAGGTACCCACCCACAGGTCGCCGACTCGATCCTCGTACAGCGTCATGATGCCATTCGCCGGCAGTGACGTGGCGTCCTCATCCACATGCCGATACGAGCGCATAACGCCTGCGGCCGGATCGAGCCGATCGAGTCCGCCTGACATCGTGCCGACCCAGAGCGCGCCGCTGCGGTCGCAGAGCAGTGCCATGACACGATCGTCGGCAAGCCGCGGGGTGCCGCTTCCGGTGCTGCGGTACAGGCGCTCACGCCCGCTGCGCGTGTCGATCTCCAGCAGGCCGCCGGAGGTCCCGATCCACAGCTTGCCGGCGCCGTCGTCCGCGAATGAGGTCACGGCCGTGTTGCGAAGGGTGTCGCTGCGGTAGTGCCCGAGGAGCCAGCTGTTGGGATTCCAATGGCTCGCGCCGCCGGCGCGCGTTCCGACCCACAGCACGCCACCACGATCCTGGTAGAGCGCCATGACGTCGTCGTCGCGCAGGCTTTGCGGGTTGTCCGCATCGCGGCCGTAGCGCACGAAGCGTCCCGAAGCGCGATCGAAAAGATTCAGCCCGTCGGAGGTCGCCACCCACAATCGCTGCGCGTCGTCTTCGAGAATCGCGCGCACGCGATCGTGGCTCAGCGAGCCGGGGTCGGAGGAATCATGGCGATAGAACGTCACGCGCCCCGTCTCCGTGTCGAGACGGTTGAGGCCGCCGCTGACGGTTCCGACCCACAGTGCGCCGGCGTGATCCTCACCAATCGCGCGGATGCGTAGGTCGCTCAACCCGGAGTCGCCCCGCGTCCCGTAGCTGACGAAATCGTCGGTGGAAGGCTCATAGCGACTGAGGCCGCCGTCCGTGCCTGCCCAGATCCGGCCGGCGTGGTCCGCGTAGAGGGCGAACACCGCGTCCGCGGCGAGCGAGCGCGAGTCGTCGTCGCGGTGGCGGAAATGACGAGCGTGGCCCGTGCGCGGGTCGAGCAGATCGAGGCCGTCCTGCTGCGTGCCAATCCAGATGCGACCCTGAGCGTCAATCAGGAGCGTGCGCACCGCATCGCTCGCGAGCGTTTGTGCATTCAGTGGGTCATGTCTGAACTGCTGAAAGCGGTCGGTTCCGCGGTCCCAGCGCGCCACGCCGCCGCCTGATGTTGCGAGCCACAGATCGCCGTGCGCGTCTTCGGCTATGGACCAGATGTAGTCACTGGCAAGGCCATGCTCATCGCCGCGTTCGCGGCGGTAGGTGCGGATCGAGTGACCGTCATAGCGATCGAGACCGTTCTCGGTCGCGAGCCACAGATAGCCCTGCGAATCCTGCAGGATGCTCATGACGGTGCTCTGCGAGAGCCCGTCGCGCATCGTGAGATGCTCGAAATACATGGGCCGAACGGTCGGCACCGGTGCCGCCGCATCTGCGGCGCCGCTGAACGCTGCCAGCGCTGCGCACGCTGCGAGGATACCGACGAAGCTGCGCTCGCATCGCAACTGCATGCTGGCGCTGCTCTTAATTCTGTTTCGCAGGACCCACCACCGTGGAGCCGCTCGACATGTCGCCCTCGCTCCACGTGTAGCCTTCACTCCAGGTGTAGCCGTCGCTCCAGAGATAGCCGTCGCTCCAGGTGTAACCGTCGCTCCACGTGTAGCCTTCGCTCCAGGTATGCGCGACGTCTGACGGCGGACTGCCGTCCCAGAAAAGACCATCGAGGAGCGATGCGACGCCGGCCACCAGATTGCCGAGCAGCGGCACGCCGCTCACCAGATTGCTGACGCCGCCCACGACACCACCGAGGCCGCCCAGCAGACCACCGAGCAGCGAGGTACTGCCCCTCTTTGCCGGTGCTGAGTTCTGCACGGCCATGATGTAGAAGTTGCCGGCGGCGTCCTGGTTTGCTCGTCCGCCGTAGTGTGTCGTCCCGGCGAGATCGAGTGCCACATTGAGTCCCTGATTCGCGCACCGGGTCGCCGTGCTGTAAGCGGCGTCACGCGCATCCACCAGACCTGCTCCCTGCTGGAACACCGAGTAGGCAAGCTTGCCGTCGGGCTTCACCGCGGGATGCGCACTCGACATCAGCCGGCACTTCACCTGGTCAGGCGTCAATGACGGACTGACTTCCAGCATCAGGGCGACCACGCCGCTAGTGACCGCAGCCGCCTGCGACGTGCCCGACATCGTGAAATCCGTGAACTTCTTGTCGACCCACAGCGGAAACTTCAGCGCCAGAGTGCCGTCGTCGGGTGCATATGCGCGGATGTGGCCACCCATCGCCACGACCTCGGGTTTGACGAAGCCCTCGTACGTTGGACCGGCCGAGGAAAACGTTGCGAGTGAGTATGCACTCAGCTTGTTAGGTTGGTAGTTGTCGGTGACCGCGCCGACCGTGATGACATACGGCACGTTGCCGGGAACACCGACGGTCATCGGGTTTGGGCCGGCATTGCCGGCAGCGGTGACGACGACGATGCCCGACGCCCACGCCGCCATGACGGCCTGGTTGAGCGGATCTTCCCAGTAGTGCGAGCGCACCGGCGCGCCGAGCGAGATGTTGAGCACGCGAATGGCGTAGCGCGAACGCTGATTCACGACCCACTGGATGCCACGAATCACGTCGAAATAGCGACCGGCGCCGTTGCTGTCCAGTACGCGCACTGAAACCAGGTTCACGCCCGGAGCAACGCCCTGGTAACGACCCGTCGTCGCGATAGCGGCATTGGCGATGATCGAGGTGACGTGCGTGCCGTGGCCGAACGGGTCGTCGATGTTGCGGGCGTAGGTTTCGGAGGACGACGACTTGTAGGCGTTCGGCTGTTCGCGCGCGAGAATTACATCGTATTGCGCGAGCACTCGGTGGTCGCGGCCGTAGGAGGTGCGCTGCAATGGGCCCTGTTCAGTCCACAGGCCCGAATCGAGCACCGCGACGGTCACACCGCGCCCGCTCAATCCGCCCTTGTGCATCGCGCTCGCGTCGACCTCGGTCGGATAATAGGTCTCGGGAAGGACGCTGATGCTGCTTGCCGTAACCTCTGCGTCTTCATACACGCGCAGGCCCGGAACCTCTGCGCCCTGAAGCTTCGCGAGCTCGCGCTCATCGAGCGCGGCGCCTACGGCGCGGATGATGCCGAGATCACCGGTCACTACTCCGCCAGCCTTGATCACCGCGCCTCGAGCCAGCTCAAGGCTCGCGGCCTGCACGATGTAGTCGTGCCGCACGCCGGCCGGAGCAGGACGAGCGAGCTGCGGTGCAGGTGCGGCAGGCCGCGCATCGGCGACCGCCGGTGCAGGGCGAGACGGCTGCGGTGCTGCGACGGGCGCCACTGGTGTGACCGGTTCGTACAGCAGGACCAGCAGAAGCGAGAGAACGCCAAGCGCGCCGGCTGCGAACAACCAGCGTTTGATCCGAGTTTTCGTCGCCATGTTGCGACCTTCCTGTTCTTATCATTGGGAGCATTCGTGCTCCGAGGTGCTGTTCTACCGAACCGGGCCTTGGCGGAACAGAGGAAGTATGGTGACGCGCGTCGCAATGCGCGTGTTCGTCGCAGATATGTAAATCGCGACTGTGATGTGGGTCTTCAGTGGCTGGACATAAGCGGAAAATCTTCAGACCAACACCCCGCCGCGTGACGCGATGACCTGCGAGTAATAGCGCGCGCTCGCTTTTGGGCGTCCGCATCAGGCTCGGCATTCGGGCTGTTGGATGGTTAGAGGGTGAGGCGTAGGAATGGCTGATGAAGGGCGTCGAAGTCCGGCGACGCTCTGGCGTGGTCACTTCACCGAGGATCCCGGCCCACCGTGCCTCGAAACGGGCCTCGGCCGAACTGCGGTCGCGCGATACTCAAGTGCCTTGCCGCGGCGGCCCGCGTGAGACCGCTTCGTATCACAGCCCTCTCGATGTGGATCATCAGCTTCTCGAACAGCTGTATCTGGTGCAGCGCGTGCAGCCCTGGTTCCGCAACGAGCTATCGAGGCTCGTCAAGACTCCGAAACTTCACTTCATCGATTCGGGCCTTCTGGCCGCAATGCGTGGCCACTCCATTGCGCGATTGCGCGCCGATCGGAGCTTGTTCGGCGCTCTACTGGAGGGCTTTGTCATTCGCAATCTCGATCGCGCCGTCATTGATCGGCTGATTGGGAGCCGAGCAACGGCTAATTGGGAGCCAATTGCCGTCTAATTAGGAGCATGGCCAGGGGTGGGGCGTCGAACCGACTTCTTGGCGCGACCGCCTTTCCCGCGCGGCCATTTCGCTGAGGGTCCCGGCGCACTGTGCCTGGAAGCGGGCCGCGTGAGAGCGCTTCGCCCGCCGGGAATCCGAGGTCGCGAAACACATTCCCGCTGCCGCGTCGCATTCTCAATGGATCACTCGCTCGCTTCCTTTTTCGTGCCGCCTGCGGGTTTCCGGTTGAAATCCACCGAAACTCCACCTGTTCATGCTTGCCCTACGCGGCGATGATGTGCGATCAGTGGGCGACTTTGAGATATGGCCAGGGGCGGAATCTAACTGAGCGCGCAAGCCGCTGATCCCAAACGCTTGGCTGCGACTTGGGTTACGCAGGCCGATCCTCCGGTAAATCCGACCGCGATAGCGGCTGGATACTGCGCTCGACCCGCTTGCCAATCTTATGGCTCGCGATCTCGAGGTCGTACTGTGCCTGCAGGTTCTGCCAAAGCTGCGCACTCGTTCTGAAATACCGCGACAGCCGCAGCGCCATCTCTGCGGTGACGGCGCGACGCCGACGTACGATTTCATTCACTGAGGGTACTGACACGCCGAGCTCCCTCGCCAGCTTGTACGAGCTGAGCTTCAGCGGCTCCATGAAGTCATGGAGCAGAATGTCGCCCGGGTGCACCGGACGCAGCTTCTTTGCAGCCATATCGCTATACCTTCCTCACTATCCTCACTATCTGACCGATCCCTCGTCCCGACTCAGTGATAGTCGACGATCTCCACGTCGAACGCATCGCCGTCCTTCCATTTGAAACAGATCCGCCACTGTTTGTTGATGCGTATGCTGTACTGCCCCTTGCGATCGCCCTTTAGCGCTTCGAGCTGATTCGACGGCGGAACCGCCAAATCGCGAAGATCGGAAGCCGCATCCACGTACTTGAGCTTCTCACGAGCGCGCTGCTGGATCTGCCCATCGAGCCCCTTCACGAACGCGCCGCCGAAAATCGCCTCGGTGTCCCTGTTCTTGAAGGAGCGGATCACAGCCAGATATTAACGTCAGGCGTTAATAACGTCAAGCGTTATGACCTGGACCATTCTACGACGCATCGTCAAATGGTCCACAGCCGCCCGAACGCCTCAAGGAGCGATCGTCACCAGGCGTCCGTCTTGGATTCCATCGCAACACTCAAACGGGCCGCCGCCGAGCAGCTCGCCGACGCACGATCCCGAGCTTGACGCGCAGGCCCGCGCGAGTAGCAATGGTTACCAGCGCATCCAGGTCGAACTGATCGAGCTTTCCCTGCAGCAGGGCGTTGAGTCGCAGCTGCGCGATCCCCAAGCGCTTGGCCGCGGCGGCGCGCGTCAGGCGGTTGCCTATCACTGCCCTCTCGACGCCGATCATGAGCTCGGAGCGAAGCGCGAGGGTGTGCGCCTCGCCTTCCGGGAATCCGAGGTCGCGAAACACATTCCCGCTTCCGCGCCGCGTTCTCACTGGATCATCCACTCGCTTCGTTGCTGTCCGCTGGGTTTCTGGTTGATTTCCGCCGAAACTCCACCTGTTCCTGCTTGCCCTACGCGCCGATGATGTGCGATCAGTGGGCGACTTTGAGATATGGCCAGGGGCGGAATCGAAGTGAGCGCTTAACTTGCTGACGCCGCGATCGAATTCCAATGCGGAAAAACCGAGGTACCCCCAAAATGACCCTGCAAATCCCCGGCTGCCAAGGAACGTCAGCGGAGGACAGCGGACGCTGGCGCGAGCGAGTCGTGACACCAGCGAAATTTCAATGCCGCGTGCCGCGGTAGTGGCCGACGCTGCCGTAGCAATCCCAACCCTGCTTGTTCTTATGTGGATTCAGGGTCGCGTCGTACGAGGAACGGGTGAACCGCTTGTGACACGCGGGACATTCAAAGATGTACTTGATCTGCCCGAATGCAGGAGCGCTCCGCCGACGCGAAACCGTGCGGCGCGGCACGGGAGTCCGTGACCTTGGCAGACCCAGCCGCGCACGCGGTTCGCCACTTGAAGCAGACGGCGCGACGATCGCGCCCGCTGCCGTCAGTTCTACAGCAAAGCGAGGGACAAACGTGCGTCGTGTGATCGCCGCGCTCTCGATGCGATCCACCCGGTATGCATGAATCTCGCTGTTATCGCTGCGTACTGCGTAAAGCAGCAAGTCGTTCGCCTTCGTGCGGCGCAAAGAGTACGGCTCGATAGAGCGTGTCGAACCCTGGTATCCCAATTCCACACAGAGGCGGTTCGCGGCAGCAAAGCGGATTGTCTCTAAGGGTGCCTGATATCCCCAGGCGGTCGCCATCGCTGGGGCCTGCCAGGTCTCATCCTCTTGCTCGGTAAGCGCAGCGATTCGCGCGGGTGCCGGAGAGACCACGATCTCCTCGCGCTCCAGCCAAACGAAGACCCCGGGAAGCTCAGTCCAAAACTGCTCGAACGGCGGGCACACCGGAAGCTGGTGAGCAAGCATCGTCTCCCATTCCGCCTCGATCTCTTCGCGCTCCGGCCGATTGGCGAGAAAACCAAAACTTGGAACGGGAATGTTCTTAAATTCGCATTTTCGACCGAGCGTCGTTCGGACAAGGTTTCGGTTTGCACCGAGCTCCTGATGCCGGTGCAGATGGATCACGTCGTACAGGTCGCGCGGCCGTTGACGCTCCGCAAGCGCGCGAATCTTCTCCGCAAAGACCTCTTCGAAGGCGTAGCAGAGGACTTCGATGCCCGCCTCCGGCTCATCGGAATACGGATGGTGAACGTGACGGCGTACGGGATCGAGAACCAGGACCTCGTCGCTCGCGAGATCAAGCTTGATACGCGGAAGATCACCTCCACGCGCGAGAGGCCCGCGGTACCCGACCCGGCCCTGAGCGGCGGGACTACCGCGAGGATTCGTGAAGATCTCGAAGCGCTGCGCCTCGACCGGCATCTCGAGACCTGAGTTTTCGTAGACCCATTCCGCTACCTCCGCAAAGACGCGCGCCAGGAAGGCTTCATTGAGGTGCGCCGGGTCACGAAGGGTGAAATCGAGATCTTCGGAGAACCGATACGTTTCGAAGAAGCACTTCTTGAGACAGGTACCGCCCTTGAATACCCACGTGTCCGAAAGCTCTTGATGGCTCGAGATGCCCGCGAGCAACCAGCCGAGCGCGTAGTCCTTCTCGACGACATTGGCCGCGAGCTGAAACTCACGAGCAAACTCGAGCACCTCATCACGACTAATCATTGCCGTTCGTGCGCTTCCACGAAGCCGGCACCCACAATCGCCACGCGGTGACGAGCTTGTCGCAGGTGAGTCGCGGATCGAGCTTGGCGTAGCCTGCCGATAGTTTACGCTGGCAGGCCGCGATCAATTCACGCTCATCGGGATGTGAAGCGGCCAGCAGGAATCCGAGCCGCTTAAACACTGCAGCGTTTCCGAGCCGCGTCGCGTACTCAATCAGCTTAGGCGCGAGTGTCGGCTGTTCACGAAAAAAAACCGTCAGCATATCCGCGACGGAACGGATCCCACCGCCCAAGCTTGGATCGCTCAGCATATCGACGAGCGTGCGCGCAGGGTCCGAGACCTGAACGCGAATGCGCCCGCGCCAGACAGATTTGAGCCCGAATAGATTTTCCGCGGCCGTTGAGTGAAGCGAGAACTGAGTTCCACGCAGCACCTGAGCGCGTTTGCGAGGACGCGAGGCTGTGATCACACAGACCGAACGGAAGATCTGCTCGGTCAGACCCCAATGCTCAGCGGCGGACCATCCGGCGACGTAGCAAGGTGCGAAAAGGTCAGTCGCAATGACCCATGGATCTTCGAGCGCGACGTCCGTTGACGTCGCTTGCAGCGGAACGGAGACGTAGGCACCGCGCCTAACTCGCGCTAGCCAACCAGCTCTCGCCCAACGCGCTAGCTCGTGCGCCGCCTGGGCGCGCGTCAGTGAGAGGTGGCGTGCTGCAAATTCCGGAGTGAGTACTGCGGGCTCCGCGCGAAGCAGGCGACCCAAGCGCAAGCGGGACTGCCTACCCAATCCTTCTTGGTTCATGCGCTATATTATATGCGCAGTTCGGTTACGAATCTACACCGTTCTGCATCTATAGTAGAGTCGGATTCAGCCGCGAAGCGCGCTAGACCGTCAGCGGCCCGAATTTACCGCGCCGGGCCTGGGCAGTGAAAGCAATGCGGTCACGATCGATCTCGACATGAAGGCCGGCGCGAGCGGCGTGCTCTACGCGCTTGGCGGCGCGGGCGGCGGATTGACCCTCTACATGGACAAGGGCTATCTGGTCTATCTCTACAACATGATGATCATCGAGCAGTACACGGCGCGCAGCGCGAAGCCGCTGAGCGGCGGGCGACACGAGGTCGAGGTCGTCACAGACATCGAAGGGCCCGGCAAGGGTGGCACTGCCACGCTGCTCGTGGACGGCAAGGAAGTCGGCAAGGCCGACCTCAAGCGCACAGTGCCGCTCGCCTTTACCACGAGCGGAACCCCCTCGACGTCGGCGCCGACCTTGGCTCTACGGTCTCGCTCGACTACCTGGACAAGCGGCCGTTCGCGTTCGACGGGCAGATTCACACCGTAAAGGTGGCGTTAAAATAAGCGTATCTGCGCGAGCAGCTGACGCACCTGCCCTATCGCATAGGGAGTTCGTATGAAACCGTCCCGCATCGCACTCATCTGCGTGCTCGCCCTTGGCCCTGCGGCTACATTCGTGCAAGCGAGCACGCTCAGCAAAGCTGTGCGCACCAGCGAGAGCATGGAGCCGGCGCTCTCGTTTCCCGCACAGGAGCAGGCGGCGCAGAGAAAGCTCGATGCGCTGCGCGCCAAGACCGGCAAACGGCCGAACATCGTCTGGCTCCTCGTGGATGACATGGGCTATGGAGACCCCGGTGCGTTCGGCGGTGGCGAAGCAGTCGGCGCCGCCACGCCGAATATGGATCGCCTGGCACGCGAAGGGCTCAAGTTGACGTCCACCTATTCGCAACCCACCTGCACCCCCACGCGCTCGGCGATCCTCACCGGGCGTCTGCCCGTGCGCACCGGGCTCACGCGCCCGATTCTGGCTGGCGACAAGCTCACGAAGAATCCGTGGGCCGATGAAATCTCGTTGCCGAAATTGCTGTCTGGCGCCGGTTACAAGACCGTGCTTTCCGGGAAATGGCACGTCGGGGAAGCCGAAGGCATGCGTCCGCACGAGGTTGGCTTCGATGAGTTCTATGGCTACTACGCCGCCGAGAAGGAAATCAGCCAGTCGGTGGACAAGCGGCGCTACCCGGATCTCGTGTTGAACCCCGAGCGCATGGAGATGCTGCGCAGGACCGGAGCCAGTACGTCGTTGATTCACGGCTTGAAGGGCGGCAGCACATAGGAAGTGCGGAAAATCGACAGCATCCAGGCGATGGCCGAAGCCGACACCGATCTCAAGAATTTCAGCGTCGCCAGGATCAAGGAACTGGCCGCAAGCGGACAGCCGTTCTTCGTCGAGCACGCGTTCATGAAAGTGCACGCCGACAACTTCGCGTCTAGGGCCTTCGAGGGCAAGAGCTCCAGCAAATATCCATACAAGGACGACATCGTCGAGGTGGACGCATTCATCGGGGAGATCGTCAAGGCACTGGACGACGCCGGCGTGTTGGAGAACACGTTCGTCTTCGTCACCTCCGACAATGGCCCACAGATGGACAGCTGGCCCGACTCGGGTTACACGCCCTTCCGGGGCTCGAAGGCTTCGGCCTGGGAAGGCGGCGTGCGCGTGCCGGGGATCGCGTACTGGAAGGGGATGATCCGGCCCGGCCGTGAAAGCGACGAGCTGTTCGACCTGATGGACCTGTTCAATACGTCGCTCGCTCTTGCGGGCGTCGCCAACAAGATCCCGACCGACCGCTACATCGACGGCATCGATCAGACCTCATTCCTGCTCGTTGACGATGGGCATTCCCGGCGCGAAAAAGTCTATATCTGGAGCGAGCAGGACCTGATGGCGATGCGCATGTACGAGTACAAGATCCACGTCAAAATCGTCGAGGCGCACGCGTCGTTGCTCGACATCGACATGACCACGGTGAGCGATGTCGGCCTCGCACCGTGGCTGTTCAATCTCTACATCGATCCCAGGGAGCAGTACCCGGTTGGACATCGGATGAATGCATGGCTGGCATCCATGGCGGCTGAAATGAAAGAACATGCAGCTACATTCAAGAAGTATCCGCCGAAGAATATTGGCCTGGGGAAGTGAGGGATCGTTGCGACAAGCTCAGGACTCGGGCTGTTGGAGGGTGAGGTGCAAGAATGGCTCATGAGGCGCGTCGAAGGCCGGCGACTTTCTTGCTGTCCAGCTTGAACTCGATGATCAGCGAGATCTGCTTGATCCAGAGAATCTGATAGATGAGCCCGGCTGCGCCGGAAGCGAACAGGAGCAGCGCCGGCACCCCGAGGGGCGGGCCGGGCGAAACCCGCTCGACCATCTTCTTCACGGATGATCGAGCGCGTCGGCTGTGGTTACTCCAGGCCGCGTTTCTTGAAGGATTCGTCGATCTTCTTGTCCACCTGCTTGCGTACTGAATCGACACTGAAGCTC
>DASQOO010000186.1:0-2893 GCA_035644435.1 Steroidobacteraceae bacterium | reverse complement strand
GAGCTTCAGTGTCGATTCAGTACGCAAGCAGGTGGACAAGAAGATCGACGAATCCTTCAAGAAACGCGGCCTGGAGTAACCACAGCCGACGCGCTCGATCATCCGTGAAGAAGATGGTCGAGCGGGTTTCGCCCGGCCCGCGCCTCGGGGTGCCGGCGCTGCTCCTGTTCGCTTCCGGCGCAGCCGGGCTCATCTATCAGATTCTCTGGGTCAAGCAGCTTTCGCTAGTCGTAGGCGTCGACGTCTACGCAGTGACGATCGCTGTGAGCGCGTTCTTTGCCGGACTCGCGTTCGGCAGCGCGCTGTTCGGCAAGCTCGCCGACCGCTCGCCCCAACCGCTGAGACTCTATGCCCTGCTCGAACTCGGCATTGCGACGCTCGGAGTGCTCGCAACAGTCGCGCTCGCTCACTCTGGCGCACTGTTCGCTCAGGCCGAGGCCGTGGTCGGCGTGGTCGCGTGGATCATCCCGCTTGCGCTGGTGGGCATTCCGGCATCCCTGATGGGCGGCACGGTGCCGGTGTTGGCGCGAATGGTAACGGGGGAGGGCAGTGGTGTGGCGCCAGCGGCCGGCCGTCTCTACGCCGCAAACACCGCGGGCGCAGTGGTGGGCACACTGCTCTGCGCCTTCGTGCTGATACGCACTCTGGGTGTACGCGGCTCGGGACTGGCAGCGGCATCGATTAACCTGGCGGTAGCGCTCGCGGCCTTTCTCCTGGCGACACACTCAGTTCCTGCACGGGCATCCCCTGCGCCTGGGCCGATTGCGCATGCAAGGTCCGATGCCAGGCTTGCGCTCGGACTCTACGCGGTGGCCGGCGGTATAGCGCTCGGCTACGAAGTGATCTGGTCGCACGCGATCGTGCAGTGGACCGGTACCCGCAGTTTCGCTTTCGCCATCGTGCTCGCGACCTACCTGGTCGGCCTCGCGGCGGGCAGTGCGCTCGGTGCACGCTATGTGGGACGCCTGCGCGACGTGTGGGGAGCATTCGGGCTGCTGGTGGCGGCGGCGGGTCTCATCGCGCTCCTCGAGCTTGCGGCGCTCGGTGCGTGGTTGACCCCACTGCAGGTCAAGGCTGCGACCTGGGCATTCGAAATTGCTGGCGGCGAGGGCGCGGCGATGTCTGCGCGTTTTGCGACCGCCGCGCTCTGCCTGGTCTTTGTGCCGACACTGATCCTGGGTGCCGCATTTCCGGTCGCGTTGCGCCTCGGGGCGCAAGCCGAAAACCCGGGCGGGAGCACCGGCCGCCTGCTCGCGCTCAACACGCTCGGTGGAATTGCCGGCACGCTGATCACCGGATTCGTGCTTGTACCGGTGCTCGCAGTGGAGCGCAGCCTTGGCGCGCTGGCGATACTCTCCGGGGTTGTCGGCGGATGTGCAGTACTTCGGGGAGGCCGGGCACGGCGGCCCTGGGCCTGGGCGACCCTCGCGACTGGTGCGCTGGCGATTCTCGCGACCCTCCTGATCGCGCCCGATCATCTCGCTCGACTGCTAGCCAAGGCTCACGGCGGTGAACTCGTGTTTCACGAGGCGAGCGCGGGTGGCACCGTCGCCGTGATCGAACAAGGTTCGGGCGCGAATCGCTTTCGTCGCCTGTACATTCAAGGTGTCTCGAACTCGGGAGACTCGCTGTCCTCGCTGCGCTACATGCGCCTGCAAGGACTCCTGCCCCTGATCATTCATCGTGGTGAGCCACGCGCCGCCCTGGTCATCGGGCTGGGCACCGGCATCACTGCAGGAAGCCTGCTGCGCTATCCAAACCTCGAGACGCGCGTTTGTGCCGAACTATTGCCGGCCGTCGTTCGTGCGGCGCCACACTTCAGCGGCAACTTCGACGCGTCTCGGGATCAAGGAGTCAGCATCCGCATTCGGGACGGTCGCCGCGAACTGCTGCGCGATCTCGAACGTTACGATCTCATCACGCTGGAGCCGCCGCCGCCATCTGCTGCTGGTGTCGTGAACCTCTATTCGCGGGACTTCTATGCGCTGGCCGCGCAACGGCTGCAAGCCGATGGCTTGTTCGCGCAATGGCTGCCATTGCCGACGCAGACCGACGACGACACACGCTCGCTGGTGCGCAGTTTTCTCGACGCCTTCCCGTACGCGACGCTTTGGACGACGGAATTACACGAGATGCTGCTGGTGGGCTCGATGACGCCGATCGAACTCGACACGGTGCGCATCAAAGAGCGATTCGATCAGCCCGAAGTGGCAGCGGCCCTGCGGGAGGTGGGCGTGGCATCGCCTGCGGCACTGGTGGCCACCTGGGTCGCCGATCGTTCTGGACTCGAACGCTATGTCGGCGATGCGCTGCCGGTGACCGACGACGATCCGCGCATCGAGTACGGAGCGTGGGTTCTGCCCGGCGATTTCCCCCGCACTCTGTCGCATCTCCTCGCAGAGCGTAGCGAGCCGTCGCTGCGGGGAGGCGACGAATCCTTCCGCATTGAGCTGGCGGCGTATCGCGAGCGACTGCTCGCCTTCTACCAGGCAGGTATCTATGCCTATCAGGACAATCGCGCCGGGTGGGCCCAGAGCATGCAACGCGTCATGAGCGAGGAGAGCGACAATCCCTATTACCGCTGGATTGTCGGTGCGGGGCGCTGAACAGATGTTCCGAGGCCTGGGTTCTGCACCAAGGTACAGTTTCTCCGCGTCGGCGAACGTGTAACCGTCCATCAGGGCCGGAATGCGGGTGGAGGGTGTCAGTATGCGAGCACCGTTTGGGCGTGCGATACAGGCCATGCAGATGTTCACCGCCCTGCTCGCAATGGCGTGCGCAGCGGTCGCGAATGCGGCGGATCCGCTGCCCTCCTGGAACGACGGAGCGACCAAGCAGGCCATCGTCGGATTCGTCTCCAGGGTCACGACGCAGGGCTCGCGCGACTTCGTGC
>DASQOO010000185.1:0-9411 GCA_035644435.1 Steroidobacteraceae bacterium | reverse complement strand
CGCGCAGATTCCCCGGATTGTGGGAATGGCCGATGGTGGCGATGATCGAGTTCACGGCGACGCAGGTTCGCTGGCCGCTGCGCGCGTTGGTTCCACCGAACAGCCGGTACAGCAGACTCCCGGCCGAATATGCGACTTGCTCCATGTGATAGAGCCGGGCCGCTTCGCGATAGTCGATCCATTCGAGCGGCATCCCGGCCACGTCCGTGCGCAGCACCTGCTGCGAAAGCGCGCGCTGCGACGCCGGCACGACGAGCGTGCGCTCCTCGTCCCACTCAAATATCGCGACCTTGCCTTCGAGCTTGCTCATGGTGCGTTCGACCCGCGGGGGCCGGCGTGTAAGATACGGCAGGACTGTGCAATAATTCAACGCCGCAAGCCGTTCAAAGTTAAAGACAATATTTGGCTGCCGTGGTTTCGTTACCACAGGCCCGCCAAGCTCCCCTTGGAGGCGACATGCCAGTGGTGATTGGCGCGCTAAAAGAGGTCGCGCCAGGTGAATCGCGCGTGGCCCTGGTTCCGGAAGTAGCCGGCAAATTTGCCGCCTTGGGCGCGCGTGTCGCTATCGAGCACGGGGCCGGCGCTGCAGCCCAGTTTCCGGACGCTGCGTTCAAGAACACGGAGTTTTCAGCCTCCGCCCCGGCCTTGCTGCAGGCGGCGGACGTTCTGCTGAAGGTCCAGCCGCCAACACTCGAAGAGATCGCGATCCTGCGCCAGAACGCGGTCGTCATCGGCTTCATGCAGGCACATCAGCGAGCCGACATCGTGCGGGCACTGCGCGATCGCCAGATCACGAGCTTTGCGATGGAGTTCGTGCCGCGTATTTCCCGCGCCCAGTCGATGGACGCGCTCTCATCGCAGGCCGCTGTGGCGGGCTACAAGGCGGTGCTGATTGCCGCCAGCACCCTCGACAAGTTCTTCCCGATGCTGACGACCGCCGCAGGAACCATCCGGCCGGCACAGGTACTCGTCATCGGCGCCGGTGTAGCGGGACTCCAGGCCATCGCCAGCGCGCGTCGCCTCGGCGCGGTGGTGGAAGCCTACGACGTGCGCAGCGCCACGCGCGAGCAGGTGAAATCGCTCGGTGCCAAGTTCGTCGAGACGGGCGTGAGCGCCGAAGGCACGGGGGGCTACGCTCGCGAGCTCACCGAAGAGGAAAAGCGCCGGCAGCGGGAAGTCCTCGAGCAGCGCGTGGCGGCCGCGGACGTGGTGATCACGACGGCAGCGGTTCCGGGCCGCAAGGCGCCGCGAATCATTTCGCGCGCCGCAGTCGAGCGCATGAAATCCGGCGCCGTCATCGTGGACATCGCCGCGGAGTCCGGCGGCAACTGCGAGCTCACTCGCGCGGGCGAAATGGTGCAGCACGGTGGCGTGAGGATCGTCGGACCGGTGAATCTGCCCAGCTCGCTCGCGTACCACGCGAGTGAAATGTACGCGCGCAATCTCCTCAACTTCCTCAAGCCCGCAATCGACCAGGGTGAGCTGAAGATCGACTGGAACGATGAAGTGTTCGCGCAGTCGTGCCTCACCCACGAGGGCACGATCCGGCACGAGGCAACCCGCAAAATGGTGGAGTCATGATCGACGGCATCATCGGCCTGTACATCTTCATGCTGGCGGCGTTCACCGGCTACGAGGTGATCGCGCGCGTCCCGGTGATCCTGCACACGCCACTGATGTCGGGCTCGAATTTCGTGCACGGCATCGTGCTGGTGGGGGCGATGGTCGCGCTCGGACAGGCGAGCTCGACGCTCGGCACGGCGATCGGCTTCATCGGCGTGGTGCTGGCGGCAGGCAACGCCGTCGGCGGTTACGTCGTCACCGAGCGCATGCTGGCAATGTTCAAGGCGAGCGGGGAGAAGAAGCGATGACCTCGCCGTTGAGCCCGCAGCTGGCGGCACTGCTCGTCAACGCGAGCTACCTGCTGACGGCGTTCCTCTTCATCATGGGCTTGAAGCGCATGAGCTCGCCCAGGACGGCGAAGAGCGGCGTGGTCTGGGCCGGCTGGGGCATGCTGGTCGCCACCCTGATCACCTTCCTTGCGCCGCAGATCGCCGGCAACTACCTGCTGATCGTCACCGCGATCTTCATCGGCGGCCTGCTGGCGTGGTGGACCGGCAAGCGCGTCGCGATGACCGACATGCCGCAGATGATCGCGCTCTACAACGGCATGGGCGGCGGCGCGGCGGCGGCGATTGCCGCGGTCGAACTGTTTCGCGGCGAAACCCATGCCACAGCGACCGTCAGCCTCGCGGTGCTCGGCGGCCTGATCGGCGCCGTCTCGTTCAGCGGCAGCCTCATCGCCTTCGGCAAGCTCCAGGGCCTGATCAAACGCAGCCTCCGTTTCCGCGGGCAGCAGGCCATCAACCTCATGCTGGTGGTCGTGGCGCTGGTCGCGGGCGGCTTCATCGCGCTCGACATCAACTCCTCCGCCAACATCGTGATCGTGTTCTTCGGGCTCGCGCTCGCGCTCGGCATCACCATGACGCTGCCGATCGGCGGCGCCGACATGCCGGTGGTCATCTCGCTCTACAACGCGCTCACGGGTCTTGCGGTCGCCTTCGAAGGTTTCGTCCTCAACAACGCCGCGATGATCATCGCCGGCACCGTAGTCGGTTCCGCGGGCACGCTGCTCACGCAGTTGATGGCGAAGGCCATGAATCGCTCACTGGGCAATGTTCTCTTCAGCGGGTTCGGAGAAGCCGCAGCCGTGGCTGGCGGCGAGGTGCAGGGCAGCCTCAAGCCCATCGAAGCCGCAGATGTCGGCGTGATGATGGCATTCGCGCAGAAAGTGATCGTTGTACCGGGCTACGGCATGGCCGTGGCACAAGCCCAGCACAAGGTCTGGGAACTGACCCAGTTGCTGATGGAGCGCGGCGTGACCGTTCGCTTCGCGATTCACCCGGTTGCGGGCCGCATGCCCGGGCACATGAACGTGCTCCTCGCCGAGGCCGGCGTGCCTTACGATCTGATCGCGGACCTGGAGGAGATCAACGCCGAGTTCGAGACCGCGGACGTCGCGCTCATCATCGGCGCCAACGATGTCGTGAATCCCGTGGCACGCAACGATCGCTCGAGCCCGATCTACGGCATGCCGATCCTGAATGCCGACAAGGCCAAGAACGTCATCGTGATCAAGCGCGGCCAGGGACAGGGTTTCTCAGGCATCGAGAATGCGCTGTTCTATCTTGACCAGACGCGCATGCTCTACGGCGACGGCCAGGCCGCTGTGAGCCAGTTGATCCAGGCGGTGAAAGCTGTCGAATAGGAGAATAGCGATGAGATGGTCAGTCTCGTTAGTTGCCGGCCTCGTGATCCTGCTCGCCGGATGTGCCACGCCACCGGCGAAAGCGCCAGCCGCGAAGGCCGAGTTCCTCAACACGCCCGCGAGCCTGCAGCGCGGCCTGCCGTTCTCCGAAGCCGTGCGCGTCAATGACATCCTGTTGCTCGCTGGGCAGATGGGCATCGATCCCGCTACCGGCAAACTCGTGCCGGGCGGCGTCGAACCGCAAGCGCGCCAGGCCCTGGAGAACATCAAGGCGGTGCTCGAACGCAATGGTCGCTCCATGTCGGACGTGGTGAAGTGCACCGTGTTCCTGGCCGACATCAGCGAATGGGCGCACTTCAACGAGATCTACAAGCAGTATTTCAAGCCCCCCTATCCGGCGCGCAGCGCTCTCGGCGTCAACGGGCTCGCGAACAACGGCCGCCTGGAAATCGAGTGCATGGCTTACGTGCCCACCGCCCACCCCTGATACGGCTGCGCCTCCGAGGGAGATCCACAGATGTCCTCGACCGACCCTTCCGCAACGACTTCACGACGCTCGTTTCTGGGCGCGTCCGCCGCCACGTTCGGGGCTGCCTGGCTCATGGCCCACTGGCCGCAGGTCGCAGCGGCGGCACACGCGGCACATGAGAATGCAATCGCCGAGGGCGGCGGCGGCTTCAAGTTCCTCGCAGTCGACGAAGCGGCGGATGTCGAAGCGGCGACCGCGCAGATCATTCCGAGCGGTGACACACCGGGAGCACGCGAGGCTCACGTCGTGTACTTCATCGACGCGGCCTTCGCTGCCTTCTTCGCGGCCCAGGCCGAGGACTTCCGCAAGGGACTCGCAGAGTTTCGCGCCGGTTGCCAGGCTGCGAATGCCGGCACCGCGTTCGCCGCGCTCGACCAAGGCAAGCAGCACGCGTACCTCGGCAGTGTCGAGCTGACACCGTTCTTCGGCTGGCTGCGCTTCCTCACCGTCGCGGGACTCCTCGCCAGCCCCAAGTACGGCGGTAACAAGGATGGTCTCGGCTGGAAGATGATCGGCTTCGAAGACAACCACGTCTTCACGCCGCCGTTCGGCTACTACGATCGCGACTACCCCGGCTTCGTTCCGTATACGGACACCGGCAACAAGACGTGAGCGCGCGCACTTTCCGCAGCAGCGAAACGGTGGACTTCGCGGTCGTCGGCTCCGGTGCAGCGGGCGGCGTCATGGCGCGCGAGTTGTCGCAAGGCGGGTTCAGCGTCGTGTTGTTCGAACAGGGCCCGCATTGGCATGCGAGCGACTGGGAACACGACGAGCTGAAGTACTGGCTGCTGAACGGCATAGTCAACGATCCGGTGCAATCGCCGCAGACCTTTCGCCAGGACCCCGACCACAAGGCCGAGCGGACCCGCGATACCAACGCGTTGATCTATGCGCGCCGCGTCGGCGGCAGCAGCGTGCATTTCACCGCGAACTACTGGCGATTCCACGAGATCGACTTCATCGAGCGCAGCCGGCTCGGTCCGATCGCCGGGACTGGCTTCGATGACTGGCCGATCACGTACGCGGATCTCGAGCCGTACTACACCAAGGTCGAGTGGGACGTCGGCGTCTCGGGCCTCGCCGGCGCGAGCCCGTTCGATCCGCCGCGCTCGAAGCCCTATCCGATGCCGCCGATGCCGGTGAAGTCCTCCGGCGTACTGTTCGAGCGCGGCGCGCGCAAGCTCGGCCTGCATCCGTTTCCCGCGCCCATGGCAATCAACTCGGTGCCGTATCGGGGCCGGCCCGGCTGCGTGCATTGCGGCTTCTGCATGGGCTACGGCTGCGAAGTGATGGCGAAGTCCTCCTCGCTCTACACGATGATCCCGGAAGCCGAAGCGACCGGCCGCTGCGAGGTGCGCGCCGAAAGCTATGTGTTCAACCTGCCCACCGATGCGAAGGGTCGCGTGACCGGCGTTACGTACTACGACAAGGACAGGCGTGAGCGTTTCCAGAAGGCGCGGGCGGTCGTGGTGTGCGCCAACGGCGCGGAGACGCCGCGACTGCTGCTCAATTCGGCGAGCAGCCGTTTTCCCGATGGCCTGGCCAATTCGAGCGGGCTGGTGGGCAAGTACCTCATGTTCAACTCCGGGCAGGAACTGGGCGCGGTGTTCGAGCACCCGCTCAACGAGTACAAGAGTGCGCAGGTCACGCGCATCGTGCATGACTTTTACGATTCCGATCCCAAGCGCGGCTTCTACGGCGGCGGTGGCATCGATGCGCGCATCGGTCCGCAGCCGATTTTCTGGGCGTTGCGCGAAGAGGAGGGCGCTCCGAAATGGGGTGCCGCGTTCAAGGCGCGACTCGAGGAGTTTCCGCGCTCACTCATCGTGTATACGCACACCACCTCGTTGGCGCTCGCCGCCAACAGCGTGAGCATCGATCCGGAGCTCAAGGATGCATGGGGAGTAGCGGCGATTCGCACCACGTATCGCGATCATCCGGCTGACCTCTCGACAGCGCGCTTCCTGGGCGACAAGTCGGCCGCGATACTGGAAGCTGCGGGTGCGCTGCGCGTGGGCAAGGTGCCGGTGAGTGAGGCGCGTTTCTCGGTGCACCTGCTCGGCACCTGCCGCATGGGCAACGACCCCGCGCGCTCGGTGATCGACAAGTTTCATCGCACGCATGAGGTTCGCAACCTCTTCCTCTGCGATGGCAGCAGCTTCGTGACTTCGGGGCGCGGCCAGCCGACGATGACCATCCAGGCCCTCGCGTTCCGCGCCGCCGACCACATCGGCCGTTTCGCGCGCGCCAACGAAATCTAGGCACGCTCTATCTGCAACGAGTGACGACAAATGGGCGCTGCGCCAGTGCGCGTGGCGCGTTAGCTTGCCGTCATGGGACTGCAGCTGCTCACGGATCGGGCACGGCGGATCCGGCGCGACAATGCCGAGCATCGACTCTGCTGGCTGCTGCGTTCTCGACGCCTCAAGGGCTTTCGTTTCCGGCGCCAGCACACCATCGGCCCGTTCGTGGTCGACTTCATCTGCGTGGAACAGGCCCTGATCATCGAGCTGGTCGGTGCCCAGCATGTCCTGGGTCTCAGCGCCGACATCGAGCGCAAGCGCTTCCTCGAATCGCTCGGCTACCGGGTGATCCGGCTCTGGGACAGCGAGGTCCTGAGCGATCCGCGCGCAGTGCTCAAGAGAGTGATCGCGCAGCTCTGAGTCACTGCGTCCGCGCGCTCGCACCGGAGCGGGTCTCGCGCCTGCCGGGCAATGGGAGTAGTCTGCCCTTCTCCCGCTTGCAGCCTGGAGGTGCTCCTATGGAAGACAAGAGCAAATCCACGGGTTCCGGCGCCGACAATCCCTACGCGCAGTACCACGTGGTGAAGAAGGGCGACACCCTCTCGAAAATCGCGCAGGAATTCTACGGCGACGCGCAGCTGTATCCGCAGATCTTCGAGGCCAACCGCGACGTCCTCAAGGATCCGAACCAGATTCAGGTCGGTCAGAAACTCCGAATCCCGTGAGCGGGAATTGCTGGCCCACGCAGTTCATCCAACCGATGCATCGAGGAGTGGTACTCATGTACGCGAAGAGGTTCTTCAGCCTGGTTTTCCTGGTGTTCGTTGCCACGCTGGTGGGCGCGTGTACCAATTACAAGGAGCCTGCCCAGGCCGCGATTTCACAGGCCGAGTCCGCGTTGGACGCAATGTCGGTCGACGCGCAGAAATATCTTCCCGACAAGTACAAGGAAGTCCAGGACGCCGTTGATGCGGCCAAGGCGACGTTCGAGAAAAACGACTACAAGGGCGCGCTGGCCGCGGCGAAGGATCTGCCGGCGAAAGTTACCGAGCTCGGCACCGAAGTCGCAGCGGCGAAGCAACAGGCGATTGCTGCACTCACCGACACGTGGAATTCGCTGAGCGCCGATCTCCCCAGGATGGTCGACACCATCCAGAGTCGCGTCGACATGCTGTCGAAGAGCAAGAAGCTGCCCAAGAATCTCGATCAGGCGACCTTCGACTCGGCGAAAGCCGGGCTCGGCGAGCTCAAGGGCATGTGGAACGCCGCGACGCAGTCCTTCAACTCGGGCAACGTCGAGGATGCGGTCGCCAAGGCAAAGACCGTGCAGGCGAAGGGCACCGAGGTGATGGCGCAACTCGGCATGCAGGCCCCGCCGGCGAGCTGACACAAGCGATGTGAACTGGCGGCCCGTGATCACGTGCCGCCGCCGGCGTCAACGGCCTGACTGCTTGTCCGGGCGCGGCATCTGCTGGCGGTGCTGGCGCAAAGTCTCGCGCATTTCGCGACGCTGCTCCGGAGTCAGATGCTGCCAGCGCTCGCGCAATTTCTGGCGCTGTTCGGGCGTGAGATCACGAAAGCGCTCGAAGTTATCGCGCACCCGCTGCTGGTCTTGCGGGCTCAGCGACTGGAACTGGTGCCAGCGTTGGCGGATCACTTTGCGCTGATCTGGTGAGAGCTGCTGCCAGTGCGCGAAGCGCCCCTTGGCCTGCTTGCGCTGCTCCGGCGTCATCTTGAGCCAGCGCTCGCTGCCGCGCGTCAACGATTGCTGGCGCTGCGGCGGGAGCTGGTCCCAATTCCCTTCGAACTGCTTCAGCAGGCCCTGTTGCTCGCTCGACAGCGATCCCCACGGCACCGCCGCAGCACTCGCCGCGCTCTCATCGCCTGCTGACGCAAGCGAAGGCGCAGCCAGGGCGAGAAACGCAGTCACCACCAATCCACACAGCTTGCCGCTCATTTCGATTCACCTTCAGAAGCAGCCTTCTCGGCCGGCTTGGCCGGCTGCGGAGCAGGCGTGCTGGATGGCTTCGGCGCCGGGGGCGCATCCGCGCTGCTCAGGTAAGCGCTCCAGGCCACATCGTCACTGTCGAGACTGCCCAGGAATTCGAGAAAGTCCGAATCCACGCCGGTCTTGTCGTCGGCCTGCACGCGCACTGGCAACGAGGCCACTGCGACGAACATCGAAACCAGGTACCACGGCGCTCTGTCCATGCACTACCCGATGTCGGTCGGATCCACGGTTGCGACCCATTCGTAGAAATCGAGGTTCTCCAGCAGCTCGAAGTTCTCACCGTCGGCGACCAGTTCCAGGTCGTCGAGGGAGTTCTGCGCGCCGGGCGCGAACGTCTGACCGTTCCACAGCACCACCGCCAACACCGCCGCCGCGGCCAGTGCGCCAGCGGGAATCCATGCGCGCCACGCGAACGAGTGACGCGCACGCCGCGCCTCTTCGACTGCCGCAAAACGTGCCTGGGTCAGCCGTGAACGAACGCTGCCGTCGAGCCGGTTGGCACTCTCCTCGAGCAGCTCGCGGGCGCGCTCTTCGAAAGCGTCGGGTTCGTTGTTGTCGGGTTTCATGACCAGAATTCTCCGAGTCGTTCACGCAGCGCCTGCAAGGCGCGAAAGTAATGCGTCTTGACGCTGCCCTGCGAACAGCCCATCGCATTGGCTGCGGCAGCAACGTCGAGGCCCTCGAGAGTGCGCAACAGGAACGCCTGCTGCTGTCGCTGCGGCAGATCGCCGACGGCGCGCTCCAATGCGCGCATCGCTTCGTCCACCTGCACCTGTTCGCCGGGACCCGGGCCAACGCTGGGCGCGGTCTCGATCGGATCCGGCAGTTCCTCGTCTTCGTGCAAGCGCAGCGGTAACCATGCCATTACGCGCGAGCGGACCGTGCGTCGACGCTGGCAGTCGCGGATGCGATTGTTGAGTATCCGGTAGAAGAGCGGTGTCCATTCCTCGCTCGGCCGAGCCGCATAGCGGCGCGCAAGCTGCAGCATTGCATCCTGGACGATATCGAGAGCGTCATCGACGTTGCGCACCGCGATCTCGGCGACCTTGAAAGCCCGGCGCTCGACGCTCGCCAGAAAACGCTCCAGCTCACGGGACTGATCCAGGACCGCCTCCTTCGGAGTGCGCGCCGGCTCCTGCATGAGCAGGGCGGCGAGAGCGGCGGGCAGCGTAGCAGACGCGTTCGTCACGGCGACAGGAACTCCTCCCCGACTTCAATGTGTGCGGGCGCGCGCGCATCGACGCGAACCCGGGTAGCGGTTATAACGTCGCACCCGTTTGCGGGTTGACCCGTGGGGCAAAACATAAAACCGTCCGAATCATTGACTTACGCACACGAAGTGCGTGCCCGTATGACGTTT
>DASQOO010000184.1:0-17305 GCA_035644435.1 Steroidobacteraceae bacterium | reverse complement strand
GCGGGCAGACGTGTGTCGCCGATGACATCGCGCACCGGTCGCGGGGCGAGTTGCTCGAAGTCCTGCGTCAGCAGGCGCACGGTGGTCTGCACCTGCTGCAGTCGCTTCATGGCCGCGCGGGCGATTTCGGTTTGCTTGACGGAGTTGTTGTAACCACCGTATGCGAGCACGCCGAGCACGACGAAGATCGAGATCGCAACCAGCAACTCGATCAGCGTGAAGCCGCGATGTGGCAAGTTTGACCTCACCGCGCTTCACCTCCGGGTGGGCTGACGGGCGGCGGCGTATTTGCGGGTGGCGGTTCGGCCGGGGGAGGCGTCTGCCCGGGTATCGGCGGCTTCTGCTGTGAGGCATTCTGGTCGCCGAGCCAATTCGGGGATGCCGTGCCAGGGCGCGCGATTGCATCGCCCATGAAACCCACGGCAAAGCCGGGCCAACTGTCCTCGGCACCCTCGTCGAGTCGCGCGCGTGCTTCGAGGCGCACGATTCCTTTCACGGCTGTCTTGAGGGTCTTCAGCTCCCAGCGCCAGTTCTGGTTGGCGTACTTGAGCTCGCCCTTCATGTCATCGTCCGCGGGCGGCTGACCGGTGAGGCGCGTCTCGGTGACCTTGTTGACCGCGATCCATTGCGCCAGGGTCTTCTCACGCAGGTAGCTCGATGCGCGCGCGCTCTGGTTGGTTACGTTGAACAAAGCCGCCAGGCCGAAGGCGACGATGGCGAGGGCCACCAGCACTTCGATCAGCGTGAAGGCGCGCTGGCGTCTCATTTCGCATCGTCCACGTTCTTGAACTCAAGCTCGCCGTTCGCATTGCCCGTGATCGTCGATTCGTGATCGCTGTCCTCGCGTTGCAGCTTAAGCTCGAAGGCGCTCAGGTCACCGCTCGATTGAATCAGCACCTGCGGTGGCCAGGGCTTCTTCTTGTCGGCTGGCGGACGCAGCACCGCCTCGCGCCCATCGAGTCGCAGGCGCACATTCAGGCCGGCTGGCAACTGCCTCGGCCGCAACAGGTCGTCGCCGTCCACTGCCTGCCACAGGTCGCGCCGGGGGTCGTAGGCGAGGAACTCGTATTCGTGCTCCTGGAATCGCAGCCCGAAGTCACGGCCTTCCATTTGCGCCTGTTCGTGCACGGCGCCGATGAGCCCGACCAGCCGACTGGTTTCGTCGCGCACCTCCGTGTCGCGACCGAGCGCATGCACGGAGATGAGAGTGACGGAAGCGAGAATGCCGACGATGAAGACGACGACCAGGATTTCGATGAGGGTGAAGCCGGCGGAATATTCCGCCATCCGTCGCTCGCTCATCGCCACACGGCCCATTTTGGAAAGCTCAGACAGGCGCCCGCGATCGGGGCTAGTTCAGGCTCCAGTTGCCGATGTCCGCATTGATCCCTTCGCCACCCGGCTGATTGTCGGCGCCGAGCGTGAAGAGATCGTATTCCGTGCCGTGCGTGCCCGGATTCACGTACTGGTAGTCGTAGCCCCAGGGATCCTTCTTCAGGCTGTCGACGTATCCGCCCTGTTTCCAGTTGCGAATACCGGGATCGGCGGGCTGTTGCACGAGCGCCTGCAGCCCCTGGTCGGTGGTCGGGTACTTGTAGTTGTCGAGTCGAAACAGGTTGAGGGCGGTTTCGTAGACGCGGATATCCTGCCGCGCCTTGGCGATCTGCGCGTCGTCGATGCGGCCCATGATTTTCGGCGCGACGATGGCCGCGAGTATGCCGATGATCACCACGACCACCAGGATCTCGATCAGGGTGAACCCCGCGACACGACGCGGCGCGACGCCTGCTGCGATCACATGCATGCGGATGTCTCGATTGCGCAAGTTGAGCTATAAGAATTCTAACGTCACGATAGCACAAAGGGGTTTGACCAATTAGCGAGCGGCTCACGGCATGGCTGAAATTCCTGCACCTTGACGGGCGGCGGCTGTGGGCATTCCTGTTCATCTGTGTGCTTCTGGCGACAATCGAGAGCACCGGCGATGCGGGTCGCTTGCTGCTGCGCTATCAGCGCGACGCGATCTTCGCGGGCGAGTGGTGGAGGCTCCTCACCGGTCACCTCGTGCATCTCGGCTGGGCGCACCTGGCACTGAACTTGATGGGCCTGGCACTGATGTGGGCGCTCTTCGCTGGCGACTATGCGCCGCGCCAATGGCTGATCATTCTCGCTGGCTCCGTAGTCGCCATCGATGTTGGCTTCCTGGTGTTCAATCCTGACCTCGCGTGGTACGTCGGTCTCTCAGGTGTCCTGCACGGCGTGATGCTGGCCGGCACTATTGCCCACTGGCGCAGACGCGAGCCCGACGCGTGGCTGCTGGCGCTGTTCCTGGTCGCAAAACTCGTCTACGAGCAGACACTCGGCGTCATGCCCTTCAGCGCGAAATCTGCGGGCGGTCCGGTCGTCGTCGATGCGCATCTGTATGGCGCGATCGGTGCGCTCGTCGTCCTCGCGGGACTGACACTGCTGCGCAAGCCGCTATAATTCGCCGCTCCGCAACGGACTGACACTGCATGTCACTCGCATTTGTTTTTCCCGGTCAGGGTTCGCAATCGGTCGGCATGCTGAGCTCACTTGGCGCCGCCGAGCCACTCGTTGCCGAAACGTTCGCACAGGCCTCCGAAGCGCTCGGCTATGACTTGTGGAAGCTCTGCCAGTCCGGGCCCGAAGCCGATCTCAACGCCACGGAGCGCACGCAGCCGGCAATGCTCGCGGCGGGCGTGGCGACCTGGCGCATCTGGCGGCAACGCGGCGGACCATTACCCACGATGATGTCCGGACACAGTCTCGGCGAGTTCACGGCACTCGTGTGTGCGGAGTCGCTGGACTTTCGCACTGCTGTCGACCTGGTGCGATTCCGGGGTCGCGCGATGCAGGAAGCGGTGCCGGCGGGGCAGGGCGCGATGGCAGCAGTGCTCGGGCTTGACGACATCGATGTGGTGAAGGCTTGCGCTGAGGCGGCGCAGAACGAAGTTGTCGAACCGGTGAACTTCAATGCACCCGGGCAGGTGGTCATCGCCGGGCACGCGCCGGCCGTGCGCCGCGCGATCGAGCTCTGCAAGCAGAGGGGCGCCAAGCGCGCACTCGATCTGCCGGTGAGCGTGCCCTCACACAGCTCGTTGATGCGGCCCGCGGCCGAGAAACTGCGTGAGCGCCTCGAACACATCGAGGTCCGCGCCCCGAAGATACCCGAGATCTACACGGTCGATGTCCGCAAGCATGGCGAGCCGCAGGAAATTCGCGCGGCGCTGGTGCGCCAACTCTTTAGTCCGGTTCGCTGGGCGGACACCGTGCGCCAGATGGTCCAGGGCGGCGTGACTCATATCGTTGAATGCGGTCCGGGAAAAATTCTCACCGGACTCAACCGGCGCATCGAGCGCAACAAGGAGATCGCGATGTCCGCGCTGGAGGATGGCGCGGCCATCGACGCGGCCATAGCCACCTGCGGAGCCACCTCGCGAGGAGCATCGAATGCTTGAGCAACAACTGGCGCTCGTCACCGGCGCATCGCGCGGTATCGGCCAGGCAATCGCGCTGGCCCTCGGCAAACACGGCGCCACGGTCATCGGCACAGCGACGACTGCGCAGGGCGCCGAGGGGATCGACGCCGGGTTGCGCGAAGCCGGATGCAAGGGCAGGGGGATCGTTCTCAATGTGACTGACGGCGCGAGCGTCGAGGCGGCGATCGCAGATCTCGAAGGGCGCGAAGGGACACCGGCGATTCTCGTGAACAACGCCGGCATCACTCGCGACGGCCTGCTGCTGCGGATGAAGCCCGAAGACTGGCAGGCGATCATCGATACCAACCTGACGTCGGTCTTCCGACTCTCGAAGGCCTGCCTGCGCGGCATGATGAAGCAGCGGCGCGGCCGCATCATCAACATTGCCTCAGTGGTCGGACTGATCGGCAACGCAGGCCAGGCGAACTACGCCGCCGCCAAGGCGGGCATCATCGGTTTCAGCAAGTCGCTGGCGCGCGAGGTGGGATCGCGCGGCATCACGGTAAATGTCGTGGCGCCCGGCTTCATCGACACCGACATGACGCGCGGGCTGAGTGAAGAGCAGCGCAATGCTTTGCTGGCGCCGATTGCGCTCGGTCGGCTCGGATCGGTCGAGGACGTGGCCGCCGCCGTGATCTTTCTCGCCTCACCCGGCGCGGGCTACATCACTGGCGAGACTCTGCACGTCAACGGCGGTATGTATATGCCCTGAGGGCGCGGCTCGCTGCGCTATTTGGCGGCAGAAGAGGGGCTGGGACGCGCGCGACGCTCGGTTCCCCATTGACACATCCTTTATGCTTGGTCTCGGCAAAGCACAGAACTCACCGATAGGTCAAGAAAAACAACCACTAGGGCTTCAATTCGGGTGGCGGGGCCGGGGGGCTTCCCCTAGAATACCGCGCCCATGCGGTCGAAGGGGCCGCTACGATTACGCTACGACTAAAAGAGGACACCACGCGATGAGCACTGTCGAACAGCAGGTTAAAGCGATCGTCGCCGAACAGCTGGGCGTAAAAGAAGAAGAAGTGACCAACGACGCCTCTTTTGTCGACGATCTCGGGGCGGACTCGCTGGACACGGTCGAGCTGGTGATGGCGCTTGAAGAAGAATTCGAGACCGAGATTCCTGATGAGGATGCCGAGAAGATCACGACGGTTCAGCAGGCCATCGACTACATCAACGAGCATCGCAGCAAGGCCTGACTCGCAGCCTCAGCCTCGGCCAGGGACCGGCCGTCGAGAGCCGCTTTCTCTAATGGACCTTCTTCAAAAGGTGCGCCCGTGACGCGACGCCGAGTTGTAGTGACCGGGCTCGGTATCGTCACGCCGCTGGGCAGCACCGTAGCCGGTGCGTGGGAAAGCATCCTCGCGGGCCGCGGCGGCATCGGCCCGATCACGCGCTTCGACGCCAGCGCTTTCGCCACGCGCTTTGGCGGAGCGGTACAGGGGTTCAACGTCGAGGAGTACCTCACGTCCAAAGAAGCGCGCAAGATGGATCCCTTCATGCACTACGGATTCGGCTCCGCAGTGCAGGCGATGAACGACTCCGGCGTGACCATCAACGAGGCCAACGCGGCGCGAGTGGGCGTGATCATGGGCGCCGGGATCGGCGGCCTCGACACGATCGAAGCGACGTCCTCGAAGTACATCGAGACGCGCAATCCGCGCAGGATTTCGCCGTTCTTCATCCCCGGTACCATCATCAACATGGTGTCCGGCCACATTTCGATCCGTTACGGCATGCAGGGACCGAACCTCGCGGTGGTGACCGCATGCACGACCTCGACACACGCGATCGGGCTTGCGGCCCGGGCGATTCAGTACGGCGATGCGGATGTGATGGTGGCCGGTGGCGCGGAAATGGCGACGACTCCGCTGGCGCTCGGCGGCTTCTGTTCGGTCAAGGCGCTGTCGGAGCGCAATGATGACCCGCAGCACGCGAGCAGGCCGTGGGATCGCGAGCGTGATGGCTTCGTGCTGGGTGATGGGGCCGGCGCGCTGGTCTTGGAATCGCTGGAGCACGCGCAGGCGCGCGGTGCGCAGATCTACGCCGAGCTGGCCGGCTTCGGCATGAGCGGCGACGCGTATCACATGACGGCGCCGCAGGAATCGGGGGAAGGGGCGCGCCTGTCCATGATCAACGCGGTGCGCGATGCTGGCCTGAATCCGGAACAGGTCGACTACGTGAACGCGCACGCCACCTCGACGCCGCTCGGCGACAAGGCCGAAACACTCGCGCTCAAGCGTGCCTTCGGCGACCACGCGTACAAGCTGGCGGTGAGCTCGACCAAGTCGATGACGGGTCACCTGCTCGGCGCCGCGGGCGCCGTGGAGGCGATATTTTCAGTGCTGGCAATCCGCGACCAGGTCGCGCCGCCGACCATCAACTATGAAAACCCGGACCCCGATTGCGACCTGGACTACGTGCCGAACGCGGCGCGGCGCATGCGCCTCGACGTGACCTTGTCGAACTCCTTCGGCTTTGGCGGCACGAACGGCACGCTCGTGTTCCGCAAGATGGCGTGATGCGAACCAGCCGGCATTGAGCCGTGAATCGCGCCGTTACCGTCGCGCTCGCCATCCTCGTTGTCCTCGCGCTGGCCGCGTACCGCTGGACCGACCACTACCTGTATGCGCCCCTGCGACTGCAACAACCGGTCATCGTCACGGTCGCGGCCGGCAGCTCGTTCGCCGCTGTCGCGCAAGACCTGGCCGCAAAGGGTGTTCTGAAGTACCCGCGGATCCTTATCGGCTATGCCCGGTTGCGTGGCCAGGCCAGCAAAATCCGTGCGGGCGAATACGAGATCCCGCGCGTCTCGACCCCGGTGAGCCTCATAGAGCAGCTGGTGCGGGGCGAAGTCCTGCTGCGCGAAGTCACGATCGTCGAAGGCTGGACGGTGCGCGACATGCTGGCCGCGCTGGCTCGCAACCCTTATCTCGCGCACACGCTTGAAGGCATCCCGCTGGCGCAGCTCATGGCGCGCCTCGGTGAGCCGGTCAAACACCCGGAAGGACAATTCTTCCCGGACACCTATCGCTTTGCGCGCGCTACCAGCGATCTCGAAATCCTGCGCAAGGCGCACGAGGCGCTGCGCGCGCGGCTGGACGCAGCCTGGAACGCGCGCGCCGCGACCGTGCCATTTTCAGATCCATACTCGGCCCTGATCCTGGCTTCCATGGTTGAAAAAGAGTCTGCGCTGCCGAGCGAGCGCGAGCGTATCGCTGGAGTGTTCGTGCGACGCCTGCGCATGGGCATGCGCCTGCAGTCCGATCCAACGGTGATCTACGGGCTGGGCGAGACGTACACGGGTGACATCCGTAGCCGCGATCTGCACGCGGACACGCCGTACAACACCTACACGCGTGCCGGCTTGCCGCCGACGCCGATTGCCCTTCCCGGAGAGGGATCGTTGCAGGCGGCAACACATCCCGAGGACAGCGGTGCGCTATTCTTCGTCGCTACCGGCGAGCCGGACGGGAGTCATTATTTTTCCGCGACGCTGGCGGAACATGACGCGGCCGTTAGGCGCTACCTGGCGCGCACTCGTAACCGCAGCGCGACGCCATAGATACGGGACATGCGAGGCAGATTCATCACCCTGGAAGGACTCGAAGGCTGCGGCAAGTCGACGCAGCTGCCGCTGCTCAAGGCATGGTTGGAGGGGCGGGGGATTGCTGTTACAGCAACCCGCGAGCCGGGCGGCACGCCCGCCGCGGAACGCATTCGCGAGCTCGTCCTCGGATCGTCTGGGGAGAAGCTGCCAGTCGAGTGCGAGCTGTTGCTGATGTTCGCAGCGCGCGCCACGCATTTAGCCAACCTGATTCGCCCGGAGCTGAAGCGGGGCAGCTGGGTGCTCAGCGATCGGTTCACGGATGCGAGCTTCGCGTACCAGGGGGCAGGGCGAGGCATTCCTGAGGCGCATATCCGCGCACTTGAGACCCTCGTGCATGGCGACCTGCAGCCGGACCTTACGATCCTCATCGATGTGCCGGTCGCCGTTGGACTCGAGCGGGCGCGCGTGCGTCGCGGCTCGGGCAGCCGAGATCGCATCGAGGCGGAGCAGGAGGAATTCTTCGAGCGCGTCCGGAACAACTTTCTCGCGCGGTCCCGTGCCGAGCCTAAGCGAATCAAAGTGGTTGACGGTACCGCGTCCATCGAGACCGTGGGCGCTGCAATCGAGCAGCTTGTGTCGGAATTGCTTAGCTCTGAATAGCTTTATGTTACCCTTATAACGTAATGATCATAAAAGATAATATCCCTCGGGCGCTGCTGCCATGGTTGAGCGCTGCCAAGGCGCGCATCAGCGCTTCCATGTGCCAGGGACGCCTGCCTCACGCGCTTCTGATTCATGCGCCCAATGGACTGGGTGCCGAAGCGCTGGCGGTCTGGATCTCGCAACTCGCGCTCTGCGATGCTCCCGGGGATAGTCCATGCGGGACCTGTAACGCTTGCCAGCTCTTCGCTGCGGGCAATCATCCCGACTTGCACTGGGTGACACGCCTCGAGGACGCCAAAGAGCTGCTCATCGACCAGATCCGCGAGCTGTGCGAGACCTTCGCTCTGAAGAGCTATCGGCGCGGTCGCAAGGTAGGCGTCATTGCGCCGGCTGACTTGATGAACGTGAAAGCAGCCAACGCCTTACTCAAGACACTTGAGGAGCCTCCTCCGGATGGGCTCCTGATCCTGGTCTCCGAGCGGCCGTCACGCTTGCCCGCCACGATCGTCAGCCGCTGTCAGCGCATCACCATTGCCGTGCCACCTCGTGAGCGCTCGCTCGAGTGGCTCGCTGCCCAGGAACCGTCAGTGGGCGACTGGAACGAAATGCTCGAATTCGCCGGCGGGGCACCGCTGCGTGCCCTTGCGTTGCACGCGAGTGCATTCGAGGCCCTGCATCGCGAAATGGGCGCAGCGCTGGCCGCGTTGCGCGATCGTTCGCTCGATGTGCCGGCGACCGCCGAACGTTGGGCTGGGCGCAATGCGTCGGTCGCCCTGGAAAGCCGGCTGGCATGGATCGAGACGTGGATCACAAAGTCGTTACGCGAGGCGTTCCTGCGCGGCGCAGACTTGCAATCATTGCAGGGAATTCGCAAGATTCGCGGCCTCTACGGCCTGCTGGATCGGGTGCGAGAATTCAAGCTCGAATTGAACACGCCGTTGAATGCGCAGCTGGCCGCCGAGGAACTCCTGCTGCGCGCTCAGGTCGCATTGGCTGCCTGAGCTGAAAGGATCACGGGAAAACTGCCGAAGTGCGCCAACCACTCAACAAGCCGGGCCTCCTGACGCTCACCATCAAGGACAAGAGCGCGCTCTACCTGGCGTACATGCCGTTCGTGCGCAATGGCGGCCTGTTCATTCCGACCAACAGCAACTACCGCCTGGGTGACGAAGTATTCATGCTGCTCAACCTCATGGGCGAGGACGAGAAGCTGCCAGTGGCGGGTCGAGTGATCTGGATGACGCCGAAGGGCGCGCAAGGCAAACGCACAGCCGGCATCGGCGTGCAATTCAGCGAACAGGACCGCGGCCAGACACAAAAGAAGATCGAGAACTATCTCGCCGGCGCTCTCGGCGGAGACAAGCCGACTCATACGATGTGAGCTCGCGCTGCGCTGGGGCGTTGCCGGAGGCGGCGCGATAACACGCCGGAGCAACTGCGGAAAGAGGTCAGCCGCGACGCGGCTTCACGACGTCAGTCACGCCCAACCCACCCTTGAGGACGTGCGCATCGAAGCCGCGCTCGCTCAGGATGTAGGCGCCCGCGGAACTGCGCCGCCCGGTGTCACAGCACACAACGTAGCTCACGGCCTTGTCGAGAGCGTTGAGCTTCAGGCGAATGAAATACAGCGGGATGTTGATCGCTTCTTCGATGTGAAGGTTCTGGTACTCGCTGGGGAGGCGCACGTCTAGCCACTTGCCGCCGCGCGCCACGATCTGCTTGGCTTGCTCGTAATCGACCCACTGCAGCATCGGTTCGTTGAGCAGCGTGGTGAAGTCCTGTTTGCCGAGGCGCATCAGCGTGCCTTCGGACAGCATCGTGATCGTGGCATTGCGCTTGGCTTCGGAAATGAGTGCTTCCTCGCCGAACGTGTCACCCATGCCCAGCTCGGCGAGCTTGATGCCTTCCTTGTTGAGCGGTGTCTCGCGCGTGACGAGGCATCGGCCGCTGACGATGGCATAGAAGTAGTCGCCCTCATCGCCCTGCTTGATGACCACATCGCTGGCGCGATAGTTGATGCGCTGCATGCGCATGAAGATTGCCTGGATGTTCGCCGGGGGAATGCGGTGGAATGCCCTGGTCTGCAGGAGCGTCGTCATCCAGTCATCGCTGCTGCCGCCGGGCGTGCCGTCGAGCTCGTTCACCTCGTACGAACCGGTCTGATCCCAGGTCAGCATCACGTCGAGCAGGTCGCTGTCGATCGAGATGTAACGCACCGGGTCGGACGCGCGCGCGTTGAAGCGGCGGGGCAGGGAGGGCGTGATCGGGTTACGTGCCGCGGGCGTGCCACCGCGCAGCGTGGAGAGCACACCGTCGTTGTCGTAGATCTCGATCGTGCCCTGCACGAGGAAGTACGTGCGCTTGTCGGTATCGCCCTCCTTGAAGAGAAGCTTCCCTTCGGCGAGTTCGCGCAGCGAAGTCTTCTTCGCGAGCGCGTGCAGGTTTTCCGCCTTCAGACCATCGAGGGGCGAAAACTGCTTCAACAGGGCGAGATCGAGAGGCTTTTCATCCATTCAGAAACTGACCGCCTGTGCTGTCGGGAACGAACAGGGCCCGCGGGGCCGCACGGTGCCGCGATGTTAGCACAGGGTCACCTCTCGGCCGGGAACAGACCGTTAACGATCACACACTTGCAGCAAATGCCTGCCATCCCGAGTCAGGATGGAAGTGTTCGCCGTGCTGGCGTTCGAGCTCGGTCAGGCGACGGAGGATCGACTCCGGGCCACGCGCCCGAGCGTACGCCAGGGGTCCGCCGCGAAACGGGGCGAAGCCGGTGCCGAAGATCACACCTGCATCGAGCAGGTCCGCCTCTTCCACTACACGCTCGCGCAAGCACGCGACCGACTCGTTGAGCATTGGCAGGATGAGTCGATCGGTGACATCGGACGGCGGCTGGCGGGCGTCGGCCGCCGGCTTGATCGGCTTGCCGTCGCGCCACTCGTAGAAGCCGCGCCCACTCTTGCGGCCCAGGTATTTCGCTGCCACGAGCTGCTCGAGCTGTGCGGGCGCCTTGCGACTGAAGGCCTGCGCGAGAATTCGCCCCACGTGGAGGCACACGTCGAGTCCGACCGTATCGGCCAGCTCGATTGGCCCCATGGGCATGCCGAAGTCCACCGCGGCCGCGTCGATGTGTAGCAGCGCCACACCTTCCTCGGCGAGAAACATCGCCTCGTTGAGATAGGGCATCAGTATCCGGTTCACGACGAATCCCGGAGCGCTGCGGCAAGGCAACGGCAGCTTGTCCAGCTTGCGGGTGAAACTGGCGCCAGCTTGCGCGATCTCGGGACGCGTCTGGCTGGCGGCGATGATCTCGACCAGCGGCATCTTGGCCACCGGATTGAAGAAGTGCAGCCCCACCAGCCGGCCGGGCTCAGTCAAGGCCGTGTTCAACTGCTCGAGCATGATGCTCGAGGTGTTGGTCGCGAGGATTGCTCCCGCTTTCATGCGCGGTTCAAGCCGCGCGTAGAGCTCGCGCTTGGCCTCGGCATTCTCGAAGATCGCCTCGATCACGACGTCGGCGCGTGGCACGCCATCGCCGGCAAGGTCCATCTGCAGGCGCGCAGTCGCCGCTTCCACGGCCGCGGCTTCGCGCAGTTTCTTGGCGAAGAACTCCTGCGCTCGCTTCAATGCCGGCTGCACGAACTGCGCGCCGCGGTCCTGCAGCGTCACACTCATGCCGTGTGAAACGCACCACGCAGCGATGTCGCCGCCCATGACGCCCGCACCGACGACGTGTACATGCTTGAACTCCATCGTCGGCTTGCCGCCCAGCGTCTTGAGGCGATCCTGCAGCAGGAAGACGCGCACCAGGTTGCGCGACGTCGGCGTGAGCATGAGCGCCGCGATCGAGCGCGCTTCGGCTTCGTAAGCCTGTGCGCCACGCGAGCCATGACGCTCCCACAGCTCGATGATCGCGTAAGGCGCGGGGTAGTGATCCCTGCGTACCCGATGGCTTACCGGCTTTCGCAATTGGTTCGCGACGATGCCCCGCACCGGTCCGAGACCGAGCAGGCGGTCGAGCCATCCGGCGCTGCGCGTCGCCGGGGACGCCAGGGCCAGGGCCTTGGCGCGGCTGCGCAGATCGTTGCCGGGCACCACCTGGTCAACGAGACCGAGCCGATAGGCTTCGTCCGCCTTGACTGGTCGACCCGTCAACATGAGTTGCATGGCCGCGCGCACGCCGATCAATTGCACGGTACGAACCGTGCCGCCGAAACCGGGATGAATGCCGAGCTGGACCTCGGGCAGACCGAGACTCACCCGCCCGTCGTCACTGGCGACGCGATAGCGGCACGCAAGCGCGAGTTCCAGGCCTCCGCCCAATGCGAAGCCGTTGATCGCAGCGGCCGTGGGGCAGGGGAGAGCGGCGAGGCGATCGAAGACACGCTGACCGGTACGGATCAGCTCGTAGGCCTGCTGTGCATTCTTGAGACCGGTGAACTCCTTGATATCGGCACCGGCGACGAAACCGCTCGCCTTGCCCGAGCAGACGACGACCGCGGCTGGCCTGGCCCGCTCGAGCTCCGCCAGGTGAGCGTCGAGCTCAAGCATCACTTCCGATGCGAGAGCGTTCGCCGAGCTGCCGGCCCGGTCGATGATCAGGAACGCAACCCGATCGGAGTCGGTCTCGATCCGCCAGTGCTTCGATTGATTCATCGGCGTCTCCCGGGGCCGCCGCCGCACAACCGGCTCATCCTACTTTCAATCGATCGCTCGCGCCCGCCAGGCCGGTCACTTCGAAATCGCAGATCAGCGGGCGGTGGTCCGAGAGCCGCACGTCCGCGACCTCGAAATGTGTGACCCGGATGCCGTCGCTATAGAGGATGAAATCGAGTTCTTTGCGCGGGCTGCGGCTGGGGAAGGATGGACTGCTGTCCGCATTGGCGCTGCGCAGGCCCGAGGCGCGCATGAACAGGTAGATCTCGTGCTCGCCCCAGAAGGTGTTGAAATCGCCGGCCACGATGACGGGCTTGTTGGACTTCTCCACCAGTTCGTGCAGGTAGCGCAGCTGGTACTGCCGGTGACGGAATTTCAACGACAGGTGCACCAGGAATACGGCCACATGCTCGAGCTCGAGCTCGATGATCAGGCGCTTGATGCCGGTGTCGAAATAGTGGAAGCGCTCGCCGTGCACGCGCGGCGCGGCCAGGAACGCGTTGCCCTGCTTGCGCACGATCGGCACCAGCTGATTGATGGAGGTCGCACCGTACTTGCATTGGTAGGTCGAGTAGTGACCCAGCGAGCGTGCGACGAACTCCGCCTGGTTCAGCATTCCGGTACGGATCGAGCCGGTGTCGATCTCGAGCAGGCCGACGATGTCCGGATCGCGCGACTTGATGAAGTCCGTGATGCGTCCGAGCACCTGGCGGCTGCTGCGCAGGTAGCCCGCTCCCGGCACGGGCAGGTGAAACGCGGGGCCGGTCCCGGTGGCGTAGCGGATGTTGTAGATCAGCAGGCGCATGAGCGAATGTGGGCGCAGAATTGCAAAAAACCGCGCAATGCTACACTACTTCGCCGGCACCCGGCGGGAGAGAGATTCGTGTCACAGCGTAATCCAATTAAGCTGTTCGTCAGCCACGTCTGGGAAGAGAACGACGACTATTTCCGCGTGTTCGAGTTCCTCGAGAGCGACAGCAACTTCTACTACCAGAACTTCAGCGCGCCCGAGACGCGTCCCACGGGCGACAAGGAGGCGCTGCGCGAAGAACTGCGCAAGCAGATCGCTCCGGCCGAAATCGTGCTGGTGCCGAGCAGCCTGTGCCGCAAGCACGGGGACATGATCCTGTTCCAGATGAACTACGCCAAGGCGAGCGACAAGCCGGTGCTGCTACTCGAATCCTACGGCGTCAAGGAACCGATTCCGAAACCGATCCGCGACCTCGCGGACGAGGTGATCGAGTGGGACAAGCGCCACCTGGTGGATGCGATCAGGCGCCACGCGCGCCATGAAGAGACGCATCGCTGGGACACGATCGAGTTCAAGCTCGACTGACTTCAGCCCTCGGCGGCGTACAGCTGCACGACTGCACTCGGCACGGCTCGTGGACCGCTCTGCGAGCGCGCCACGGTGCAGAACATGTTCACGATCTGCACCGCGTGCCGGTTGGCATCGCCATCCGACATCTTGCGGATCGTCGCGCGCACCGCGTCTTCGCCGGGCAGCGGTCGCACGGCGTGCATGGCCCGAGTCAAGCCACCGAAATCCTCGCGCAGCTCGCGCGGCATCTGTTCCGCATCGAGAGTCGCCAGGTGGTTGACGTAGGCATTGAACAAGCGCTGCTTGATGGGACCGGAACGCGCGAGCGCTACCGTTGCGGAGTGAAATTTTTCCCAGGCGATAAACATGTCGAATTCCCCGTGACTGACCTGAGCGCGCCCGCCGGCGCGTTCTACATGTGCTGCGAATCTCAGGTAATTCTTGAGTTTGTTGTTCTTGGAGGATTCGTTTCACATCAATGGGCTGCCGGCGAAATATATACCAATGACTCGCAAAGGCAACGCTCAAAAAAACCTCAGGCCAGGGGCGCCGCAAGTCACTCTTGCAGGCAGGCGTTGCGTGATTAATCCCGGTGTTGGCGAACGCCGGACAGCACGATTCCCGGCCGTTGCTTGATGCGAAGTCGACTAAAGCCACGTAACACGCTGTTGTCTATGGAGTTATGGGCCAATACCCGAGCCAGCTGAAGCGTGGCCGCCAGTGCCACGCATAGAGGCAGCGCCGGCGCGAGCGCGCGCGGGCTGTCGGCAACGTCTGACATTTCCGCTTGGACCCGACGCGTAGACTCAAATCGGTTGCGGGGCGTGTAAAGATTGCGCTATCGCGCCGGACCCCGGGCAGGGAGTTGCGGGCCAGAACAAAAGCGAGGCTTCCATCGTGGGCCGAAAAGTCACCGCCGTTCGGCAGAACGGGTTAGCTCGATTTCCCAGCGATAACGCAGCAAACAATGGCCAGGGGCATTCCGCTCCTGCCATGGACCTGCGTGTGCTGCTGGGGGCACTGCGCGCCGTGCGGGACGGGGATTTCACCGCCCGGTTGCCCGGCGACTGGACCGGCCTGAGCGGCAAGATTGCCGATACCTTCAACGAAATCGTTACCGCCAACGCTACGCTCGCCCGGGAACTCGCCCGTGTCGGGGAGACCGTCGGCAAAAAGGGTGGCGCCCGGCAACGCATCACCGCCCATCGGCGGATGGGGGCGTGGGGCGAGATGGAATCCTCCGTCAACGTCCTGATCGATGACCTTCTCTGGCCGACTGCCGAAGTGACCCGTTGCATCGCTGCGGTCGCCAAGGGCGATCTCTCGCAAACCATGCGGCTCGAGGTGGAGGGCCGCCCGCTCGAGGGCGAATTCCTGCGTTCTGCGTCGATCGTCAATCGCATGATCGACCAGATGAGCGTCTTCTCGTCCGAGGTGACGCGTGTGGCGCGCGAGGTCGGCACCGAGGGCAAGCTCGGCGGCCAGGCGCACGTCAAGGGTGTCAGCGGCGTGTGGAAGGACCTCACCGACAACGTCAACTCCATGGCGAGCAACCTGACGGCGCAGGTACGCAACATCGCCGACGTGACCATCGCAGTCGCGAGCGGTGACCTGTCGCGCAAGATCACCGTCGACGTGCGCGGCGAGATCCTGCTGTTGAAGGAGGCCATCAACACGATGGTCGACCAGCTGCGCTCCTTCGCTTCGGAAGTGACCCGTGTGGCGCGCGAGGTGGGCACGGAGGGCAAGCTCGGCGGCCAGGCGATCGTGCCCGGCGTTGCCGGCACGTGGAAGGATCTCACCGACTCGGTCAACGCCATGGCCACGAATCTCACCGGCCAGGTGCGCAACATCGCCGAGGTCACGACCGCGGTCGCGCGTGGCGATCTGTCGCGCAAGATCACCGTCGAACTGCGCGGTGAGTTGCTGGAGCTGAAAAACACCATCAACACGATGGTCGATCAGTTGAACGGGTTTGCTGCCGAAGTGACGCGCGTGGCGCGCGAGGTCGGCACGGAAGGCAAGCTCGGCGGCCAGGCGCAAGTGCCGGGCGTCGCGGGTACCTGGAAAGACCTCACGGACAACGTGAACTCGATGGCCGGCAACCTCACCGCCCAGGTGCGTAACATCGCCGAGGTGGCGACCGCGATCGCCAACGGCGACTTGTCGCGCAAGATCACGGTGGACGTGCGCGGCGAGATCCTGCAGCTCAAGGAAACGCTCAACACAATGGTGGAGCAGCTGCGCTCGTTCGCGTCGGAAGTCACCCGCGTGGCGCGCGAGGTCGGCACCGAAGGGAGCCTTGGTGGCCAGGCGCACGTGCCCGACGTCGCCGGCACGTGGAAGATTCTCACCGACTCCGTGAACGCGATGGCGACCAACCTGACGCGCCAGGTGCGCAACATCGCGGAAGTGACCACCGCGGTGGCACGCGGTGACCTGTCGCGCAAGATCACGGTCGATGTGAAGGGTGAGATTCTCGAGCTCAAGAACACCATCAACACGATGGTCGACCAACTCAATGGCTTTGCATCCGAAGTGACGCGCGTCGCGCGCGAAGTGGGCACGGAAGGCAGCCTCGGCGGGCAGGCGCGGGTCCCTGGCGTCGCCGGCACGTGGAAGGACCTGACCGATTCCGTGAACGCCATGGCCACCAACCTCACTGGCCAAGTGCGCAACATCGCCGAAGTCACCACGGCAGTCGCGCGCGGTGACCTGTCGCGCAAGATCACGGTCGACGTGAAAGGTGAGATTCTCGAGCTCAAGAACACCATCAACACGATGGTCGATCAGCTCAACGGCTTCGCTGCCGAAGTGACGCGCGTGGCGCGCGAAGTCGGTACCGAGGGCAAGCTCGGCGGCCAGGCGCGGGTCCCGGGCGTCGCCGGCACCTGGAAGGGTCTCACCGACAACGTCAACTCGATGGCGAGCAATCTCACCGGCCAGGTGCGCAACATCGCCGAAGTGGCGACCGCAGTGGCGCAGGGCGACCTGTCGCGCAAGATCACCGTCGATGTGAAGGGCGAGATCCTGCAGCTCAAGGAGACCATCAACACGATGGTCGACCAGTTGAACGGCTTTGCCTCTGAAGTGACGCGCATGGCGCGCGAGGTCGGTACCGAAGGCATGCTCGGCGGCCAGGCACAGGTGCCGGGAGTCGGCGGTACGTGGAAGGACCTCACCGACAACGTCAACCTGCTTGCGGCCAATCTCACAACCCAGGTGCGCGCTATCGCCGAGGTCGCCACGGCTGTGACCAAGGGCGACCTGACGCGTTCGATCCAGGTGGATGCGCGTGGCGAGGTGGCGGACCTGAAGGATTACATCAACGCGATGATCGGCAACCTGCGCGCGACCACCGAGCGCAACACCGAGCAGGACTGGCTGAAGACCAACCTCGCGAAGTTCAGCGGCATGATGCAGGGCCAGCGCGATCTGCTCACGCTGGCGCAGACTCTGTTGTCCGAGCTCGCGCCGCGGGTGAACGCCCAGCAAGGCGTGATCTACGTCATCGACAGCGCCAACGGCCAGATGACCCTGCGCAAGCTCGCAGGCTATGCCGACCAGGAAGGGCCGCGCCGCTTCCGCCTCGGCGAAGGACTGGTGGGCCAA
>DASQOO010000183.1:0-6340 GCA_035644435.1 Steroidobacteraceae bacterium | reverse complement strand
AGCCGCAGAACTCACTCCATCGATGAAGAGCAGGAGCGGGCGGACATTGGGGTGCAATACCTGACGCCGGGCGCCGGCTGCTGTGTTCGCGGGGATACAAGCTTCGGGTGCTGCCTTCACTCGCCGTGACCCCGGCGCACGGCGTTCACGGTATTCACCCCAATGGCCGCACGGGACTGCTCTTCGGCAGTTACCCAATGGCCGCACGCAACTGCTCTTCGGTCACTCCGCTTCGCGCAGCAACTCGTTGATTGAAGTCTTGGCGCGAGTCTGTGCATCCACGCGCTTGACGATCACTGCGCAGCCAAGACTGTACTTGCCATCGGTGGACGGCAGGCTTCCCGCAACGACCACGGATCCGGGGGGCACGTGGCCGTGCGTGATGCTGCCCGTTGTGCGGTCGTAAATGCGCGTGCTCTGGCCGATGAATACGCCCATCGAGATCACCGCACCTGCGCCAACGATTACGCCCTCGACAATCTCCGAGCGTGCGCCGATGAAACAATCGTCCTCGATGATCGTGGGCGCAGCCTGCACCGGTTCGAGCACGCCACCGATGCCGACACCGCCCGACAGGTGCACGTTGCGACCGATCTGCGCGCACGAGCCCACTGTCGCCCAAGTGTCGACCATGCTGCCACTGTCGATGTACGCGCCGACGTTCACATAACTCGGCATCAGCACGACGTTGGGTGCGATGTAAGCGCCCTGGCGCACGATCGCGTGCGGCACGATGCGCGCGCCGCCGGCACGGAAAGCGTTCGCGTCGTGGCCAGCGAACTTGAGCGGCAACTTGTCGTAGAAGCGCGCGTAGCCTGCATCGAAGACCTGGTTGTCCAGTGCCCTGAAGCGGAGCAGCACCGCCTTCTTCAGCCACTCGTTGACCACCCAGCGACCGGCGCGTTGTTCGGCGACACGCACGGCGCCGCTGTCGAGAAGACCGAACGTCTCATCGAGCGCGGCGCGCAGAGCAGGCGAGGCTGAGTCGGCAGTGATGGAGGCGCGTTGCTCGAACGCCGCATCGATCGTCGCCTGCAGGGAGGAAGGATCTGCCATCAGCTGTGCTCCATCAGGTCACGCATCCTGTGGGCCGCCGCGACGCAATCGCTCACGCTCGCAACCAGCGAGATGCGTACTCTGCCGCGTCCTGGATTTCGGCCGCCATTCTCGCGCGCCAGGTAGCTTCCCGGCAGGACCAGGACATTCTGGCGTGCGTAGAGCTCGCGCACGAAACGCTCGTCATCATCGCCGACATGGGGCCAGAGATAAAAGGCCCCCTCGGGCGTAGTGACATCGAGCACGGGCTCCAGCACCGGGACCACCAGTGCAAACTTCTCGCGGTACAGCGAGCGATTCGCAGCCGCGTGCGCATCGTCACTCCATGCCGTGGTGCTCGCCATCTGCACGTGCGTACCGACGGCCGCGCCATGATAGGTCCGGTAAAGAAGATACTGCTGCAGGATCGCCGGATCGCCCGCCACGAATCCCGAGCGCAGCCCGGGAACGCTGGAACGCTTCGAGAGACTGTGAAACACGACGCAACGTTCGAAGTGTGATCTTCCGGCCGCACGCGCTGCCTGCAGCAGGCTCGGAGGAGGCGAGGCCTCGTCGAGATAGATGTCGGCGTAGCACTCGTCCGCCGCGATCACGAAGCCGTAACGGTCGGCGATCTCGAGCGCCTCGGTCAGGTACTCGAGGCTCATGACGGCGCCAGTCGGATTTGCGGGCGTGCACAGAAACAGCAGCTGGCATCGCTGCCAGGCAGCTGGGGGCACTGCGTGCAGATCCGGCAGGTAGCGGTTCCCGGCGAGCGTATCGAGGTAGTAGGGCTCGGCACCCGCAAGCAGAGCCGCACCCTCGTAAATCTGATAGAACGGGTTCGGCATCATCACCAGCGGACGATCCACGGGATCGATCGTCGCCTGCACGAAACTGAAGAGAGCTTCACGTGTTCCGCTGACTGGCAGCAGCATGGTCTGCGGATCCACGCACGCGGCCGGCAGCTCGAAGCGGCGCTCGAGCCACTGTGCTGCCGCCAGGCGCAGCTCCGGCAGGCCCAGCGCCGCCGGATATTGACCCAGCGTGCCGAGTGCCGAGGTGAGTGCGTCGATGAGGAATGGCGGCGGAGTATGTCGCGGCTCACCGATCCAGAGCGCGATCGGCGACAGGTTGGCGGGGGGCTGAATGCCGCTGATCAGCCGGCGCAGGCGCTCGAACGGATAAGGGTGGAGCGACGCCAGGCGCGGATTCATTCGCGGCGATCCAGCGTCTCCACCAGCTTCTGCTGCAAGCGCACGGCGGCTTCCTCGCTCAGCGGCCGCCCGTCTTCGTGACTGACATAGAACACGTCTTCGGCACGCTCGCCGACGGTCATGATGCGCGCACCGTGGATGTCGAGCCGTTCGCCCATGAATACCTTGCCGACTTCCGAGAGCAGCCCGGGCCGGTCGCCGGCGACGAGTTCGAGAATCGTGCGGTTGTTGCGCTCATCGCGTGTCAGCACCACTTGCGTGGGCGTCGCGAACATTCGCACCTGGCGCGGCGCGCGGCGCGTGACGGTAGGCGGCGCATGCGCAGGTTGATGCAGGCTCTGCAGGAGCGCGCGCTCGATCTCATGGATGCGCCCAGGATCGGAGATGGTGCGTCCATTGTCCTCGAGGACCAGGTAAGCCTCGATGCTGTGGCCGTCCGTCGTCGGGGTCACCCGGGCGTTGACGATGTTCAGCCCCATCTGGTCGAGCACCGCGGTGGTCCGTGCGAAGCTGTGCAGACGGCGTAATGTGTAGGTGAAGATCGGTGTGCCGCCGCGTTCAATCAACGGATTGACCGCGACCAGTGAAGATTCGTCCCCGGGATCGCGCGCCGCAAGCAACGCCGTGTGCCAGGCGATCTCCTCGGGCGTGTGCCGCAGAAAATAGGTGTCCGTGCAGGATTGCCACACCCGCTCCACGGCGTGCGGGTCGGCGGAGCGCTGCGCCAGCAGCGTGCGGGCAGCCGCCTGCGTCTCGCGCACCAGCTCCTCCTGGTCGATCGGGCTTTCCAGGCCGCGACGCAGCGCGCGTTTGGTGCGTTCGTAGAATTCCTCGAACAGCGATGCCTTCCAGCCGTTCCACAGTTTTGGATTCGTGCCGCGCACGTCCGCGACGGTGAGGACATAGAGATAGTCGAGGTGCGTCTGGTCACCGACGATGCGCGCAAAGTCGCGAATCACTTCCGGATCGGAGATGTCCTTCTTCTGCGCCGTGACCGACAGCAGCAGGTGATTGCGCACCAGCCAGGCGACGACTCGCGCGTCGTACCGACTCAACCCCTGCTCGAGGCAAAACGCTTCGGCATCCACTGCTCCCAGCTCGGAGTGATCGCCGCCGCGCCCCTTGGCAATGTCGTGAAACAGCGCCGCAAAGTAGGCGACCTCGAGCTTGGGGAGCGACTGCGCGATGCGGCTGAGCGCCGGGAATTCCTGGTCGTACTTCGCCATCGCCAGGCGCCGCAGATTGCTCACCACGAACAGCGTGTGCGCGTCTACCGTGTACGCATGGAACAGGTCGTACTGCATGCGGCCGACGATGCGGCCGAAGGCGGGAATGTAGCGCCCCAGCACACCGTACAAGTTCATGCGCCGCAACTCGTGGGTGACCCCGATGGGCGCACGCAGGATGTCGAGAAACAGCCGGTGATGACGCGGGTTCTGGCGGAACTCTTCGTCGATGAGCCACAGGTTCCGCCCGACCAGCCGGATGGTCGCCGCGCGCACGCCACGGATGTGCGGGTTCTGCTGGATCAGCGCGAACAGCTCGAGCAGCGCTGAAGGATTGCGGGCGAACACGTCATCCGCCGTGACTTCGAGGTAGTCGTTGCGTGTCTGGAAGCGCGCATTGAGTGGTACCGCCTCGCCACCCGGCGTGAGGATCGCTTCGCGAAACAACTGCAGCAGCATTTCGTTCAGCAGGCTCACGTCCATGACGGTGCGGTAGTAGCGCTGCATCAGCTGCTCGACCGCCAGGGTGTAGGTCGCATCCTCATAGCCGAACAGCTTCGCCAGCCGGATCTGGTGATCGAACAGCAGCCGGTCCTCGCGCCGGCCCGTGAGGGTGTGCAGGGCGAAGCGCACCCGCCACAGGAACGCCTGCGCCGACTTGAGCTTGCGCAGCTCGTTGCGCGTGAGAAAGCCATGCGCCACGAGGCCGTCGAGCGTGTCGGTGCCGAAGTGCCGTTTCGCCACCCAGCCGATGGTCTGAATGTCACGCAGTCCGCCGGGACTCGACTTGACGTTCGGTTCCAGGTTGTACGCGGTGTCGTGGAAGCGGTGATGGCGCGCGATCTGCTCCTTCACCTTCGCTTCGAAGAATTCGTTCCCCGGCCACAATCGCTCGGGCGCGAGCGCATGCTTCATCGCGGCGTAGAGTTGCTCCGGCCCCGCCAGGCGACGTGCTTCCAGAAGGGTGGTCGCTACGCTGATGTCGGCGAGACTCTCGCGCTGGCAGTCATCGATGGTGCGCACGCTGTGGCCGACTTCGAGCCCGATGTCCCAGAGGAACGTGAGGAAGCGCTCGAGTCCCCGCTCCCACGCAGCGGATTCGCCTTTCGGCAGCAGCACACAAACATCGATGTCGGAGCAGGGATGCAGCTCGCCGCGGCCGTAACCACCGACCGCAATCAGGGCGAGCTCGTGCGCGCGTTCCCCGGCATGCAACGACCAGGCGCGTATCAGGAGAGCATCGACGAGCCGGGCACGATCCCGCACCAGCTCCTCGACCCGTTCCTCACGCCCGAAGCGCTCGCGCAGCTCGGCGTCGCCGCGTTCCAGTGCGGCGCGGAATGCGGCTACGGAATTGCCGCCGGCATCGAGGGACTGGTTGAGCGATTGCAGGTGCCGCCAGACTGCCGGCGCCGCTTCGGTGATCGCCTCGTTGTCTTCGTAGTCGTCGGTCCCGGGGACAGTGATCAAGGGCAACTCTGCACAGGTTTCATGGGCGCGACCCCGCCTCCGCAAGCTTCTGGCTAGGCGCGAGACGCAGTCGATATGTCGATATCGGCAAGACTCGCAACGACGCCAGAAGCTTGCCGAGGCCGGTCCCGTCCGGGTTGCGTCGCGAACGGGCAGCTGCGTCGTTGCAGCGCTTGCCAATGGAAGCGACCATTGGCTGCGCGCTGCGCCTAGCATCTGCACCGTTGGCGGCGCAACGCGCTCCGTGAAACCTGTGCAGAGTTGCCCTCACGATCAGCGGGCCGCGCGATCGCGGCTGCCAAGCGTGAGCACCTCGTGACCGGATGCGGTCACGAGGATAGTGTGCTCCCACTGGGCCGAAAGAGAATGATCCTTGGTGACGACGGTCCAGCCGTCCGGCAGCAGCCGCACGTGCCTGCGCCCCGCGTTGATCATCGGCTCGATGGTGAAGGTCATGCCCGCCTTGAGCTCCAGCCCAGTGCCGGGCTCGCCGTAGTGCAGGACCTGCGGATCCTCGTGGTAGACGCGGCCGATGCCGTGACCGCAGTACTCGCGCACGACCGAGAAATTGCGTGCTTCAGCCAAGGTCTGGATAGCATGGCCGATGTCGCCCAGATGCGCGCCGGGGCGCACCTGATCGATGCCGCGCCACATGGCTTCGAAGCAACTCTCGGTGAGCCGTTGCGCCTGCACCGGGGGCTTGCCCACGAAGTACATGCGGCTGGTGTCGCCATGAAACCCATCCTTGATGACCGTGACGTCGATGTTGATGATGTCGCCGCTCTTCAGCACCCGATCACCCGGAATGCCGTGGCACACGACGTGGTTCACCGAGGCGCAGATCGTCTTCGGGTATCCTTTGTAGTTGACGTTCGCCGGGATCGCGAGCTGCTGGTTCACGATGTAGTCGTGACAGAGCCGATCGAGTTCTTCGGTAGTAACGCCGGGAACCACGTGCTCGCCGATCATGTCGAGCACATCGGCTGCAAGCCGACCGGCCACGCGCATGCGATCCTGCTCTTCGGGCGTCTTGATCGACACGTTCATGGCGGGTGTAAAGGCTGCTTCGCGCATAGCGGGGGCGCAATCGCGCCGGTGAATCTAACGCATTGTTCGTTCAACAAGTTTATGGTATAAAGCGCGCCGTTTTTTGGCAATGCAAACCACACGCGCATCGTCACATGTGGGCGGGTGCCGCGGCCGGAACCGAGGGTCCCCAGGGACCAATCGGTACCGAAAGCGGTTTCCACATGGGATGCGCGGAGGCCTAACCCCAACAGGAGCCTTTCATGACCAGCGTGTCCATGCGACAGATGCTGGAAGCGGGTGTTCATTTCGGACATCAGACCCGCTTCTGGAACCCGAAGATGGCCCCCTACATCTTCGGCGAGC
>DASQOO010000182.1:0-19717 GCA_035644435.1 Steroidobacteraceae bacterium | reverse complement strand
GCTGGGCATCGAGCTTGCGGTTCTCGACCTTGTACGCCAGGCGTACCGAGAGCTTGCCCTTTTCGATGCGATAGCCCGCGAACTTGCCCGCATACGGCGTGAAGGTCGTGAGCTCCATGTTGTCGAAGGCGAGCTTGAGGTCGGTATAGGAATCGGCACTGAGATAGTTCACTTCACCATCGATGGTGACGGGCGCGTAGGCATCGACTTTCCCATCGAGATCCACCTTGGCGCGCGATCCGGCCTTGGACGAGAGGCCTGTCACCGTGCCCGACAGCTCCTGGATCCCGGTCGCAAAGTTCGGCGTCAGAGAAAAGTCGGCAAAATTGGCCGAGCCCTTGTCGATGCGTACCAGGCCGATGCGCGCGTCGAGCGCGTGATCCTCGGGCTTCGCATCGCTGGACTTGGCCTGCGCAGCGGGTTCACCGGATTGTGCAGGACTGCTGGGCCTCAGGACCTCGCTGATGTTCACCGTGCCATTGGAAGCGATGATCACGCGCGCATAGGGCTTGCGCGTCGCGACCTCCTTGATCAGGAGTTGCGAGCGTGCCGCGTCGTACTCGATGCCGCTGGCCGTGAGCTGATCCCAGCGGATGAAATCCTGTTCCAGGGCGTTGTCGATGGTGCGCAGCTTGGAAAGGCCGACTGTCCCGGTATAGCGCGGCTGCAGAGAGTCCGCCTTGTCCCTGGAAAGCTCGAGCTTGCCCTTGGCGGAGAGTTTCCCGGACAGCAGCGTCAGGTCGGTGACGCGTGCGATGTAGGGTTGCGCGCTGCGCAGGTCGATGTCCTTGAACTCCATATCGAGAGCGCTCGCGAGCGTGTCCGGATCGAACGTACCGTGCGCGCTGAGCTTGCCGTTCTCGTCGATGCTGACATGCGTGTCGATCGTCAGCGGGCCCGGTTTCGCGCTGTCGTACCCGGAGAGTCTTACCTCGATCGGTGCCAGCCGGATCGGCACCACGGGCTTGACGCTGCGATCCTCGAACATCGCCTCGAGGCCAGATGTTTCAATGGCAGGCAGTGCGATTTGCCAGGGACGCCTCGCATTCCCGGCGGGCGCGGCACCGGCATCCTTCGAGCCGGCGTCAGTGCTCGCACCAGGCGAGCCCTCGGACGTTGCGGCATCTGCGGACTTGCTGCCAGCGAGCTGCGTGAGATTGAACGTCCCGTCAGGCTCGAGCCAGGTGAGGATCTTGCCGCCGGCTTCGGTAATGCTGGCGACGGAAATACGCCGATCGGCGACGCTCACGCGCGCATCGCGAAGGGTGAGTAGCCCGAGCGTCACGTCATCGACCGTCGATCCCTTGGGACGCACGATCAGGCCGTTGAGCTTGAGCTCGCTGGCGAGGATGTTGAGATCGATCGGATCCCTCGCCAGCGAAAACGTATAGCTGCCAACCAGGTCCAGGGTACCGGCGGGCACTTCGAAGGCCACCGCGTCGTGAATGTAGTCCCACAGCGTCTGTGCGTGGAGGTTGGTGAACGCAAAGTCGCCGCTCGAGCTGAAAGGCTTGGCGTTCAAGCGCCCGCGCCAGGAAAGGCGCTCGCCCAGCACCGATTCGGCGTCGAGCTGGTAAGCATTGTCGCCGCTGCCCACGGTGCTGAAATTTCGCAGGGCGAACGTGATTGGCTTGAGCGCTGTAGCGAAGCGCGAGGGGCGGCTGAGATCTTCGAAGTCGATCCGCCCGGCGTTCACCGCGAACGCTTCGATGAACAAGGGGAAGACACCCTCGTCCTTCTCCGCGGGCTGCTGCGGCTCCTCCTGCTTGGGCACCAGGTCGACGAAATTCAGGCTGCCGTTGGGCCGAACCACGAGACGAGCGGTAGGCGCTTGCAGCGAGATCATCCGGTAGGAGAGGGCCCGGCGCAGGATGGAGATCAGCTCGAAATCGATCTTGAGCTGAGAGAAACCCAGCATCGGCCGACCATCGCTGTCGGGCAGCGCGAAGTCGTTGATCTCGAGGACGAAGGTGAATGGGTTGAAGCGGACCTTGCCGACCTGCGCGACGCGCTGGTAGTTGTCGGCAATCGTGCTGCGCAGCTGGGACTGGACCAGCCATGGAATGAGGAAAAAGCCGCCCGCTGTATATAAGGCCAGCGCGCCAAGGACGGCGAGCCAGAAAATCCAGCGGGTGAAGATGCGAGGCAAGAACTTCATGGGTCACTGCCTCGCGCGAGTGTGTCGTCCAAGGGGTGTCGGCGCAATCGGCCTTTAGTGCCCTATCGGATCCCCGCGGACCAGACCTCGCGCGAGAGGGTGAACAGGTGGCAATCGCGCCACTCGCCACGGATTTTGCGCAACTTGCGATAGGTGGCCTCCCACCGCAGGCCCGATTTTTCCAGGACTTGGATCGAGGCGCTATTGCGCACATCGACCGTCGAGATGATCCGCGCCAGCTTGAGCTGCTCAAAGGCGGCGTCAATCAGCCCGAGGGCGGCTTCGGTGCCCAGGCCGCGGCCCCACGTATCGCGTTTCAGCATGTAGCCGAGGTCCGCCTCGCCGGGCGCCATGAGGGTGAGATTGCAGGAGCCGACCAATTCCCCGTCTTTCCGGTTCGTGAGCGCGAGTTCCCACACCGTGCGCGGGCGTTGACGCTGATACCCGATCACGCCCTGCAGGTAGCTCTCCGCGTCGCAGCGCGCGCCGGGCACGTAGAAGACGTAGCGCGTGACGCGCTTATCGCAGATCAGGGAACACAAGGCGTCGAGATCCTGGGCCGTGAATTCACGCACGGCGAGGCGCTCGGTCAGGATCGGCAAGGCGAGACCCCGCGCCGGCCGCGTTGCCGACCTGCGTGCGAGATTGGTCTGCCGATTCATGCCGAAACCCTGATCAGGACTTCGCCCGCGTGAATGCGCGCCAGATGAAGTAGACGGGGATTCCGCTCAGCGAGATGGCGACGTTGATCAGCGAGATCGTGCGCTGCTCCATGAATGAGTTCGCCAGCACGAGGATCGCGGACGCGACAAAAACCAGCGGCGCTACGGGATACCCCAGGGTGCGATAGGGCCGAGGCAATCCAGGCTGGCGCAGGCGCAGGATAATCACTCCGAGCACGGCCAGTGCGTAGAACGGCCAGAGCCCGAGAATGAAAGCGGAGGTGAGCTGCTCGAAGGTTCGCGATGAGACCCATGCAATCGCGAGCACGCCGGCCACCAGGATCGCCACGTGAGGCGTCTGGAAGCGCGGATGCGCCTTGCCGAGCTCGCGAAAGAACAGTCCTTCCTGCGCCATCGAATAAAACACGCGCGGATCCGCGATGGCGGTTGCCGCCACCGCGCCGAAGGTCGAGAGCATCACGAGCGCAGAGATCACGCTCGCCGCCGAATGACCTGCCACGCGCGCCATCGCATCGGCCGCGACCAGGGAGGTGGGATTCCTCATGGCATCGAGCGGCAGGACGTACAGGTACGCGGCATTCACCAGCAGGTACAGTGCGGTGACCAGGGATACACCGAACAGCAGCACGCGTGGCAGGTTGCGCGCGGGATCGCGAACCTCGCCGGACAGCGCGCAGAATGCCGCCGCACCCTCGTAAGTGAACATCACACCGATCAGCGCGACGCCAAACGCGCCCCAGCTCGACACGCTGAAATGGATCGGTGCGCCGAGCGTGCCCTCCGACCCCTTGCCGAATCCAAAGATGACCGCCGCCAAGCCGATGAGTGCCAGTGCCTTCGCGCTGGTGGCGATGTTCTGCACGCCGGCGGCGAGCGGCACGGATCGATAATTGGCCAGGGTGATGAGCGCGATCATCGTCGCAGCGACGGCACGTCGTTCGCCGTCACTGAGTGGAATGAAATGCCCGAGATACTCCGCGAATATGAGTGAAATGCCCGCCCAGGAGGCGGGATTGATGATCAGGAAAGTCCAGCCGAACACGAACGCCACGACCGGACCGTAGCTCTCACGCAGGAACACGACGATTCCACCGGGCCGGGGGAACATCGACGCCAGTTCCGCCAGGGACAGCGCGAGGCACAGGGATAACACACCGCCCAGCACCCACAGCAGTGCGATGGCACCAACCGAATCGACGCTTTGCGCAACGGTGCTCGGGACCTTGAAGATGCCGCTGCCGATCGTGATGCCCATGACGACGGCTACCGAGGTCCAGAGCCCGAGGCGACGCGGCAGTTGCGAAGGAGTCGAGGCAGTAGCGCTGTGCACTCCGACAGTGGGAGTCACTTTGTCCCCTTGCGCTCGGCACGCGTGACCAGTTCCTGCACGGTCTGGCCGAGCAGCGCGTTGAAGCGCGTCGGGTCCTCGATCATGAGAAAGTTTCCTACACCCGGCATCACCTTGACGCGGAAGGTGGGTGCATGCAGGCGGATGCGATCGACATCGGTCGGAAACCGATCGGAGTTGATAGCGACGATTGGTACGCTGATGTCGCCGAGCGCCGCCGAGAAGTTCATGGTGTTGAGCCCGATCAGCGCTCCAATGGCGATTCCCGCCGGCTCCGATGCCATGTCGTCGGCGATGCGCCGCACCAGCTCGGGGTCGGAACGCGGCGTAAAGAGGCGGTGCGTCGCGTAGTCACGCATCGCGGTCGGAAAATCGTGGCGGAAGGGCTCGAGCCGGCTATCAAGGTCCTGCCGGGTCGCCTGCGGCAGGCCAATATTGCCGAACGTATCGACGCCCACGATGCCAATGACGCGGCCCTTGAGCCTGCGCGCTGCTTCAAGTGCGACCGGCCCGCCCATCGAATGGCCTACGAGAACCAGCTGCCGGTTGGGAATTTGCTTCGCAACCGACACCACGTCGTCCCCGAACGCGTCCATCGTCCACTCGGCTCGCGCCGTGCCCGAATCGCCGTGCCCGGCAAGATCGAGCGTAACGACGGTGTAACGCCGCGAGAACGCATCGAGCTGCGCATCCCAGTACGTGCTGTCGGCGCACCAGCCATGAATGAAGATCAGCGCCGGTTCGCCCTTGCCGAGCACCCGGTAGCTGATGGCCACACCATCCTCGGAAGGCACGGCGCGTTCGCCACCGGCAGAAGTCGTCGCCGTATCGACCGGCTTGGGCGGCTCAGGTGCACGCTTCGAGCAAGCGCCGAGTGGCAACACCGCGGCGAGTAGTACCAGGACGAGGATATGAACGCGGCGGGATATGCGCTGGTTCGCAGCGACGCCCGGCATTTGTGGTTCTTTTCGGGCTCGACGCACGGACAAGCGTAGCGCTCCGCTGGGTCAACAAATCGCGCTAGGCGCGGATTCTTGCACAGTGACGGTTGAGCAGCCAGCGAAGAGTCTTTGTGCAGGAGTTGTCAAGAATGCGCGGTGCGAGGTGACTCGTTTACCTTGGCGCGCCGATTGGCGGCGACGAACGCGACGAAGCCTGCCATGTACTTGGTCAGCAGCTGGCGCACCTTGTCGTCGATGAGTTTCCCCTGGGCATCGAACGCCTGGTTGGCCTGCACGACGTACAGCAGGGTGCCGCTCCACAGGTGAACATCGAGGTTGCGAAATGGCTGCAGCAACGCCTGCTGCGAGAGTCGCGTGCCGCCCATCGTCGTAGTGGCACCGATCAGGCCGAGGGGTTGCTGCTTGTAGACGCGAGCGATGTCCGCCGACGGCCGTGACATCCAGTCGATCGTGTTCTTCAGGACTCCGGGTACGCTGCCGTTGTATTCCGGCGTGGAGATCAGCACACCGTCGGCGCCCGCGAACCGGTCCTTGAGTTTTCGGACCGGCTCGGGGATGCCGTGTTCGACTTCATAGTCGCCATCGTAGAGCGGCACGTCGCGGATGGAGGCCAGCTCGATCGTGCAGGTGTCGGGTGCGACGTCGATCGCTGCATGCAACAGCGCGGTGTTGAACGAACCGCGGCGCAGGCTTCCAGAAAACGCCAGGAGTCGAAGCATCGAGCAGAGCTTCTTGGTGATTGCCGGCAGCGATCATCGCCGCCGCGGCACCCGGACGCAATGTCGACGGAGGCGGTCAGCCGCTCGAGGTATGGGCGCCCAGTCCGAACTCGATCGGCACCAGCACCACGGCCTGGCGGGCGCGGCCGTTCTCCGTCCAGGGCTTGAAGCGCGCCCGCTGCACGGCATTGCGCGCTTCCAGGTCGAGACGTTCGAAGCCGCTCGACTCCTCGACATCGACGCGCAGCGCCTGCCCATCGACGTCGATCAGCACGCGCAGCACCACCACGCCCTGCTCATGCAGGCGCTTCGACAGTGCCGGGTAGTGTGGAGCGGGCGCACGCAGGTACTCGACCTGCGAAACGAGCACAGGGGCGCCTGCGCTGGCGGTCGGTGCCGACGATTGCGGCACGTACGCGAGCGTGATGGCGTTATCCGACGCGGGCGTGTCGGCGATCTCGATGTCCGCCAGCAGGGGTGGCGAAATCTCGGGATGAAACTCCTGGAGCTTCACCACCAGGGGAGGCGGAGGTGTATCGGCAACCGCACTCGCCAGGAACACGACCTCGACGGGCCGCAGGCGCGATTCATCGGGAAGGGTCGGCTTCAGATCAGCGAGCGCATAGATGACCGTGACGTGCAGCACCGCGATCGCGAAGCCAATGACTCCACGACTGACCGCCATCGGCCCACGAAATCCGCTGTTTGTTTCGGGCGCGCTCATCCGGAATCGTCTTGCGAATAAGAATAATTCTCATTTATATATTCTCCTATTCGCGTGGCCCAGGCAAGCCTGGAAGGAGGAGGGGTGGAATATGTTGATTCGGTGGGTCAGGCGAGCACTTTGCCTGGATTCAGTATCCCCTGCGGGTCCAGGGCGCGCTTGAGCTCTCGCATGAGCGTCAGCGCCACCGGGTTCTTGTAGCGCGCAAGCTCGCCCACCTTGAGCTGACCGATACCGTGCTCGGCGCTGAAGCTGCCGCGATACTCGGCGACGAGGTCGTGGATGGCGCGCTGAATCGTTGGGCCACCAGCCAGGAACGCGCGCGCGTCGCTGGCGCCGCGTTGCTGGACGTTGAAATGCAGATTGCCGTCGCCGAGGTGACCGTAGGCGAGCAGTTGGCCGTCCGGCACGTGAGCAGTGATCCACTCGCCACCGCGCCTCACGAATTCCGCGATGGCGCTGATGGGCACGGAAATGTCGTGCTTGATGCTGGCGCCCGCATGGCGTTGCGCCTCCGGGATCGATTCACGCAGCCGCCACAGCGCCTCGCGCTGACGCAGGTTCGAAGCCAGCACCGCATCGAGCACCAGGCCGGATTCGAGATTTCGGCCGAGCGTCGCCTCGAGGACAGCGGCCAGGCCACTCTCCGGGCGCGATGAAGTCAGCTCGATGAGGACATACCAGTCGTAGCGTTGCGAGAGCGGGTCCCCCACTCCCGAGATGTGCTGCGTCGTCAGGTCGACCGCAAGCCTCGGGATGAGCTCGAACGTGGTCACGGCATCGCCGCTCGCGCCACGAGTCGCCGCCAGCAATTCGACCGCCGCCTCGGGATCGCGAACTGCCACGAATGCGGTAACGATTTCCGCGGGCCTTGGAAAGAGCTTGACGCACGCAGCGGTGATGACTCCCAGGGTCCCTTCGCTACCGATGAAAAGATGCCGCAGGTCATAGCCACTGTTGTCCTTGCGCAGGCCCCTGAGGCCGTCGAGCACGCTACCGTCGGCGAGTACGACTTCAAGACCGAGGACCAGGTCGCGCATCATTCCGTATCGCAGGACCGCGGTGCCGCCCGCATTGGTGGCGAGATTTCCACCGACCTGGCACGAGCCCTCGGAGCCGAGGCTCAGCGGAAACAGGCGCTCCGCGGCCTGCGCCGCCTCCTGGACTTGCGCGAGGACGCAACCGGCCTCGACCGTCATCGAGTAGTCGAGTGGCTTCACTTCGCGAACGCGGTTCAGGCGCTTCAACGCGAGCACGATCTGCGAACCGCTGCCATCGGGCGTAGCGCCGCCGCAGTAGCTCGTATTGCCACCCTGGGGAACGATCCCGATGCGGTGCTCGGCGCAAATGCGCACGACTTGCGCGACCTGGGCCGTGCTCGCCGGCAGTGCGACCAGCGGAGTGCGGCCTGCGAACAGCCCGCGGAAATCGTGAAGGAAAGGCTCGACGTCGGCGGGCTGTTCGAGCGAGCCGCCTTCACCCAGCGCGGACTTGAGCTGAGCGAGCGCCGAGCCTGGAATCATTCGACCTTCAGCGAGGCTGCGCGCTTTGCAGCGCCGCGATGCGCTCATCCAGCGGCGGGTGGCTCATGAACAGCCGCTTGAACCCGTGCGGAATGCCTGACGAAATGCCGAACGCGGCCAGTTGTTCCGGTAAGCCTGCCGGCTGACGGCGCTGCTGCTCGATCCTCAGCCGCTCCAGGGCACCGATCATGTTGCCGGTGCCGGCGAGGCGCGCGCCGCCCGCATCCGCGCGGAATTCGCGTCGCCGCGAGAACCACATGACGATCATGCTGGCGAAGATGCCAAGGGCAATCTCGGCGACGATGACCGTGACCACATAGGCGATGCCTCGGCCGCCTTCGTTGCGAAACACCACCCGGTCGACGAAGTTGCCGATGATGCGTGCCAGGAAGATGACAAAGGTGTTCACGACACCCTGGATCAGCGTCAGCGTCACCATGTCGCCATTGGCGATGTGTGTCACCTCGTGACCCAGCACCGCCTCGGCTTCCTGCTGCTGCATGCCATTGAGCAGGCCGGTGCTTACTGCGACCAGGGCGCTGTTCCGCCGCGCGCCAGTGGCGAAAGCATTCATCTCAGGCGACTCGAAGACGCCGACTTCGGGCATGCCGATGCCGGCCCGGTCTGCATGCTGCTTCACCGTGTTGATGAGCCAGCTTTCCGCCGCGGTGCGTGGCTGCTGTATGACCTGCACGCCCATCAGCCGCTTCGCAGTCCACTTGGACAGCGCGAGCGAAATCAGCGCGCCGCCGAATCCGAACACCGCCGCGAACGCCAACAGGCCACCGACGTTGTATCCCTGGGCGTACAGATACCGGTCCAGGCCGAGCACATGGACCACGATCGTGAGCAGGACCATCACGGCCAGGTTGGTGACTAGGAACAGGAAAATCCGCTTCATGAATTCACACCTGTGAGTGCATTAAACTTGGGGCCCCGAGAATACTAACAGGCACCCCTACAAGGGCGTAGAAGGTTGCGTCAGAAGAGAAAAGTTCAATCCGGCAGCGTCAATATGTGGCGCGCCGGGCTTGAAACGCCGCGGACGGACCCCGATTTGCGTCGGCCCGACTGCGCGCAACCCCGGATCGCAGTCGTCGCCCGAGGTTGAGCTGTGGAATACAAGGACTACTACAAGGTACTGGGTGTCGAGCGGACTGCGGGCGCGGACGAGATCAAGCGCGTCTACCGCAAGCTCGCGCGTCGCTATCACCCGGATGTCAGCAAGGAAAAGAACGCCGAAGAGAAGTTCAAACAGGTGCAGGAGGCTTACGAGGTGCTGCGCGACACCGAGAAACGCGCGGCCTACGATCAGCTCGGCGCGCAATGGAAGTCGGGAGAACAATTCCGGCCGCCGCCCGATTGGGGGCAGGGCTTCGAATTCTCGTACGGCGGTGGCGGGGGCGAAGATGCCGCCGGATTCAGCGACTTTTTCGCGAACCTGTTCGGCTCGCGCAGCCCCTTCGGGCGCGCCGGCGCGGAATCATTCCGCAGGCGCGGCGGCGATCGACATGCGCGCATCGAGATCGATCTCGAGGACGCCTACCAGGGCGCGGAACGCACGATCGTGCTGCGCAATCCGGAAGTCACGCCCGACGGCCGGGTGACGCTGCGCGAGAAAGAGGTGCGTGTGACCATTCCGGCCGGTGTCAGCGAGGGGCAGCAGATTCGCCTTCGCGGCCAGGGTGAGCCCGCAGGCGGCAACGGTACGGCAGGCGATCTCTATCTCGAAATCGGTATCCGTCCGCATGCGCTCTATCAGCTCGAAGGCCGCGACGTCATCGTCACGCTACCCGTCGCGCCCTGGGAAGCGGCTCTCGGCGCCGGTGTGGAAGTACCGACGCTCGGCGGGCCGGTGGAAATGAAGATTCCTGCGGGAGCTCGCTCGGGTCAGCGACTGCGTCTCAAGGGTCGGGGGCTGCAGGGCAAGCCTCCCGGTGATGAGTTCGTGGTTCTCAAGGTGGTGCTGCCTGCGGCGGATACTCCGAAAGCTCGCGCCCTCTACGAGCAGATGCAACGAGACCTCGCGTTCGATCCGCGCGCCGAACTGAAGCGCCTTGCGGCTTATCGTGGCCGCCATGCGAGGGAAACCTGATCAATGATCTCGCCAACGCTGAAAATCGACGCTGAACTGCTCGACGACACGGCGTGTGTCAGCGCCAATGAACTGTGCCGCCTGTGTCACGCTGATCTCGCGAGCCTCATCGAAATGGTGGAATGGGGCTTGCTGGAAGCCGAGGGGAGCCGCCCCGAGGAATGGCGCTTTGGCGCCCGCGCACTGCGCCGTGCGCAAACCGCGTTTCGCTTGCAATCCGATCTTGGCGTCAACCTTGCCGGTGCGGCGGTGATCGTCGAACTGCTCGACGAGCGCGGTGCCCTGGCGCGACGGCTGGCCCAGCTCGAGGTCCTGGTCCAGGATGATTAGCAAAGCGGCCAAGCGATCGAAGACGAACCAGGGCGACCTCGCGCTGGTCTTTGCCCGACAGCACCTGTCGCTGCAGCGTGCCGCGACCAGCGTGGCGCGCAAGCCCTCCGCCGAAGCCGTGCACCGCGCGCGAGTCGCAGCGCGCCGTCTGCGCGCACTTCTGGAGGCATTCGGCGAGCGCGGCAAACGTGTCGAGGTGCGCCGTTTCAAACGTGACCTGCGAGCACTCGCGCTCGAACTCGCCGCGATTCGCCAGGCTGACGTGCTGCGCGAGGGCATGCACGAGGCGCTCAACGGGCTGAAAGGAAGCCACGTGCCGGCACGGCGGCGGATGATCGCATTGCTTGACCGGGAATGTGTCGCGGCGCGTCGCCAATTTGGCACGCACGCGCATTCGCTCGCATGGGGCGAGCGGCTCGCACGACTGGAGCGTTCGAATTCCGAAGTTCAGGCACTGCTGAGAACTCGCGACCCACAGACTGCGGCGCGCGACATGATCGTGAATTCCGCGCAGGCGTTCTGGCGTGCGCGGCGGCGTGCGGACCAGAGCGCGCGCCGGCTGCACAACTTGCGCATTCGCGCGAAAGCACACCGCTATGTTGTCGATGCACTTGCGCCCTTCGTCGGCCTGGATGCGCGGCAATTCAGCATCGCGGCGCGTGCGGTCCAGCACGGCATCGGCCAGCACCTCGACGCGCGCTATGCGCGCGAGTGGCTGTCGTCGCGCAGCGAGAATGTCGATCGCAAGCTCTCGAAAGTAGCCTCGAAGCACTTGCGTAACGAGGGCCGCAAGGCCCTCAAGCAGGCACAGCGGAGACTGCGCTCGCTCTCGAGCTGACCTGCCTAGCCGATCATGACGCCGAGACCGCGGCCGATCAGCCACGTCACGAGTGCCGCTCCGGCACCGATCAGGACCATGCGAGCGCCGCTGCGCCACGCCGCGCGACCGGTGAACAGGCTGATCGCCATTCCCACAGCGAACAACCCGATCGCGCTGCTCGCCGCTGTGATCACCAGCCCGCGCTCGAAAGGCACGCCGACCAGAAACGGCAGTAACGGCAGCAAGGCGCCCACTGCGAAGGAAATGAACGAGGAGATGGCCGCGCCCCACGGCGATGCGAGGTCATCCGGATTGATGCCGAGTTCCTCGCGTGCCAGTGCCTGCAATGCCTGTTGCGGGTCGGCCATGATCTGCCGGCTGGCTTCGCGCGCACGGCCGAGTTCCATACCGCGCGCGTTGTAGATCAACGCCAGCTCCTCGGCCTCCTCTTCGGGGTATTCCTCCAGCTCGTCGCGTTCCAGTCCGATCTGGTATTCGTACATCTCGCGTTGCGAGCGCACCGAAACATACTCGCCTGCCGCCATCGACAGCGCGCCCGCCAGCAAGCCAGCGACTCCAGCGGGCAGGATGAGTCCGCTCGCGACGCCACTACCAGCGACACCCATGATCAGACTCGTGTTGGACACGAGGCCGTCGTTCACGCCGAAGACCGCGGCGCGCAGGTTGCTGCCGGAGATGCGTCGATGACGCAACCCGATCTGCTCGACGGATGTCGGCATCGGATGGCCGGGCAGAGGCGGGGCGTCGTACACGGAGAGTCCGCGCAGCTTCATCGCCGCCAGTGCCGGCTTGAGCGGTCGCGGGCCGAACCAGCGCAGTAGCCTGGCCATGATTCGTGCGCGCAGGGTTGGCACGAAGGCCGGCGCAGTGCCATCCGTGTTCCAGCGCAGCGCCTGCCGCTCCGCGGCGTCAGCGAGCGAATTGAATAACTGCTGCTTGCGGGGATCGGGTTCGTGCCGGGCGAGGTGTCGGTAAAGCCAGGCAGATTCGCGCTCGTGGAACCAGTTCTCGTGGTGGGCTGTCATGCGGGCGAGCGGGCAGCCGCTTCAGAAGGCGCACTCAGTAGCCGTCGCGCTCGTCCTCGTCGTCGTCCAGATCGTCATCATCATCGTCATCGTCGTCATCATCCCAATCGTCGTCGTCTTCGTCCTCTTCCTCATCGGCTTCTTCGTCATCGTCCGCGTCATCGCCCGCCGAGCCCGACCAGCCCTCCGGCTCCTCGATCTTCTCGAGATCCATTTCCGCCCAGGTCTCGAGATCGATCTCTTCGATGTCGCCGTCGAGGTACTGGATCTCGATGAGCTCGGAGTCTTCATCGACTTTCAGGACTTGAAAGGTCTCCTCCTCCTCGGCGTTTTCGTACCACTGGCCGGGAACGGGATCGTAATCTCTGCCCACGAAACAACACCTCTGGCTGCACGGCACGCTCGGCTCGGGGAGTGTATGGTGTTGCGTGCAGTCAGGCAACGGAGCAGGAATGGTCGAGGAACTGAGTCTGCGCGCTCTGGCGGTAGCGTTCGGAATCGGCCTGCTGATCGGCATCGAGCGCGAAAAAAGCAAGGGCACCGGCCCGCAGCGCGCGGCGGCAGGCGTTCGCACGTTCACTCTGGCGGCGCTTCTCGGGGCCGCCGGCCAACTCGCCGCGGGCACACCCGGACTTCTTGCGGCGGTGGGCGCAAGCCTGGTGCTGGCGACCGTCGCCTACTGGCGCGATCCGAGCGAGGATCGCGGCATCACCACGGAAGTTGCGTTCGTCCTGACCTGCGTGCTTGGCGGCCTGGCGCAGCGCTGGCCGATCGTCGCCGCAGGTCTCGGCGTCCTGAGCGCGCTCGTGCTGGTCGCGCGCAGTCGCCTGCACGAGTTCATCCAGGACAAGCTCACGGAGCGCGAGATCGGCGACGGCCTGCTGCTCGCCGCGGCGGCCGTCATCGTGCTGCCGATCCTGCCGGATCACGCCATCGACCCGTATGGAGTGCTGAATCCGCGTGTGGTGTGGACCCTCGTCGTGGTTGTCATGCTGATCAACGCGGCGGGCTATGTCGCGTTGCGTACCCTGGGACCGACGCGAGGGCTGGCGTTGTCTGGATTCGCCGGCGGCTTTGCTTCCAGCACCGCTACCATCGGCGTCATGGGAGCGCGCAGCAAGGCCGAACCCGCCCTCAGTCACGCTGCGACCGCCGGCGCGGTGTTGTCTTCGATCGCTACGATCGTGCAACTCGCGATCGTGATCTTGGTGACCAATCGCAAGCTCCTCGGCCCGCTCTGGCCGGCATTGCTGGGCGCAGGCCTGGCCGCGGCGGCGTACGGCATCTTCTATTCGATTCGCGCCGCGAAGGATTCGAAGGCGCAGCAAAAGGCGTCGTACGGTCGGCCGTTCGAACCGCGCGTGGCGCTCATCTTTGCGGCGGCGGTGACTGCGATTTCGCTGTTGGCTGCTGTGCTGGCGCACCAGTTCGGCGGTGCCGGGGCGATCGCGGGCATCGCGCTGGCCGGATTCGCGGATTCCCATTCCGCGGCCGCCTCGGCGGCGAACCTTGCAATGAACGAGACCATCCCTGAGAGCATGGCGTGCATCGCCGTCCTGCTCGCTTTCTCCACCAACCAGGTGAGCAAGGGCATCGTCGCGTGGATGACGGGAGGCCCGCAATTCGCCTGGCGCATCATCCCGGGACTGTCGCTGATGTACTTGGGTCTCGGCATCGGAGCATGGGCTGCGGGCTTGCTCAACTTCTGACCTGCCTGCGACACTCGTGGCGTCATGACCGTCCTGGAGCGCAAAGAAGCGGCCCGCGCCCTGGCCCAGGCGCGCCGCCTGGTCGTCAAGGTGGGTTCGGCGCTGCTCGTGGATCAGGCGAGCGGCCGCCTCAACCGCGCCTGGCTCGAGTCACTGGCTGAAGATGTCGCGCGCGCACGCCGCCGGAACCAGGACGTCGTCATCGTTTCTTCCGGCGCTATCGCCTTGGGGCGACGTCATGTCGGATTGCCCGACGGGAGACTGCGGCTCGAGGAGAGCCAGGCCGCCGCGGCGGTCGGCCAGATCCGTCTCGCACACGCCTGGAAGGAGGAGCTCGAACGCCACGACATCGTCGTGTCGCAGGTGCTATTGACGCTCGATGACACCGAGATCAGGCGCCGCTACCTCAACGCGCGCAGTACGCTCAATACGCTCCTGCGCCTTGGCGCCGTGCCGGTCATCAACGAAAACGACACGGTGGCGACCGCGGAAATCCGCTACGGCGACAATGACCGCCTCGCCGCGCGCGTCGCGCAAACGATCAGCGCTGACTGCCTCGTGCTCCTTTCCGACGTCGACGGGCTGTACACGGCTGATCCGCGCAAGAATCCCCAGGCCGAGCTCGTCAACAAGGTTCTGCAGGTGACGCCGCAGATCGAAGCAATGGCTGGTGGTGTCGGCTCGCAGGTTGGTACCGGCGGCATGGCGACCAAGCTGGCCGCGGCACGCATCGCGCTCAATGCGGGTTGCACGATGTGCATCGCCAACGGGCATACGCTGCACCCGCTGCGACGCATCGAGGAGGGCGCACTCTGCACCTGGTTCCTGTCGGCGGCCTCACCGGTGAGTGTGCGCAAGCAATGGATCGCGGGCACCTTGCGTCCCGCGGGAGCGCTGACGGTCGACGCCGGCGCGGTCGCGGCCCTGGCGGGCGGCAAGAGCCTGCTTCCCGCAGGCGTGATCAAGTCGCTGGGGCGATTCGAACGTGGTGATACTGTAAGTGTGCTCGCCGCCGACGGCCGTGAAATCGCGCGCGGCATCAGCGCGTACTCGGACGCAGATGCGGCGCGCATCATGGGCCGCAGGAGTTCGGAAATCGAGGCGATACTTGGCTACCGTGGACGCGATGAAATGATCCATCGCGACGATCTCGTGCTGCTGATCGAGACGAATCCAGTCGAGCTGCAGGCACCACAGGAACTGAACTCTTGAAGTTCCGGGCTGGCGCGTATGACTACCGAAGTTCTCAATGCTGACGATCCGGTTCCCGAGCAGACACTCGCCGAGCTGATGCAAGCGACCGGGCGCGCCGCGGTGGCGGCGGCGCAGGTGCTTGCGCAGGCAGCGTCGACGCAGAAAGACCAGGCATTGCGTGCAGCTGCCGCTGCGGTCCGGCGCCGACGTTCGGACCTGGTGATCGCGAATCGTCGCGACATGGAAGAGGCTGCTCGCAAGGGCCTGCGCGACGCACTGCTCGAGCGGCTGAAACTCACTGACGAGGGGATCGAGAAGATGGCGCTCGGCCTCGAAACCATCGCCGCCCTGCCGGATCCGATCGGCACCGTGCTGGCGCAATGGACGCGGCCCAACGGATTGCGGATCCAGCGCGTGCGAGTGCCGCTCGGCGTCATCGGCATGATCTACGAGAGCCGACCGAACGTGACCGCGGACGCCGGTGCGCTCAGCCTGAAGTCCGGCAATGCGGTGATTCTGCGCGGCGGCTCCGAAAGCCAGCATTCGAATCGTGCCGTTCACGCCTGCCTTATCGATGGTCTCGATGCTGCCGGCTTGCCGTCGAGCGCCATCCAGCTGATCGGCACCGCCGATCGCGCCATCGTCGGCTACATGCTGGCGAACATGCGAGAGTTCATCGACGTGGTCGTGCCACGTGGTGGCAAGAGCCTGGTGGCGCGCGTGCTGCAGGAAGCGCGCGTGCCCGTCATCGGCCACCTCGAAGGCAACTGCCATGTCTACGTCGATCGCGACGCCGATCTCGAGATGGCACGACAAGTGGTGCTCAACGCGAAATTGCGCCGCACCGGCGTGTGCGGGGCGGCGGAAACGCTCCTCGTCGACCGCGCGGTCGCCGCAACTCACCTCGAGCCGATCGTTGCGGCGCTGCTCGAGGCAAAGTGCGAGGTGCGCGGGGACAGCAGCGTGCAACGCGTCGATACGCGCGTGCGACCGGCCACCGAAGAGGATTGGTACACCGAGTATCTCGATGCGATCATCGCGGTGAAGCTGGTCGAGGGGGTCGATGGAGCGATCGCCCACATCCACAAGTACGGCTCGGCTCACACCGAGTCCATCGTCACTGACAACGACAAAACGGCCGGCCTGTTCCTGTCACTGGTCGACAGTGCGATTGTCTTGCACAACGCGTCCACGCAATTCGCGGACGGCGGCGAGTTCGGCATGGGTGCGGAGATCGGCATCTCGACCGACAAGTTCCATGCGCGCGGCCCGGTCGGGATCGAGCAGCTGACGAGCTACAAGTATCTCGTCCACGGTGACGGGCAGGTCCGGCGGCCCTGACCCCGCTTCAGGAGAAGAGTGCCGCGATGCCGCCACGCAGGGAGAACACCCTCGACAGGCCGTGATTGCGCAACTCTGCCGCCGCCGCGCGGCTGCGGGCGCCACGGGCACATAACAGCAGATAGCGCCGCTCCGGATCGAGCGCGACGCGATCGTGCAGCAACTCGTGCAACGGAATGTGCCGGCAGCGCCGGTCCGGCGCCGGAGCGCGCGCCACTTCATTCGCGTCGCGAATGTCGATCACCTCGTAACCCGCATTGACCGCCTTGTCGAGCGAACCGAAGGTCAGTTCGAGATCGGCAGGCAGCGCCTCGGTCGCTCGCGGCACGTCGGTGATCAGCGTGCAAGCCCTGCCGCGACAGTTGCTGGCGCGCGCCATCCGGATGCGCCGCGTCTCGAGGCTGGTCAGATCCATGATCAGCAGTTCGTTGTGCAACTGTCCGGGCAGATCGAGCAGCATCTTCAGCGCTTCGACCGCCTGCAGACTGCCGAACACGCCGGGAACCGGACCGAGCACACCCGCCTCGGCACAATTGCCGACGATCCCGTCGCGTGTCGCGTCGGGCCACAGGCAACGCAAGCACACGTTGTCATTGCCCGGGTGATAGGTCTGCAACTGTCCTTCGTATTGATAGACGCTGGCGAAGATGGCGGGCTTGCCAGCGAGCACGCAGGCATCGTTGAGCAGGAACTTGGTCGCGAAATTGTCGCTGCAGTCGATGGCGAGGTCGTAACCAGCCACGAGGCGCCGCGCATTCTCGCCGTCGAAGCGCTCGGCATGAACCGCGAACTCCACCTCGGGATTGAGCGCGCGTAACCGTTCGGCTGCGAGGCGGGCCTTCGGCTCGCCAACGTCCGCGAGTGAGTAAAGCGGTTGACGATGCAGGTTGCTGGCCTCGAGCCGATCGCCATCGACAATACCGATCGTGCCCACGCCCGCGCCCGCCAGGTATGAAAGTACCGGGACGCCGAGCCCGCCAGCGCCGATCACGAGCACCCGGCTCTCGCGCAGCCGCGCCTGGCCGGCGGCACCGACTTCCCTGAGGGCGATCTGCCGCGAGTAATCGGGCCGATGTTCGTGCCGATGCTGCGTGCCGTGATCGTGATCGTGTTCGTGTGGCGGTGTGGCACAGCGCTCGCAATTGACCCAGCCCGAATCACCGTTGAGGTAGTGCTCTTTCTTCCAGATCGGAACGCGATGCTTTACTTCGTCGATGATGTAGCGACAGGCGGCAAACGCCTCGTCCCGGTGCGGAGCGCTCACGCCGACCCACACTGCCAGCTCGCCGATCGCGAGCGCGCCGATCCGGTGCACACAGGCCGCCTGCAGGATGGGAAAGCGCCGGCGCGCCTCCTCGATGATGCGCTCACCTTCCTTGACCGCGAGCGCTGCGAAAGCCTCGTATTCGAGACGCGCGACGATCTGCCCTTCGTTGTGATTGCGAACCCAGCCCTCGAAGGCGGCAAATCCGCCGGCGCCGGGATCCGCCAGCGACTCGCGCAGCGCGCCGGTGTCGAAGGGCCCGGTGCTGAAGCGAAAAGCGCTCATCCGCCTGCTACCGGTGGAATGAATACGACGGAGTCGCGATCGCGCAGCGGTGCCGACCAGTCGGCGAACTCCGAATTCACGGCCACCTTGAGCTGCTCCCTGGTGAGCGCAAACGGATAGCGACGGCTGAGCTCCGCATAGAGCTCCGCGGGTGTGGCCGCAGAGGTGACCAGGTCCTCTTCATTGCGGCCCGCGCGTTCGCGCATCACCGCGTAGTACTGGACATGCAAGGTTCGCGTTGCCGGCCTGGTCTCCAGGGCGCCACCGGCAGCGCGAAACTCATCGGGCGTATTCGCATTGTCGAGCCAGCGCCGGTCGATCTGATCGAGGAGCTTCACGTCCGACTGGATGAGAAATTTCCGCGGACACTGCTTGCCCGCGTGAATGTAAGTCGAGATCGTGGTGCGGCTGGCCGGCTCGTAGATCGCGCAGAGCGGCTCGGGCAAGCCGTCGTGGCTGCTGCGAAATGAGGTGGCCAGTCGTCCCGGATCGCGGTTCGCGATCAGGTAGGCAAGCGTTGCGCGGCTGAGATAGGGCAGGTCGCAGGCAAGCACCAGCCAGGCTACGTCCGGATGTGCCGCCTGCGCAGCGGCGATCCCGGCGATCGGCCCCTTGCCCTCGAGCTGATCGAGGATCTGCGGCAGCTGCGCACGCACCGCGTCTTTCGCCTGGTCGGGTCGCACCGAAACGAACGCGCGCTCACAGAGTTGATCGAGCAGTTCCCACGTCCATTGCAGCTGTGGCTTGCCGTGATAGCTCAGCGCCGCTTTGTCGCGCAGCATGCGCGTGCTCGCGCCGCCGGCGAGTACCAGGCCGTAAATGGAAGGGCTGACCATGGCTGGCACTAGACGCTGAGCGGCTCTTCGTCCTTGCCGCTCTTGCCGCCATGCTTTTCGAGCAGGCGTGTCTCACTGATCACGATGTCGTGCGAGAGCGCCTTGCACATGTCGTAGATGGTCAAGGCCGCGACCGATGCGCCGGTCAACGCTTCCATCTCGACGCCGGTCTTGTGATGCACGCTCACGGTGCAGCGGATCAGGATCTCGGCGCCATCCTCCATGCGTATTTCGATGCGGCAATTCTCGATCCCGAGCGGGTGGCAGAAGGGAATGAGCTCGTGGGTGCGCTTGGCGGCCATGACACCCGCGACAATTGCGGTATCGAACACCGGGCCCTTGGCGGTGCGAAAGCCGGAGCCGGCGAGCGCTTCGGCCACGACCGCCGGCAGGCGCACGATGCTCTGGGCAATCGCCGTCCGCCGCGTCGCGACCTTGTCGCTGACGTCGACCATGGTGGGGCGGCCGCCCGGATCGATGTGTGACAGCTTCGCCATGTTCACCCGCCGATATAGTACATCTCGACCTTGTGTTCGCCGTGAACCTTGGTCGAGGCACGCAATTCGCTGTAGCGGTCGGTCCGTTTGCGCCACAGCTCGCGAACCTGCTCCAGCAACTGCTGGTCGCTCGCGCCGGCGCGCAGCGGCGCGCGCAGATCGTGGCCACGCGTCGCGAACAGG
>DASQOO010000181.1:0-11537 GCA_035644435.1 Steroidobacteraceae bacterium | reverse complement strand
CGAGAGCATGATCCGCGCCATCGCCAAGCAGGCGGAAGCGGAGCGCACGCGGCGGGCGAAGATTATTCACGCCGAGGGGGAGAAGCAGGCGGCCCAGATGCTGGTCGAAGCCGCGCACTCGCTGGCGGCGGAACCGAAGGCGATGCAACTGCGTTACCTGCAGACGGTCGCCGACATCTCCGGCGACAGAAGCTCGGTCATTCTGTTCCCGCTGCCAATCGATCTCCTCAAGCCCCTGCTAGGCGACAAGTAATAAGGAAGCCCTTCACAGGCTTCCCTAACGGCCCGGCAGGCAGACCGAGACTCGCGCCCCGCCCAGGAGCGAGTCGCCGATCTCCAGCGTGCCGTCGTAGAGCTCCACGATCTCGCGGACCATTGCGAGACCGAGACCCTGGCCGTCGACATGCTCATCGGCACGCGCGCCACGTTCGAGGATGCGTTGTCGATGCACGCTCGCGATACCGGCGCCGTCGTCCTCCACCGTGAGCTGCAGGCGGGTCCGCGCGTCGGCCTGTGACGCACGACCCACTGTCACCCGAACGCGTGAGTGGCACCATTTGCAGGCGTTGTCGAGCAGGTTGCCCAGCAACTCGAACAGGTCGCCCCGGTCGCCGGTGAACGCGACGCGCTCGGCAGCGATGATTTCGATCAGCAGGTCCCGGTTCGAGTAGACCTTGCTCAAGGCCGCGCGCAGTTCCGTCAACAAGGGCACCACGTCCACGGTGCTCTGTCCCACCACCGCCCCGCCCGAAGCCGCAGCGCGCTTGAGCTGGTGCTGCACGATCGCGTTCATGCGGTCGATCTGCTGATTCACGATTTCGTGGCGTCGATCGATGGCCGACTCGCCCGCCAGCGTGGAACGGATCACCGCGAGCGGCGTCTTGAGACTGTGCGCGAGATTTCCCAGGGTATTGCGATAGCGCTCCACGCGCTGTCGCTCGCTCTTCAGCAGCGCATTCATGTTGGCCGCGAGACCCAGCAACTCCCGTGGCTGCGATGCGCTCAGGGAGGCGCGCTGGCCGGCCTCGACCTCGCCTATCTCCGCTTCGATCTGTCGCAAGGGCGCAAGCGCCCAGCGCAGCAGGAGTGCGAGCGAGCCCACCAGCAATACGAAGAGCCCCAGGAACCAGCCGAGCATCTGGCTGCGAAAACGCGCGAGCTGCGCTTCATACGGCGCCAGACTCGTTGCCACACTGAAGATGAATTGGCGGTTCGCGCCCTTGGCAATTTCCCAATTGATGGACGAGGTCAGGACCATGGTCCTGAGATTGCCGCCCAGGGTGCGTTGCTCGAGGTTGTGCGCGCCAGGCGCCACCGGGCCACCGAAATCGATCTGGTTGCCGAGCAGCGATGGCGAGCGCCAGATCAGTTTGCCGTCAGGGCTGCGGATCTCCGCGTACAGGCCCGAACCGGGCTGCCGCAGGCGCGCTTCCGCCAGCGCGCCTGCGGGCTGCACGTTGCCGTGATCGTCAGGTTCGCAGGCGGCGAGCAATGCGACCAGCTGTGCGTCCAGCAGCTCGCCGATGCTGCGCTGGCTGAGATCACGAAACACCGCATCCAGCGCGGCGATGGTGACCCCGAAAAAGAGAATCAGCAGCAGGGAAACCGATGCCAGCAGTCTCCCGCTGAGCGAGGACATCAGCCGTCGGCGCGTGCGCCCGGCTCTTCGGCGCGTGTCAGTGCCAGTCGATAACCCCGCCCACGCAAGGTTTCGATCGGCTGGCGCGCGCCTTCCGGATCAAGCTTGCGCCTGAGACGACCGATGAAGACCTCGATGACGTTGCTGTCGCGCTCGAAGTCCTGTGCATACAGACGCTCGGTGAGCTCCGCCTTGGAGATCACTTCACCGGCGCGCAGCATCAGGAATTCGAGGATCCGATACTCAAAAGAGGTGAGTTCGACCACTGTGTCGCCCACCGAGACCACCTGGCTGCGCGTGTCCAGGCTGATGTCTCCACACTGCAGCACGGGCTGCGACCAACCGCCCGAGCGCCGCAGCAGCGCCTGCACGCGTGCCACCAATTCCTGCACGTGAAATGGCTTGGCGAGATAGTCGTCCGCACCGGACTGCAGACCCTCGACCTTGTCCTGCCAGCGATCGCGCGCGGTCAGGATCAGGACCGGGAAGCTCCGCCCCGCCCCGCGCAACTGCCGGATCAGGTCTATGCCGGACATCTTCGGCAATCCCAGGTCGATGATTGCCAGGTCCAGTGGATATTCCTTACCGGCGTACAGCCCCTCTTCGCCGTCGGCGGCCGCGTCGACATTGAAGCCGGCGGCGCCCAGCTGCGTAACCAGGGACTCGCGTAACACTTGCTCATCTTCGACGATCAGAATTCGCATTGCGCTCAATGCCTCGCTCGGAAATCAGGTTCGCGCTCACGCCTGACGTGCGCACGGTCCTAGAGCACCGCGCCCGAATCCGCGTCCACGCGAACAGTCCATACCTTGCCGTCAGTGTTGAGCAGTCTCAGCACGTAGACGGTGCGTCCGTTCTCCTGGCGAGTCTCGGCCCGCACGACACGAGCTTTGTAGCGTTGCTGGACCATTTGTACCGCCGCATCCAGTGAGACGCCCCCTTGGCCACGCGTTTCCGCGTGCGACCGGGATTCGGACGCCGGCTCAACGCCTTGCCTGTGTGCCACGGCCGCGTTGGATGCCAGTCCGGCCAGAATCATTAGGGCAAGCGTCGGTACAGGTTGGTTCCTCACACCCATCTCGTGGTCATGATTGGCGAGTACTCGCGCAGTTTAGTGTGCAGGGGCTGTTCCGTTAAGCCGGGACGGGCGGAAACGATCCGCCCGTCCGGAAGGCCAGCGCTGCCCCGCCCTACGAGGGGCGGACGTCCACTTGCACCCGCAAACGCTCGCCGGGGTCATAGGGAAGGCGCGTGAAATAGTGCCGCCCGCAATACTCGTACTCGACCTGATAGCCGTCGATACGTTCCTCGTAGGTCTGCTGGATGCGCTGATCGCAACGCTCGACCTGGTAGGGCTGCGGCTGAGCCGATGCGTACTGCGCCTGGCTGCGCACGGCCGCGTTATGACCGAGCGCGGAGCCGATGACGATACCCGCGACGGTGGCTGCGTCCTTGCCGCGACCGGCGCCGACCTGGTGGCCGATAGCGCCGCCGATCAACGCACCCACGAGCGTCGGGCCCGCGGTGCCCCCATACGACGGTGTCGGCTGGTCGTAGCGCGTCTCCATCCAGCACTCACGCTGCGGCACGTCGACGCGTACCTGGCGGATGATCGGCTCGACGTGGATCACACGCGCGTAGTCGAAATCCTGGTTCGCATTGCCCTGGCTGGCATTGCGATAGGTGCCGTACGGCTGGCCGTGCTTCGGATCGGCAAGCGCCGCGGGCGCAGCCAGCACGGAGGCTACGACGACGCAGGTCATCACTCGCGTAAACATGTCAGGCTCCTTTGCGCTCGCGCTGCAGGTCGAATCCGGTTCACTAGCGAGCGTGGCGCCAAACTACGGCAGGCACTCTGAATGCGAACTGAACTCGGTTTGCCAGCTCGGAAAAGGTGGAATCAGGGCTGTTTCAGCGCGGTTTTTGCCGCATTCCAGAGTATGTCGAACTCAGCCGCATCGAGGTCCTGGAGCTGCCGGCCACTCTCCAGCACGCGCTCCTCGAGATGACGGAAGCGTTGCTCGAAGCGCGTGTTGCTGGCGCGCAAGGCCGTTTCGGGATCGACCCCGAGATGACGTGACAGGTTGACCAGCGCGAGCAATACATCGCCGAGCTCTGCCGCCAGCTCCCCGGAGCGTCCGCGATCTGCGTCGAGCGCATCCAGCTCGCGCAGCTCCTCGTCGACCTTGGCCCGCGCCCCACGCCAGTCCGGCCAATCGAAACCGACACTGGCCGCGCGCTTGCCGACCTTGTTCGCGAGCGTCAGGGCCGGCAAACCGCGCGCGATTCCATCGAGGAGGCTCGGCGACGCCTCATCGGCGCGTTCCCGCTTCTTGTGTTCTTCCCAGGCCCGGGACTGATCCGCTGAGCTCGCGATCCGCTCGCTGCCGAAGACATGCGGATGCCTGCGGGTCATCTTGTCGCAGATCGCCGCGACCACATCGTCGAATTGAAACCGGCCCGCCTCCTCGGCGAGACGCGAGTGAAAGATCACCTGGAACAGCAGGTCGCCAAGTTCATCGCGCAATTGCTCCGGATCGCCGCTCTCGATGGCATCGGCAACTTCGTAAGCTTCCTCGATCGTGTACGGCGCGATGCTGGCGAAGGTCTGTTCCAGGTCCCAGGGACAGCCGCCGTCGCGCGAACGCAGTCGCGCCATGATCTGCAGCAGTTGCTCGATCGGCTTTGGCCCGGGAGTTTTCATTCGCTCAGCAGGCGGTAGAGCGTCATGAGCATGCCGGCCGTGGCGCCCCAGATATTGCGCTCGCCGTAGGGGATGTCGTACACCTCGATCTCACCTTCGCCCAGCTGACGCCGCCGCGCCTTGTGATGAGCCGGATCGAGCAGAAACTGCAGCGGCACCTCGAAGGCTTCGGAGACCTCCGTAGTGTCGAGCTCGAGCTCGAAGCCGGGCCTGACGAAGCCGATTACCGGCGTGACACGATAGCCACTGATGATCAGGTGATCCGGCAGGTATCCCACCACCTCCACGAAGCTGCGTCGCAGCCCGATCTCTTCTTCGGTCTCCCGCAACGCAGCCGCGACTGCACCTTCGTCGTCCGGCTCGAGCCGCCCGCCCGGGAAGCTGATCTGCCCGGGGTGATGCTTGAGGTCGGCGGCGCGCTGCGTAAGCAGCACGGTGAGGCCCTCGTCCCGGTCGACGATCGGTACCAGCACGGCGGCACGTGTCGGCTGCGCTGGCATCAAGTGATGGAAGCTGGCGGTGAGTTCGGGCGGCAGCCCTGCGAGCCACGCCTCGCCCGAGTCGTTGCCTGGGGCCGTACCCGCGAAGCGCTGGCGGATACGCGCGCGCAGCAAGGCATCGCCACCCGGCGTACCGTCGGTACTCGACACGCGTCGAGTCATCCGCCGCCGCCCCCGCCTCCCTTGATGCCGCCGCGCGTGAGCTCGCGGGGATCGAGAAGTTTCTTGAGCTCTTCGGCGCTGAGATCGGTCATCGCGCGGGCGGCATCTGCGATCGGACGGCCCTCGGCATAGGCCTTCTTCGCGATGGCCGCGCCCTTTTCATAGCCGATGACCGGATTCAGAGCAGTCACCAGGATGGGATTGCGATCGAGCGCTTCTCCAAGGCGTGCCTGGTTCACGGTGAACCCCGCGATCGCACTGTCGGCCAGCGCGCGCGCGCCGCTGGCGAGCAGTTCCAGGCTCTGCAACAGGTTGTAAGCAATCACCGGCAGCATGACATTGAGCTGAAAATTGCCCGCCTGACCGCCAATCGTGATTGTCAGGTCGTTACCGATCACCTGCGCTGCAATCATCGCTACCGCTTCCGGGATCACGGGATTGACCTTGCCCGGCATGATGCTGCTGCCCGGCTGGAGGGCCGGCAGGGCGATTTCGCCCAGTCCCGCCAGCGGGCCGCTGTTCATCCAGCGAAGGTCATTGGCGATCTTGGTCAGCGACACGGCGACGACCTTGAGCTGGCCGGAAAGCTCGACCGCGGTGTCCTGCGAGCTGAGGGCCTCGAAATAGTCCCGGCTGGTGGTAAACGCCAGGCCGGTGCGCTTGGCGAGTCGGGCGGCAAAGAGCGCACCGAACTTCGGATGCGCATTGATGCCGGTGCCCACCGCGGTTCCACCTTGAGCGAGCGCGAGCAATCGCTCCCTGCCCGCCTCGAGACGCGCAATGTCGTTGCCGATCTGCGTGCGCCAGCCACCGAGTTCCTGACCTAGCGTTACCGGCATCGCATCCATCAGATGAGTGCGGCCGGTCTTCACGACGTCCGCGAGCTCCCGCGACTTGCGATCGAGGGTGGCGTGCAGGTGGCGCAATGCGGGCAAGAGCTTGTGCTCGAGTTCGAGCGCAGCGCTGACATGGATCGCGGTGGGTATCACGTCGTTGCTGCTCTGGCCCATGTTGACGTGATCGTTCGGGTGCACTTCCCGCCCCAGCTCGGCACTTGCGAGGTGCGCAATCACCTCGTTGACATTCATGTTGGAACTGGTGCCCGAGCCGGTCTGGAACACGTCGATGGGAAACTGTGCATCATGCTTGCCGTCGGCGACGGCGCGCGCTGCTGTGGCGATACGCGCGGCTACGTTTGCATCGAGCACGCCGAGGTCCTGGTTGGCACCCGCGGCGGCTTCCTTTATGAGTCCGAGGGCGCAGATGAAAGCGCGTGGCATCCTGAGCCCGCTGAGCGGGAAATTCTGCACCGCGCGCTGGGTCTGCGCTCCCCAGAGCGCCTCGGCCGGTACTCGCAGCTCGCCCATGCTGTCGCGCTCAATCCTGACTTTCTTTTCCGTCATCCAGCGAACCTCGGTGCGTTCGGGCGCGCTGCCACAGATGCGGGCAAACGCAAGGCAGTGAAGGCCGAGCGCAGCACTTGCGGTATGATGCTGCATCCTAGCACTTGCGCCGGACACCGGCATGACCTCACCCGAGCTCGAGGCGCTTTCACCAGTCGATGGCCGTTATGCCGCGCAGCTCGCCGGGCTGCGTGCACTATGCAGCGAAGCCGGATTGATTCGTCAGCGCGTCCGCGTCGAGGCGCTGTGGTGGCAGCAGCTGTGCACAAATTTGCCAGCGCCGGTCCTGCAGAAAGTTTCCGAACCCACACGCGCCGAAGCGGAACGTCTCGCCAAGGATCCCGCGAGCATCGATCCCGGGGCGGTCAAGGCGATCGAGAAGCGCATCAATCACGACGTCAAGGCGGTCGAGTACTACGTGCGCGAGCGCTTGCAGGGCGCGGGAGCAACGCCGGCGCAACTCGAGTTCGTGCACTTAGGCTGTACCTCGGAGGACATAAACAATCTCTCCTACGCCCTGATGCTGCAGGAGGCGCGGGCGCGCCAGCTCCTGCCCGCGATGTCGAAGCTCGCCGAGCGCCTGCGTGATCTCGCGCACGAGCACGCCTCCACTCCCATGCTGGCGCGCACTCACGGCCAGACCGCGAGCCCGACCACGATCGGGAAGGAACTCGCGAACTTCGTGGCGCGCCTGGATCGGCAGCAGACGGGCTGGGCCGAAGTGCGGATCCTGGGCAAGTTCAACGGCGCGGTGGGCAATTTCAATGCGCATTTCGCCGGCTTCCCGGACGTCGATTGGCTGCGCCTGGGCCGCAACCTGGTCGAGTCCCTGGGCCTGGAGTGGAACGCGTACTCGACGCAGATCGAGCCGCATGACTGGATCGCCGAGTACTGCGACGCGCTCGCGCGCCACAACACGATCCTGATCGACCTGTGCCGCGATCTGTGGGGCTACATATCGCTGGGCTATTTTCGGCAACGAGTCGTGGCGCAGGAAGTCGGTTCCTCGACCATGCCGCACAAGGTGAACCCGATCGACTTCGAAAATGCCGAGGGCAACCTGGGACTCGCCAATGCCTTGCTCGGGCATTTCGCGGACAAGCTGCCGATTTCTCGCTGGCAGCGCGACCTGACCGATTCGACCGTGCTGCGCAATCTCGGCGTCGCGCTGGGACATTCGCTGCTCGCAACGCAGGCGGCGCTGCGCGGACTGGGGCGGCTCGAAGTCGATGCGCAACGCATGCGGGAAGATCTCGAGCAAGCCTGGGAAGTGCTTGCCGAAGCGGTGCAGACCGCGATGCGAGCGTGCGGAATTCCGGACGGCTACGAGAAACTCAAGGAGTTCTCGCGCGGGCGTGCGATCGATCGCGAACAACTGCACGCATTCATCGGAACCCTGCAATTGCCGTCGGACGCTCGCCGACGATTGCTAGCACTCACGCCCGAACTGTATCTTGGTCTCGCGACGCAACTGGCGCGCGAGATCTGACATAGACACAAATTTCACCATCGCACCCGCCAACTGGCTGCACGACCCCGAAGCGCTGCAGCACATCCGGCGTGCCGTCTTTATCGTCGAACAGCAGGTTCCTGAGTCCGAAGAGTGGGATGAGGCCGACCTAACTTGCGTCCATGCCCTTGTTCTGAAGGGGAAACGTGACGCAGTTGGCACGGGCCGTCTCGAGCCCACCGGTAAGATTGGCCGCCTCGCTGTCCTCAACGAATACAGGGGGCTCGGACTCGGGGGCGAAATTCTGGAGTGGCTCGTGGGGCAAGCGCGCCGTCAAGGACTCGAATCGGTCTACCTGCACGCGCAGGTTCACGCACTCCCCTTCTACCTGCATCACAGTTTCGTCGCCCAGGGACCCGTATTCGATGAAGCCGGCATTGCGCACCAGAGGATGAGCCGCAAGCTCACGACCCAAGGATGAGCACCGTGTTCGAAGCGAGCAGTTCGCGCAGCATCCTCACTTCGCTCGAGGAGGTGCGCAAAGCTGTCGTCGAAGTCGCCTCGACCGCGCGTCGCAACCTGAGCATCTACACGCCCGACCTCGAGCCGCAGCTCTACGACCAGCACGCCTTTCTCGAAGTCGTCAAGCACCTGGTGCTGGCGCGCGGCTACGCCCGCGTGCGAGTGCTCATTTCCGAGCCGTCGCGCACCATTCGCGAAGGCAACCGCTTTCTCGCCATGGGACGGCGCCTCACCACCTACATCGACTTGCGCAACGTGCATGTCGACTATCGCAACAACGCCGCAGCGTTCCTGATCGCCGATGATCGCGCACTGGTCTATCGGCTGCAGGCGACCCGCTGGGATGGGATGGCCGAGCTCAACGACACCGCCATCGCCCGCAAGTACCTCAGCTACTTCGACGACGTCTGGCGGGCCAGCGAGCCTGAGCCTGAAATCCGCATGATGCGCGGCTGAGTTCTCCCGCCGGCTCGCCATGCTCGACCCATGATCTGGAAGCCCGAACTCACCGTTGCCGCGGTGGTCGAGGAACGTGGTCGATTCCTGATCGTGGAGGAGCGGGCGGCAAGACGGCGCGTCTTCAACCAGCCCGCCGGCCACGTCGAAGAGGGAGAAGACTTCGTGCGCGCCGTGGTGCGCGAAACCCTCGAAGAAACAGCCTGGCAGTTCGAGCCACAAGCGATCGTGGGCGTTTACCTGTGGAAGAACCCTACCAATCAAAAGACTTTCCTGCGGGTCGCGTATAGCGGCACGGTCAGCAGCCAGGATGTCAGCCGTCCGCTGGACGTCGGCATCCTGCGGGTGCATTGGCTGACCCGCGATCAGCTTCTCGGGAACGAGGCCCGGCTGCGTTCCCCGATGGTGCTGCGCTGTGTGGATGACTACCTCGCCGGCGTGCGGTTTCCCCTTGGATTGTTGAGCCAGCTGCCACCCGAGCAAGTCGCCGCGCGCGCCGCCGTTCTGTAGCCGAGCCGCTGGGTCGCCGCGCGCCTCTTATAATGGCGGCGTGAGCTCGAATTCCTCCCTTCTGGTGATCGTCGGCATGTCCGGTGGCGTGGATTCCGCCGTGGCCGCCTGGCTCCTGCTCGAGCAAGGCTACCGCGTGCAGGGCCTCTTCATGAGTAACTGGGACCAAGACGATGACGATGGCTACTGCACTACCGCACAGGATTTCCAGGATGCGCGGCGGGTGTGCGAGCGCCTGGCGATTCCGCTGCACCGGGTCAGTTTCGCCGCCGAGTACCGGGCGCAGGTGTTCGAGCATTTCCTGGCCGAGCATCGTGCCGGACGCACGCCGAATCCCGACGTCCTGTGCAACCGCCAGATCAAGTTCGGCTCCTGTCTCGCCTACGCGCGCCGTTTGGGTGCGGATCGGTTCGCAACCGGCCATTACGCGCGCATCGTGCAGACCCCATCCGGATATCGCCTGCTCAAGGGTGTCGATGCGGCGAAGGACCAGAGCTACTTCCTGCACAGCATCGACCCGGCGGCGCTGCCCGTCACGCTGTTCCCCATCGGCGAGCTCACCAAGCACGCAGTGCGCCGGCTCGCGCGGGACGCGGCACTCCCGGTGTTCGACAAGAAGGACAGCACCGGCATCTGCTTCATAGGCGAACGCCCGTTCCACTCGTTCCTCGCGCGCTATCTTCCCGCGCAGCCGGGACCGATCGAATCCGTCGCCGGCGAGGTGATCGGAGCGCATCAGGGCCTGATGTACTACACGCTCGGCCAGCGCCATGGCATTGGTCTCGGTGGCGTCGCAGGCGGGCCCGAGGAACCGTGGTACGTCGCCGCGAAGGATCTCGAGCGCAACGTGCTGGTCGTCGTGCAAGGCAGCGAGCATGCCCTGCTGCTCAGCGAATCGTTTCGCATCGCGCCCCCTCATTGGCTTGGCGCCGCGCCCGCGGTTCCACTCGACTGCAGCGTGCGCGTTCGCTACCGGCAAGCGGACCACCCTTGCACGGTTCGCCGTGACGGACACGGCGTACATGTCATTATCGCCGCACCCCAGCGTGCGATCACGCCTGGCCAGTCCGCGGTCTTCTATGACGGTGAGATCTGTCTCGGCGGCGCGGTGATCGAGCAAGTCCTGCCTGCCCAGCCACGCGCCCTGGCACGCGATGCGCCGTCGGTGCGAATGCCGATATAATTCGCGGCCTCTTCGGACGGAGGAACCATGAGCGACAGTTTCAAGACGCGGTCCCAGCTGCGGGTCGGCTCTCGGTCTTGTGAAATCGTGAGCCTCGCCGCTCTCAAGGGCCGTGACCTCAAGCGCTTGCCGTATTCGCTCAAGATCCTCCTCGAGAATCTGCTGCGCTTCGAGGATGGCGTGAGCGTCACGCGCGCCGATATCGAGGCACTCATCAAGTGGGATCCGGCGGCGCAACCCAGCCACGAGATTTCGTTCACGCCGAGCCGCGTCATCATGCAGGACTTCACCGGCGTACCGGCGATCGTGGATCTCGCCGCGATGCGCGAAGCGATGGTGAAGCTCGGTGGCAATCCGCAAGAGATCAACCCGCTCGCCCCGGCCGAGCTGGTCATCGATCATTCGGTGCAGGTCGATGAATACGGCAGCGCCAGGGCGCTCTCGCTCAACAACGTGATCGAGTTTCAGCGCAACCGGGAACGCTACGCGTTCCTGCGCTGGGGCCAGACGGCGTTCCGCAATTTCAAGGTGGTGCCGCCGAATACCGGCATCGTGCACCAGGTCAATCTCGAGTACCTGGCACGCGTCGTATTCGACGAGGAGCGCGACGGCAAGCGCGTGGCGTATCCCGACACACTGGTCGGCACCGATTCACACACCACGATGGTGAACGGTCTCGGCGTGCTGGGGTGGGGTGTGGGCGGCATCGAGGCGGAAGCTGCGATGCTGGGCCAGCCCGTGACGATGCTGATTCCGCAGGTCATCGGCTTCCGGCTGACGGGCAGTCTCAACCCGGGCGCCACGGCCACGGACCTGGTGCTCACGGTCACGGAGATGCTGCGCAAGAAGGGTGTGGTCGACAAATTCGTCGAGTTCTTCGGCGACGGACTGGGCAACCTGCCGCTCGCCGACCGCGCCACGATCGCCAACATGTCGCCGGAGTTCGGCAGCACCTGCGCCATCTTCCCGATCGACGCGGAAACGCTGCGCTACCTCGAGCTGTCCGGC
>DASQOO010000180.1:0-7792 GCA_035644435.1 Steroidobacteraceae bacterium | reverse complement strand
GGGTGAAATGCGCAGTGCGATTTCGAGTCAAGAACTCAAAATCGCACGCGAACCCTCAGTCCGGGCGGCGCTCAGACGTTGTCTACCCACCTATCCATCGACGCATCAGGTCTGAGCGCTGATCGCCCGGACAGAGGGCATGTCACACACGCTCTCAAGGCACACCCACCCAACGCCCCGAGCGTCCTGCATTACTTAGCAAGAGATAGTTGGGGGTGTTTCGCTTCGCGACCATGCCTATCTTCTCCAACTACGCAGTCCCAACTCAAAGGCTCTTAGGCGCGAGCCGCAGAACTCACTCCATCGATGAAGAGCAGGAGCGGGTGGACATTGGGGTGCAATACCTGACGACGGGCGCCGGCTTCTATGTTCGCGGGGATACAAGCTTCAGCTCTCTACCTTCCCTCGTCGTGACCCCGGCGCACGGCGTTCACGGTATTCACCCCAATGGCCGCACGCAACTGCTCTACGCAGTGACCCAATGGCCGCACGCAACTGCTCTTGCTCAGGTGGCGAATGCGAGTCGCTTGCGGAACTGATCGAGCAGCAGCCACAGGCTGAAGACGGCCTGCAGAGCGATGGTCGCTACTGACAAAAACCAGAAGTGCTCGAGCCGCACCCACGGCTGCATTGATAGCCACACGGCTGGAATGCAGAACGTGACTACGCGTGCCGCACTGCTGAGAAGCGCCGGCCAGGTATTGCCGATCGCCTGGAAGAGGCCCGAGCACGTGAAGATGATTCCGGTGCCGACGAAATTCCACGAGATGATCTTCAGGTACTGCGCGCCGACCTCGATCACGTGCGGATCGTTCGTGAACGCGCGCACCAGCAGCGGCGCCTTCCACTGACAGAACAGCGTCAGGATCGCCATGATCGTGGCGCCGGCGAGGATAGCAGTGCGGAAAGTCTCGCGGACGCGCCCGGCCTGGCGGGCCCCGAAATTCTGCCCGGCAATTGGCGACGCAGCGAAGGCGACGGCCATCGCGGGGAGGAAAATCGACTGCATCACGCGGGTCCCGATGCCAAAACCGGCCTGTGCGGCCGCACCGAATTCGCGGATACACCAATACACCACGCCGACGACCAGGAACATGATGATGAATTCCCCGCCCGCCGGCAGGCCGATATTCAACATGCGTTTCCAGGTCTGAAAGCTCGGTCGCCACAGTGCCGTGTCGACGCGCACGTAATGCTCCAGGCGCATGAAATAGACGAGCAGCATGATCACGCCGACCGTGATGGAGATCGAACTCGCGAGGGCCGCGCCCTTGACGCCCAACGGATGCCCGGTGCCCCAGCCGGCGATCAGCACCGGCGCCAGGATCGTATTCAGGAGCAGCGTGACCGATTGCACGACCATCGTCGGCTTCACGATGCCGGTGCCGCGCAGCGCGGCGGCCATACCGACCATGGTGAACTGCAGTGCGAGTCCCGGCACGAACCAGTTCAGGTAGATCTGGCCGGCTGCAGCAGCACCCGAATCTGCAGTGATCGCGCGCACGTACGAGCCGGCGATCGTGTAACCCGCGATCAGCATCAACACTGCGCAGAACGATGAAATCAGCAGCGCCTGGTTGAAGATCAGGTTGGCGTCGGCCGGCTCCTTGCGACCGACCGCGTGCGCGATCAGCGTCACGGTTCCCACGGACAGGACCTGGGTCAACCCGAGGACGATGAACATCACGTTACCCGCGGCACTGACGCCCGCGAGCGCCTGCTGGCCGAGGCCGGCCACGAAATAGAGATCGACCAGGTAGTACAGGGTCTGCACCAGCATGCCGACGCCGATGAAGATCGACATCTGGGCGAGGTGGCTGCCGATGGAACCCTGAGTCAAGTCCTTCATTGTGTTGCCTCAGCGGGAGCCGCCCGGTCGCAAGCGGCGCGCCAGTTTACCGCACGCGCCAAAAAACGCTTGCCCGAAGGTAGGCGCGGGATGACGATGGCGAGGCGGGGGAACACCAGAAAATGAGCCGGGCTTTCGTTCGCGAATCGGACCAGGACGCGGCGGCGGAGAACCCGCCGGAACGCATCGTCAGTCCACACCCGAATCTCGTTACGCCGCAGGGCCTGAAACAGATCGACGAGCAGATGCGCGCGCTCGAAGCCGAACGGCAGGCGGCGCGTTCCGATTCCGATCCATCAGCCACGGCGCGCGTCGCGCGGGACCTGCGCTACTGGTCGCAACGGCGCGCGACCGCGAGACTCGTCGAGCCACTCGCTCAGCCCGATGCGGTTCGGTTCGGTGTCGAAGTGAAGCTGCGCTTCGAAGACGGCCAGGAACGGACTTTCCGCCTCGTCGGCGAAGATGAAGCGGATCCGGCGCGCGGCCTCATCAGCTGGGTGTCGCCGATCGGCGCGACCCTGATGGGGCACGAGCCGGGCGATACCGTTCAAGTGCTCGACAAGCCGGCGGATATCGTGGCGCTGCAGCCGTGATCCCCGGGTTCAGCGCTCTGGCCGAATGACTCGCAGCACCCTGGCTGCTGCGCGCTCAGCGCTTTCCCACGCCCCGTGTATCGTTCCGAAGTGCTCGACTGAGCAGGCTTCGCCCGCGAAGAACAGGCGATCAGCGACCGGTTGTTCCAGCGCTTCTCTGGCGCGCGCATGGCCGGGGCGTGCCGCGGAGTAGGAACCGCGGGCCCACGGATCCTGACTCCAGCCGACCGCGACGCTTTCCACGATCTGGCGCTCGAAGTCACTTCCGAATATGCCGGCAAGCTCATCGCGTGCAAAGCGTTCGAGCTCGCCGCGCTCCTCGAGATCGCGCGCGAAACTGCCGCCGAAGTAGGCGAGCAGCACTTCATGTCCGGCGGGGCGCACCTGGTAGCTGCAGGTATGCGCCGTCTTGTCAGTGCCGATGAAATGAGTCGTGCCCTCGAAAGGCAGGGCACCGGGGCGCATCCGGAAGAAAACCTTGTTGGCGATGCCGAGCGGCACGTCGCTGAGCGCCTGCTGCAACGTCACCGGGAGCTGCGGATCAAAAACGATGCTCCCTTCGGCGAGCACGTTGGTCGGTACGGTGACGATGACGGCGCGCGCCTCCACGGCTCCGGTCGGCGTGTGCAACGTGAGGCGCTGGCCGCGCCAGTCGATTCGCTGCACCGGCGCCTGCAGCCGCACATCGAGGTCCGCAGCGGCGCGCACGACGACACTGCCGAGCCCCTCACTCACCGCCCAATTGATTTCCGAGTCTTCAAAACCCGCCAGATCGATGCTCGACACCGAATCGCTCTCGATGCCGATGTACCAGGTCATGATGGCATCGAACTGCGGTCGCACCTCGTCGTCCGGAACGAGCTCGCTCACCGCTACATCGCGGCCGGCGCGCACCGCGTCGGACACCAGCTCGAAGTAGCGCTCGAAGGCCTTTTCAGCCGCCGCCCTTTCCTCGGGACTGCGCATCCTGGCACCGACTCTGCGCCGCCAGTCGGGAGGACGCTCGAGGATCGTGACGCCCTGCTCGCGAGCGAGTGCGGCCCACGGGTTCTGATCGGCGCTGTGCAACCAGGCGCAGCCGCGATCGAGTGGCAGGCCGAAGCTCGAGGTGTCCGTATGCGCACGACCGCCGACGCGATCGCGTGCTTCGAGAATGAGCGGCCGCAAGCCCTCGCTCTGTAACCGGCGCGCAGCTGCGATTCCCGCCGCACCGGCCCCGACAATCGCAATATCGACAGAAGACATGAAGAGCGCGAGCGGGGCGAAATCAGGGCTTCGCGTCCACCCGGAAAATCGGATACAGGCGATAGTGATCGTCCCACGACGGATGATGACGATAGAAGAAATCGAGTCGTGCCGCGGGATCGGCCGCGAACTTTGGATCCTCCGCGAGGCGGCGTTTGAACTCCGCCGCCAATGTGGGGTCCTGGGCCATCATCTGCTCGGCCACTTGATCGGCGACGTACGCTTCCATGTATTCGCGCACCTCGAATGCCACATTGAAGAAGCCCCAGGCGGCAAAGGAGTCCGACGACTGCGGCTCGAGCAGGGCGAGTATGAGCCGCGAGCCGGGCTGGGCGATCGGAACATAGAGCGAACCCACGGGCAGGTCGCGATGTTCACTTCCCCAACTGCCGTCCAGAGTGATCGTCGTGCGGCCTTCGGAGGGCGTCGGCGAGAAGGACGCCCTGGTGGCGCGGAATGTCTCGACTTCGGCCTGTGGGTGATCTGTCGCCAGTCGCTCGAACCGAATGCCGTGCAACGTCAGCCGTTCCGATAGCCAGGCTGCTTCGGCAGCCGGCACGATGTATCCGCCTCGAGGCGCCTGCGTGCTGCTCTTGACGACCAGATCGTCCTGCAACGGAACGTGCCAGATCTGCGGCTTGCCCGGGTCGTAGCGCACCACTGTGCCGCCGGAGATCGACGAGGGTGAGCGCGTGTAGGCGTAGCCGCGAAAGTCGATCATCGTCGCGTGCGTGCCCACGTCCACATCCATCGTGACCTGTTGTCCGCCAAGCGCCTGGGCGCGCTCATCCGCCGCATGCGCCTGTGCCAACCAGTTCGCGCCTTCGCGCTTGGTCATGTCGGCAAGCGTGACCACGATGTTGCGCATGATGCGAACTCGCGTCGAGTAGTCCTTCCACGAGTGCGTTTCAACCAGCAGCGAAAAGCGGTTGCGCAACGGCCAGTAGCCGGTCGAAAAGCGCGGCGGGTAGGGACTGATCTTGAAGCCGGCGGCGGGATTGGCGTCATCGTTCAGCGCTGGATAGAAATCGAGCGGCAATGAGCCTTGCTTGGCGAGGGACTCGTTGAGCTCCGCCAGCATGGCGCTGCCGGTCGGAAACAGCCCGGGATCACCGACGAAGCGTGGCTGGATGTTGTTCGACACATCGGGCTCGAACTGCGCACCGTCGGTGGTGTGCAGGTCGACGTACAGGATCGGGTCCCAGGCGTCGAGCAGCCCCAGCATCGCACGCATTTCGGGGGCATCGAGCTTGGTGTAGTCGCGATTGAGATTGAGGTTCTGCGCCGTCGTGCGCCAGCCCATTTCCTCCGGACCGTTCTGGTTGGGCCGGTTCCAGCGTCCGAAGCGCTCGTGCCCATCGATGTTGAAGACCGGAACGAACACCAGCACGAACGACTTCATCGTTCCGGGGGCGGCTTGCCCGTCGAGGAGTTCACGCAAGGCGAGAAATCCTCCGTCCTTGCCCTCGATCTCGCCCGAGTGAATGCCAGCTTGCACGAGCACGACCGGGAGCTTGCGCTCGCGCGCGAGCTTGGGCGTCAGCGCTTCACTGCGTGAGGCGATGAGAGCCAGCATCGGCCGGCCTTCAGGCGTGCGCCCGAATTCCTCGCACCGCACTGCCCTGGGATACGCTTCGGCAAACGCCGCGCACAGCCGCTCGACCTCTTCATAGCGACCGGTTTTCTTGAAGCCGGATTGTTCGGAAACGGTTTTAAGCATGGTGGACTCGGCTGGGAAGGCGTTGTGCTCGATCGCGAGGCATGCGAGACCGCAAATCAGCAGTCCGCGCATCATTGGCCGTCTGCTACCCACAGGTTGTGTATGCCCATGTTCAGGCGGAACGGTAGTCTGACGGTCGCAACCGGACCCGCCTGCATCTGCTGTGTGTCGACGATGATCAGGTCCGTGCGACCTTCGAGCACACGGTTGGTCGTGCCCATGAGGTAGCCATCGCCCTCGGCCGCATCCTTGCGGCGCGGCGCGAAACAGCATTCGCCCAGGCCGGAGTCGCTCCCCACAAAGAATGACGTCGCTTGCTGAGTGACGTGATCGAAGCGCGTGTAGCAGTTGAGGGGACGCATCGGGCTTGCGGCGAGGCGTTCGTGCAGCGGGCGCTCGGGATCGAGCGTCGGCATGAACCCGTAGCGATAGGGATGCGTGTGGTAACGATCGTCCTGCCGCGGCAGGACGCCGACGTGTGGGTAGAGCACCTTCATGTCATACGCCTTCGCAGGTCCCGAGACGTCGACGGTCAGGCGAGTAAGGCGTCCCTGCGCTCCTACGGGATCGAACGGCTCGACGCGCAGGTTGGGGAAGAACGGAAACTGGTTCTTGTGCGCCATGTCGACATCGACGTGAATCCGGCTGCCATCCGAGAACGCACCCATGACGTGCGTGGCACAGCGTTCCGGTCCCTGGAACCAGCGCAGATCCTTGCCGTCGCCGCCCCGGCGCATCACGCCGAACCAGGTGGGGAGCGTTGAATCCCACGCGAAGTGCACCTTGCCCTTCTTCATTTCGGCGACATTGGTCGCCATCGGGATCAGCAGAAACGCAATATGCGAGGGCGTCACCGCGAAGTCGTGCAGCATCCCGACATAGGGCACCTTGATCCAGGTCTGCCAGTTGATGTTCCCATCGCGATCGACGGAAAAGACTGCGACATCGTCGGTCGCTTCGCCTTTTGCCTCGTAACCGAAGGCGATCATTTCGCCGCTGCTCGAATCGATCTTGGGATGTGCAGTGAAGGTGAGGCTTTCGAGCTTGCCGTGGAAGGTCCAGTAGTCGTCGAGTGTCTCGAGGGTGCGCGGGTCCATCACGACCGGCGGGCTGTCTTCTTTAAGGGCCAGAAGGCGACCGGCATGAAAGACGATGTTGGTGTTCGCAGTGCCGCGGCTCACCGTCGCAACTCTGGGGTCGTCGGTATGCGGATTGCGATAGGTCCCGAAGAGCGACTGGCGCGCGTCACGCTGTGCCTGGAAGCGCTGGGTGCGAACGTAGCGTGAACGAAAGTCGGCGTGGCCGTTCGAGATCCGGAACATCGCCACGTGACCCTCGCCGTCGAACGGGATGTTCGGCACTCGCGGCGGGTATTGAAAGTCAGGGCCCACGCGATAGAAGGCGCCGCTCAGATCCGCCGGAATCGCGCCTTCCACTTCGCAGTCCTGGATGTCGCACTCGGTACGGAATGGTGCCCCGAAGGGATCGGGTGGAAATCGGATCGGAGCCGGCCGTGAGGTTTCGGTCATCGTGGATTCCCTCGGGTAGACTGGGGAGCCTAACGTTACGTGACGCGAAGGGGTAGGGGTCGGCGACCGCACGCGCATGGTCGGAGTGGGCAGTGCTCTGGTACTGTCTGCCTGCCCGCATCGCCGACCGAGGAGAACAAGAAGTGAATCCCGCTCTCATCCTGCAACGGCGCGAGTTTCTGAAGGCCGGTGGAGTGCTCACAGGGATATTGGCGGCCGGAAGCCCACTGGCTTTGCTGGCACCAACCCGAACCTGGGCGGTCGAGCTTGCAACGCTCACGAGTGCGGAAGGTGCCACGCTCATGGCAATGGCGCGCACCATCGCGCCTCACGACAAGCTGGAGGATGCCGCCTATGCACTGGTTATCCAGGGGATCGATGGCCAGGCGAGCAAGGACGCGGAGCTGAAAAAGCTCGTCAAGGACGGCATCCAGGGCCTGGGGCCGGACTTCGCGGCCGCCTCGGAAGCGAAACGCGTCGCTGCGCTCAAGAAGATCGAGCCCTCGCCGTTCTTCCAGACGACGCGCGTCAAGACGCTGCAGATCCTTTACTCCTCACCGATCGCCTATGCGTATTTCGGCTATGAGGGCGAGGCGTTCTCGAAGGGCGGCTACCTCTACCGCGGCCTGAACGATCTGCATTGGTTGCCCGACGTCCCGGCTGAGGACGCGGGTCCCATGCCAGTGGCGTAAGCGGCGGAGCGCATTGACATGGCGAAGATCGAACCAAGCGATGCTGGCGCGGTTGTCATCGTCGGATCGGGAGCAGGTGGCGGCACACTCGCTCATGAGCTGACGCGCAGGGGCATCAAGGTCGTGCTGCTCGAGGCGGGCAAGCGCGAGTCGATTGCTACTTT
>DASQOO010000179.1:0-21231 GCA_035644435.1 Steroidobacteraceae bacterium | reverse complement strand
TGTAGCGGCGGGTCGGCGCGGTCATACTCGTTCCCCCGCTTCGCGTGAGCGGTGCAACACGACACGAGAGTCACTCCACGATGAAGAACGACGTCTACCTGGGCCGCGACGTGCCCGTCGGCAAGCTCGAGCAGATTGCTTCCGGCAAGGTGCGCGACATCTACGCGATCGACGACAGCCACATGCTGATCGTGACAACCGATCGCCTGTCGGCCTTCGACGTCGTGCTGCCGGATCCGATTCCCGACAAGGGCCAGGTGCTCACGCAGATTTCCAACTTCTGGTTCGCGCGCACCACGCACATTGTGCCGAACCAGCTCGTGCAATGGCCGCTGGCGGAGATCATTCGCGATCCGGTGACACTCGAACTGCTGCGTGATCGCAGCGTGGTGGTCCGGCGCCTGAAGCCGCTGCCGCTGGAAGCAGTCGTGCGCGGCTATCTCATCGGTTCAGGCTGGAAGGACTATCAGCGGGATGGCGCCGTCTGCGGCATAGCTTTACCCAGGGGCCTGAAGATGGCGGATCGGCTGCCTGAGCCCATCTTCACTCCGGCAACCAAGGCACCTTCCGGGCAACACGACGAAAACATCGGGTTCCAGGCCGTCGCCGATCTTGTCGGGCGGGAGCGCGCCGAACAGGTGCGGCACAGGACACTGGCGCTTTATCGCTCCGCGGCGGACTACGCGGCGACGCGCGGCATCATCATCGCCGACACCAAGTTCGAGTTTGGTACCGACGCTGCGGGAACCCTCGTGCTCATCGACGAGGTATTGACGCCGGATTCCTCGCGCTTCTGGCCGGCGGACACCTGGAAACCCGGCTCGAGCCCGCCGAGTTTCGACAAGCAGTTCGTACGCGATTACCTGGAAACACTCGACTGGAACAAGCGCGCGCCGGGGCCGCACCTGCCCCCCGAGATCATCCGCAAGACCAGCGAGAAATATCGCGAGGCGCTCGAACGCCTCACAAGCTGAATTCCGCGAGCAATCACCCGCTCCTGCGTTTGCACCAAGCGGCGATGATGCGGTGAATTTCGTCAACGCCGTCGGTGAGCGCGGCGGGACCGGGCTGCAGGATGATGGACGACTTGATCTCGTAGAGGTCGTCGTTGCGGAGCGCGGGAATCTCACTCCATCCCGCGCGCGCACGAACTTTGGCGGGCTGAAATTTCTTGCCGCACCACGAGCCCATGATCAGATCCGGAGCGCGGCGCGGGACTTCCGCACTATCCGCAATGATCCGGTTGCGGGCGAGCGATTCCACGCTCAACTCCGGAAAACAGTCCTCGCCCCCGGCGATTCCGATCAGTTCCGACACCCAGCGGATGCCGCAGATCTGCGGATCATCCCACTCCTCGAAGTACACGCGCGGTCGCTCCGCCAGTCGCGAGGCCGATGCACGTACTTGCGCAACATGTTCCTCGAGTCGCGCTACCAAGTCGGCCGTCTTGGTTTCGCAACCGATCATGCCACCGAGGGTGCGGATCATGCCGAAGATGCCCGCGACGCTGCGATGGTTGAACACGTGCAGATTGAGTCCCGCACGGATCAGTTGCGCGGCGATATCCGCCTGCAGGTCGGAAAACCCCAGCACCAGGTCCGGCTGCAGCTCGAGAATCCGATCGATCTTGGCGCTGGTGAAAGCTGAAACCCTGGGTTTTTCCTTGCGCGCGCGCGGCGGCCGCACCGTGAACCCCGAGATGCCGACGATGCGCCAGTCCTCCGCCAGCAGATAGAGTGTCTCGGTGGTCTCTTCGGTGAGGCAGACGATGCGTTCGGCGTAATCGCTGGACATGCGTTGGCGACTGTAGCCGCGCAATCCGACCCTTGCCAGCGGCCACGCAGCCATGCAAGGCTCGCGCAATGTTCCACGTCCAGGAACGGCTCGAGCGTTTGCTGTTTGAACCGAGCGGGCTGCCCGCCGAGCAGGCGTGGGCACCGGTGCTGCGCGTTCTGCGCTATGTCTACGCCCTGATCCGCGACCTGTGGAAGGGCGATCTCAACCTGCGGGCCATGAGCCTCGTCTACACGATGCTGCTCGCGATCGTTCCCCTGCTTGCCTTCGCCTTCTCGGTACTCAAGGGCATGGGGATTCATCGCGATCTCGAGCCGCTCGTGTTTGAATTCTTCCGCCCGGTTGGTGACCAGGCGGAAGAGCTCACGGCGCGCGTGCTGGGATTTGTCGACAAGATCCAGAGTGGCGTGCTGGGCTCGCTCGGCCTCGCCTTTCTCATCTACACCGTGATCTCCACCATCCAGAAGGTCGAGGAGAGCCTGAATTTCGTCTGGCGTGTCGAGCGGCCTCGCAGCTGGGCACGGCGCGTGAGCGAGTACCTCAGTCTCATGATCGTGGGGCCCATTCTGACCGTGGCCGCATTGGGCCTGACAGCGAGCCTCGGCAGCACGTCGGTGGTTCGCTGGCTGCATGCGTACGAGCCCTTCGGGACCGTGATGTATGTGGGCGGCAAGATCGCCCCCTACCTGCTGGTCACGGCGCTGTTCGCATTCATGTACTCCTTCATACCCAATACGCGCGTGCGCGCCACGCCCGCGCTCGTCGGCGGCCTCGCCGCGGGAGTGCTGTGGGTGCTCGCCGGCGCTGCATTCGCGGCGTTCGTTCGTTATGTATCGAAGCTTGCCGTGGTATACGCGGGCTTCGCGATCTTCCTCACCGCGCTCATCTGGCTCTATCTCGCCTGGCTGATCGTGCTGGTCGGCGCGCAGATTTCCTTCTACGTGCAGAACCCGCAGTACCTGAGGGTTGGCCAGGTCGAGCTGCGGCTCACCAGCAGCCTTGCAGAGCGGCTCGCGCTCAACATCATGACGCTCGTTGGGCAGGACTATCGCGCCGGCAAGCAACGCTGGACCACGAACGCGCTGGCGCAGCGCTTCGATGTTCCCGGGACGACAATCGCCATCGTCATCCATTCATTGGAAAGCGCCGGCCTGCTTGTGGCGACCGAAGACGAGACCTGGGTGCCGGGCCGCGACACGGCCGAAATCAAGCTGGCCGAAATTGCCGACGCTGCGCGTCGCCACCACGGCGGGGAACCGCGCGTTCATCTGCGCGGCACGCGCATCGCGGAAGAGTTGGCCGCCGAGATCGACGCCGCGATCCGGGAGCGGTTCAAGAACAAGACCCTGCGGGACCTGGTCGAGGGAGACGCCTCCTAGGGGCCGCAAGGCGCCGCCCGGGCCGGCATATTTGCCTGCGGACCGGGGAATTTCCGGGGGTCAATTGGTGACGGCGCTCTCATTCCGAGCACTAGCACTCCCCACGCCGCAGCCACGCGCCGACGCTGTGAATGCCGTCATTCTGTTCAATCGCAAGTCCGTCGATGCTACGCCTTCAATGGCCAATACTGACCCCTTCTCTGCCCTGCGCGGACCGGCAAAAGCCGCTTTTTTCGAGCCCTACGCCCGGCTCGTACAAGTGCTCTATCCGCGCGCCCGGGGAGTCATCTTTTATGATCCCCGCGGCAAAGTGATGTGGCAGAGGGATGCCGACGTCGAGGGCACCCTGTCGGGCCAGGTTCGCGCGCTGGTGCAGGAGGCCGCCGACCCCGATAAGGGGCGCCGCAACGGCTCGGAACGGCTGCTGAACGATTCCACCCCCGCGTACCTGCTCTGGCTGCGCGACGAGCGAGAAGTGCCGCTGGGTATCCTGGGAGTGACCTGCAAGCCGCCGCCCGGACGCACGCCCGCCGCGACCTTCGCCGAGGTCGAAAAGACGCTGCAACCCCTCCTGCAATGTGTCGCGCGCGAGCTCGCGACGCTGCGCAAGCTTCCGAACGAGAACCTCCAGGACCAGTCGAACTCGAAGCTCGAGCATTTCGAATGGCTCGCCGACAAGGCGCTGCCGCTGATCAATACGGCGAGCAGCTCCGAGCCGCTGCGCGATCTGCTGGCCGCCGTCGTCTCGCGTACCGACTCCGCGCTGGGCGCGGTGGTCGTGCCCCACAGTTCGATTCGTGTCATCGTGGAATCGCCCGGCTGGAGCAGCGAGACCGCGAAAGACGCCCTGCGCCGTGCGCACCGACAGGTGCTTTCCTGGGTACAGCTCGAGAGACGCACGTTTCTCAGCAGCAGGCCGTTCAAGCAGGACGCGGATCGGGATTCCGATGATGATTCGTTCGCCGGCCTGAGTCCCGAGCCCGAACCGGCGCCGGAAGCCGCGAAGGACTCCGGCTCACTGTCCTATCACGTGATTGCGACGCCGATCCTGCAACGGCCCGACCAACCGATCGGTTATGTCGCGCTGCTGCGTTCGCCATTCGCTTCCGAGTTCGGCGCTACCGAGCAGCAACTGCTCGAGCGCATCAACCCGCTGATCCCGGCGCTCATCGAACGAGACTACGACTCGATGACGAATCTGCGCTCCGCCGCCGGCCTGGAGCGCGCCTTGCGCTCGCTGCCCACCACCGAGGCCAGCGGCGCAAGCGTGATCTACTTCGATATCGTCGGTCTCAGCGCCTTCAACCGCGAACGCGGAACACCCGAAGCAGATCGCTTGATTCGCCACGTCGCCAAACTGTTGCGGCCCCCGCAGTTGCCCGAGGCTGCCATCGGTGCCCGGCTCGATGGCGGGCACTTTGCCTGTCTTCTCCCGCGCCAGGACGCGGAAGCCGCGGAGGAATTCGCGCGCCGCGTCCGCGAGGCGGCTGGAAAGCACAACGCCTCGAAGCGTTCTACCGATCCGCGTGTTGAACTGCGCAGCGGCGTTGCCGCAGTCACGCCCACGGCCGCGGGATTGCGACACGCACTGGTTGCGGCACGCGCAGCCGCCCAACCCGTTCCCGCTCCCTCGGCTGGCAGTGCGCGCTCAAGTCCCGGCCCCGCGTCCGCTCCGCAAGAGCCCTCGCGTCACCTGATTCCGGTTCGCTTGCGTGAGGCACTGCGCGACAACAGCCTGAAACTCTTCGCTCAGCCCATGCGGCCGGTGCGTGATCCGTGTCGGCCGGTCCGCCTGGAACTGCTGCCGCGCATTGTCGATGAGAGCGGCGACCTGATCCCGCCGCTGGAATTCCTGTCCACGGGATCCGACCGCGATGCCCTCACGGAACTCGATCGCTGGGTGATGAGCACGGCGCTCAGCGCGATGGCGGCGAGGGGACCGCGTCTGCGCGCCCGCACCATCGAGCTGGCACTCAACATTTCGCCTCGCTCGCTGGAGATCGCGGATTTTCACGACTGGATGGCCGAACAGCTGCGCCGTGAAGTGGTGCCGGCCGAGCAGTGGCTGTTCGAGATCGCAGAGACCACGGCCGCGAACCATGGCCGTGACGTCGCCCGCTTCGCCAAGCGCATGCTGCGCGCGGGCGCGCGCATCGTCATCGACAATGTCGGTGGCGCGGCCTGCGGCCGACTGCAGGCGCACGGCGCCAGCTCCATCAAGATGGATGGCGCATTGCTGCGCGACGTGGTGAAGGACGTGCGTGCACAGCGTCTGGTGGAAGCGCTGGCGCAGTGGGCGAGCGCGAGCCGCATGGACACGGTCGCATCGCAGGTCGAGGACGAGCAGGTGCGCGACTGGCTGGTGCAGCTCGGAGTCGACTACATCCAGGGCTACGTCGTCAGCAAGCCCCAGCCGATCGAAGACGTCCTGGACGAACTGCTCGGCACGACACCCGAGAGCGCGCTGGTCGGATCCTGAAAGCCTGCACGCGGCGCAGACCTAGTCGCCGGCGATCGTCATTTCGCCGAGCAGCACTGAGCCGGTGCGTACCGCGCCGCGCACATCGACATCATTGCCAACCGCGATGACGCCCAGCAGCATGTCGCGCAGGTTCCCGGCAATAGTGATCTCGTGCACGGGGTAGCGGATCTCGCCGCCCTCGACCCAGAAGCCGGAAGCGCCACGCGAATAGTCGCCGGTGACCGTGTTGACGCCCTGTCCCATCAGTTCTGTGACCAGCAGACCGGTATCCATCCGTCGCAGCAGCGCCTTCTGATCGTCGCTGCCGTGCGAGATGAGCAGGTTGTGTACGCCACCGGCATTGCCAGTCGTTTGCAGACCAAGCTTGCGCGCCGAGTACGCGCTCAGGATGTAACCCTGTAAGACACCATCCTTGATGAGCTCCCGATCGCGGGTCGCCACGCCCTCGTTGTCGAAGGCGGAGCTGGCAATTCCTTTCAGGATGTGGGGACGCTCGGAGATCTGCAGCCAGGTGGGAAAAACCTGCTGGCCCGCGGCACCCAGCAGAAACGAGGAGCGCCGATACTGGCTGCCGCCGCGGACAGCGGCGAGAAAGTGCCCGAAGAAGCTGCGCGCCAGTTCCGGCGTGAACATGACCGGGGCACGGCGCGTGGTCAGTTTGCGTGACCCAAGGCGCGCGATCGTGCGCACCGCGCTCTCGCGCCCGACCTCCTCGGCATTCTCAAGCTCGCGCCAGTCGCGCGAGGTCGTATACCAGAAGTCGCGCTGCATCTCGTCACCGGCACTCGCCACCACCGCGCAGCTGACGCTGTGCGAGGTGCTCGCGAACCCGCCGATGAAGCCATGACTGTTGCCATAAACCCGCATGCCCCGATGCGTGCCGAGCGAGGCGCCCTCGGAATTGCGCACCCGTGCATCGACGGCGAGCGCCGCGGCCTCACAGGCGCGTGCAATGTCTATCGATGCTTCCGGCGAGATGTCCCAGGGATGCGAGAGCGCGAGGTCCGGTTGTGCGCGCGCCATGAGCTCCGCATCGGCAAGACCGGCGCAGTCGTCCGACGCCGTAAAACGCGCGATGCTGCAGGCCTTCAACACCGTGTCGCGGATGGCTTCGCGGCGCAGGTCCGCAGTGCTGGCAGAACCTTTCCGACCGTCGAAGTAAACGGTGATGCCCAGGCCGCGATCGCGCTGATACTCGAGCGTATCGACTTCACCGAGGCGCACCGTCACATTGAGGCCCGTATCGACACTCACTCCGACTTCCGCCTGGCCGGCCCGTTCGGCGCGCGCCTCTTCGAGCGCAAAGGCAACCAGCGCCTCGAGATCGTTGCGCGTGAGAGAAACGACGGCCTGCTCTGCGGCTGGCATGCGTGGACCTTGCGACCTGAGAAGGGCCCGGCATTCTAGCCGTCGAATTGCCAACACGCACTCCTCACCGGATACTCGGGGCCGGACATAACCCGCACACCGCTGGAACCCGCCCGCATGATTCGTCGGCGCCACGACGATCTCGAAACTGACCAGGAACGACCCAGCAAGAGCGCCCGCAAGCGCGCCGCTGAAGACCTGCAGCAGCTGGGGGAGGAGTTGATCAGCATGTCCGAGGCCGTACTCGAGGAGCTGCCGCTGCCCGAAAACCTGCGCGACGCAGTGCTGGCAGCGCGGCGCTTTCCGAGTCACGGCGCCCAACTCCGGCAGCGTCAATACATCGGTAAGTTGATGCGCAAGATCGACGCCGAAGCGATTCGCGCTGCCGTCCGTACGCGACAGCAGCAGCAGGACGCGGCGGCCCGCCAATTCAAGCGCATCGAGCAATGGCGCGAACGGCTGCTGCGGGAGCCCGAGGCTGCGCTTGGGGACCTGCTCGCCGAACATCCGCAAGCCGACGTCGCGCGCTTGCGCTTGCTGATCTCGAACGCGGGCGCAGAGGCTCGCGGTGGTAGTGCACCGCGCGCCGCGCGCGAACTGTTCCACCATCTGCGTGATCTGCTGGCTGCGGTGAGCGCTTGAGGCCGGGCCTGCGCCCGGTCGACGACATCGTGCGTGCTACAATTCCCGCATGAAACCGCTGGTCGGCATCATCATGGGTTCATCGTCGGACTGGGAAACGATGCGTCCCGCCGCCGAAGTACTCGAGCGGCTCGGCGTGCCCCATGAAGTACGCGTGATCTCTGCGCATCGAACGCCCGATCTGCTCTTCGAGTACGCGGGCACGGCGCAGCAACGTGGGCTCGAGGCAATCATTGCCGGCGCCGGCGGAGCTGCACACCTGCCAGGCATGACAGCGGCGAAGACCTCGGTCCCCGTCATCGGCGTGCCGGTGCAGTCGAAGACGCTGAGCGGCCTCGACTCTCTGCTCTCCATCGTGCAAATGCCGGCGGGTGTTCCGGTGGCGACCGTCGCGATCGGAGCTGCCGGCGCCACGAATGCCGGCCTGTTTGCCGCCGCGATTCTCGCCAACAAGCATCCCGAGATCGACCAGGCGCTCAAGGCATACCGCCTGAACCAGACCCAGGAAGTGCTGAAAGCCGGCGATCCACGCCGTAGCACAGCCCCCGCCGGATGAAGATCGGCATTATCGGTGCCGGCCAGCTCGGACGCATGCTGGCCCTGGCGGGTTTTCCATTGGGACTCGAGTTTCGCTTCATCGACCGCAGCGCCGATACATCGGGAGGACGGGTCGCGCCGATTCGCGTCGGCGAACTGGATGATGTCGGTCTGCTTACTGAGCTGGCACGCGAAGTCGATGTCGTCACCTTCGATTGGGAGAACGTTTCGGCTGGCGGCCTGGCAGCCATCGAAGCGCACGCCACGGTGCTCCCACCAGCAGCAGCACTCGCTGCGTCACAGGATCGGCTCGCGGAGAAGGAGCTGTTCAGGCGCCTGCGCATTCCGACACCGGAGTTTGCCGCCGTCGCTTCCAGGACGGATCTCGAGCGCGCCGTCGCACTGATCGGCTTGCCGGGAGTGCTCAAGACGTGCCGACTTGGCTACGACGGCAGGGGCCAGAGAGTGCTGCGCAAGCCGACGGAGCTGGCGGCCGCGTGGCAAGAGCTGGGCGGACAAGATCTCATCTACGAGTCGTTCGTCAACTTCAGCCGCGAAGTGTCGCTCATCGGCGCGCGCAGTCGCAGCGGCGAGATGCGCTTCTATCCGCTGGCGGCGAACGTGCACCGCGAAGGCATCCTGAGTCACAGCATCGCGCCCTATTCTCATCGCGCTCTGCAGCGTCTCGCCGAGCGCCACATGCGCAGCGTCTTCGCTCACTTCGCGTACGTCGGCGTGCTCGCCATTGAATTCTTCGTGGTGCGCGGCCGGCTGTTCGCCAACGAGATGGCGCCGCGCGTGCACAACTCCGGGCATTGGACCATCGAAGGGGCGATGACCAGCCAGTTCGAGAATCACCTGCGTGCCATTCTCGGCTGGCCGCTCGGCAGCACGGCGGCGACCGGCCACTCGGCGATGCTCAACTTCATTGGCCGCATGCCCGATCGGACACGCTGGCTCAAGGAGCCAAACCTCTCCTACCACGACTACGGCAAACAGCCCCGCGAGCGGCGCAAGCTTGGCCATTGCACCGTGCTCGAAGCCACCGCTACGCGCCGTGATCTGCGCCTGAAGGGGCTGCTGCGACTGCGGGAACGCTCGATTTCTGTTGGCTGAGCGATTCCCTTACACTTATTCGACACCGGCACGCAGGTGCCCACTCGGGCTGTAGGATGTATCTCGAGCTATTCAAACTCAACGAGCTGCCGTTCCGCCTCAGCCCGGATCCCGCCTTTCTTTACCTCAGCAAACACCATGCACGCGCCAAGGCGTACATGGAGTCGACCATCTGGTTCACCGACGGTTTCGTCGTCATCACCGGCGAGATTGGTTCGGGAAAAACCACGCTCATCGAGACTTTCCTGCGTGAACTCGAGAAGGACGTGGTCGTCGCGCAGGTCAACCAGACACAGCTCTCGCCGACCGAATTCCTGCAGGCGGTGCTGGTGCAGTTCGGATTTGCGCCTTTCAAGATGAAGAAGGCGGAAGTGCTGAGCACGCTCAACAACTTCCTCATCGAGCAGTACGCCAACAACCGCAAGGTGCTGCTCATCGTCGACGAGGCCCAGAACCTGAGCAACCGGGTGCTCGAAGAGATCCGGCTGCTGTCCGGTGTCGAGACCACCAAGGAAAAAGTGCTGCGCATCATCCTCGCCGGGCAGCCGGAATTGAGCGAGAAACTGATGTCTCCCGAGCTGGTGCAACTGGCGCAACGCATCCGGCTGCGTTTTCACCTCACACCGCTGTCGAAAACGGATTGCCGCGCGTATGTCCAGCACCGCCTCGAGGTGTCCGGCTCACAAGGCCGGCAGATCTTCAGCGACGGTTGTTACCCGTTGATCTACCGCTACACCGGCGGCATTCCGCGGCTCGTCAATACGCTGTGCGACACCGCGATGATGGCGGCCTTCGCCCAGGACCGCGATCACGTGACTGAGACCGATGTCGAAACCGCCGTCCAGGAACTGCAATGGGTGGAGTTCGCGGCGCGCACCAACCGGTTGCTCACGCCCACTGTCGAGCGCGTCGTGAGCGGCGATCCAACCGCACAGGTGGCACGCATTCTGGTCGGGTCCGAGGGGCAGACAGTGCTCGAGCGCCTGCTGCGCCCGGGCCGCGTCATCATTGGCCGCACCCTCGACAACGACTTGCCGATCGACAGCAAGTTCATCAGCCGTCATCACTGCCAGATCGTTACGACGCCAGAGAGCTGCGTGATCGAGGATTTGAACAGCACCAACGGCATCTACGTGAAGGGCAAGCGCGTCCGCAAGCACAACCTCAACGACGGCGACGTCGTGCAGATCGGCCAGCACGAAATCATGTACATCGATGAGCGCGCTCCCAAGCAGCAGCGCTCGGCCGAACCCTCGGAACTGCGCACCACGGCAAGCGAACCGGCCTGGGGCGAATAGAAAACCGGCCGAGCTGCGCGCTCAGCGCAGGGAATTCTCGTCGAAGGGAGTGCCGCGATATTCACCGCGCTTGGCACGATAGTCGCGGCGCTTGAGCAACACCACCAGCCCGCCCAGCACGCAGACCACTGCCAGGACCAGCAGGATGTCGGACCACGGATGGCGCGCGATGAAATATGAGCCGGCAGCAGCGCCAAGGCCGGCGCTGATATAGAAATACGGCAGCGCCTCGTAAAGCGGTTTCGCGAGTCTTACGGCGCGGTTTTCCATGACGCAATCGTAGTCAATCCGGCGACGAATGAACAACGCGTGCGAGCCCCGTTCAGCACGCGAAGGGCGTGGCCGAGATCAGGAGCGAAGCGAGATCGTATTTAGCGGCTCAGGCAGCTGCCGCGTGCGCCCCAGCAGCGAGTTGCGTATCTGGGCACGGGCCCTTGCCCATGTTGCGCTGGACGGTTGGGTAACGCCGTGGGGCTGGCCCGGCGTGCGGAACTGCGGGGGCCGAGCGCGAGCGCGGGCGACTTGCGCGCCACCGTGCTCAATCGCGTCGGCGCGAAACGCCGGAAAAGAGCCCGAACACACGCTCCATCAGCGAAGGCTTCATGGCCTTCAAATGCAGGTCCTTGCCCGGGTCTTCGACGGGCGTGGCCTTGAGCGCGTTGAGAAGATCACTCGGCAGCGTCATCTTGAACGTGCCGGTCATCGAGGGATTCGGCGTCATCGTCGTACCACCCAGGTGACAAATTCCGCCCTGAACCTTAGAGATGAAGCCGTAAGCGAGGTGTGCTGACGTTCACGGCGAGGTGAAATTAGTCAAACGGGTGCGTGCCGCTGCGATGGCGATCACGCACCCGCGACGATATGACAAATACAGACGGCGCCTAAAGCTCGAGGAAGAAGACGTCCACCATCACGGCGCGCTTGGAGCGCCCCTGCATCGCAGCCCACGCCCAATACGGAAGGATGTTCCCCGCCGCGTCGTAGCGCTTGGCGAACCTCGGAATCGTGTCGAACGAGAGAATGCCCAGGCGCTCGGGCAGGAACATCTCGTCGCGTGTCGAGACGCCATCCGCGTTGATATCCCGCCACAGACGCAGCGCCGGCCAGATCGCATCGGCACTGGTGATATAGCCGTCGTCGTTGCCGCCCAGTGCTCGGGAATCGTACTGGGACAGGCCCACGAAGCCGTTCGGCGCGTTCGTGCCCTCGAGCAACATTGGAGTGCCGACGCCGAACAGCTCAGCACCGCTGTCGACCACACCATTGCCGTTGCGATCCAAAGCGAGGAACGCCTCGTCGCCGCCCGGCCTGACCCATTGGACGTGATTGGGACGACCATTGTTGTCGACGTCGAAGTAGACCCCTATCCCAGCGGCGCCCAGCTCGATGCCATCGGCGCCAACGTCCACGACGATCGGACTACAGGCACCCCACGCTGCGCCGCCCTGCAGGGCAAGGATGAGAATCAGTGCGCGGCCACGCAGCCGCCGAACAGTACCTTTCATGTGCTGGCCCTCCTTGGCCGACCATCATGGAGTGCAGGTGCACCAGGGTTCGCAACCGCCGCCCTTTGGGGGCGGTGGTGCAAGTTTCACCATCGAGAATACGCGGGAGTTGCCGTCACTGACCTCATCGCCACCCAGCGTGATGTTGATGCCAATTCCCTGCAGGTTGACCCATGCATCTTTCGCGCGCCCCACATACGAGAACGTGCAGTAGTGCGTTGATGGCCTGTCCCAGGAATACCAGCCAGAGATGGGGTATTCGTACGGGATTGTCTCCGGAACAAAAACGGAGACCGTAAATCCTGCGAGCCATCTGCTGAATTGCAGCGCGCGCTGTGCTGTCAATGGCGTAGTGTCGGGGCAAGTCAGCGTATAGCCGCCGCCGACGGTCATCGTGAGCAGGTTGGTGGTACCGTCGACGATCATGCCCACCTCGACCCGTTCGCCTGAACCGACCTGGTGGGGATCGACCACCCGGACTCCCACATTTGCTGCCTCGACCGGCGCCAACCAGGTCACAAGCACCAGAACCATCCATGTCACTGGTTTCATTGCTGAGCCTCCCTTCTCTGTGCCTTCAGCTGCTTGGCGAACTCGCCCGATGCGATTCCGCCCACTACGAGCTTGACCTCGGCGTCGATGTCGTCCGGGGTTATCGTCATGTGTCCGCCCTGCTCCTGCAGGTATGACTCGAGGATTCGCTGCCGCTGTTGATCGAGCGCATCCAGCATGCCGCCTGCCCAGACCCGCTGCTGCTCGGCGCGAACACGGCCCGTCTGGTACGCATATGAAAGGAACGAAGAGCTGTCGATCTTCTGCTTGGCCAACATTTGCGCCTTGACCTTGGCTCCGAATCCTTCCGCAATGTCCAACTCCTGCGTGCTTGCTCGCTCCCTGGGCCCGCTCTTCTCCACGTAGAGCCTGATCGCATCGATGTCCTGATCGCGGAAACCGCGGGCTTTGAGCGCTGCGCCGTAGACTCCCAGGGCCTGTGGCTCTCGAAAGCCCTGAAGGCGTGCAGGCAGAGGATCCCACTGCGGGAACTGCCCCAGATCGACCGAATAGGAGCCATCGCCATTTGGCATCAAGCCAAATTCGCTCAGATCTCCCAGCGGCCCCTTCGTGTCGATTGCGCGTTGCAGACGCCATTGCGTGTCGAACCATTGCTGGTACGCATCCTTGTCTCGCACGATGCCTGTCGCAGTGTGCAAGTTGACTCTGGCGTAGGTGTCGAAGTAGTTGCGTATCTTGATGTTGAGTTCAGCGCTGCCGGACGGCGCGGGTGCCTTGAACTTCTCGTCGAACTTCACGACCTGTGTTTGACCCGAGGAGCCCAGCGCAAACAGCGCGGTCAAAATCGCGAGGAACACGAAGCGTGCCTGCTTGACGCGTCTATCTGCAGCAGAGGAAGGCGGGTGAGCGAATTCGATCTCCATGCTTGCCTCCTTATCCTGATCCTTAGCGACTACGTTCCATGGATCGCCCCTCGGTCGGGCCAGTGCTGCAGCAAGGGCCCTGCCCGAGGGCGGCGGCGTGCGTCCTGCACCTGACACGGACCATCAATGGCCTTCCGCGCGGGCAAGTGTCCCGCGAGGAGACGCGGGCAACCACGAACTTATGGAATGAGTTTCGCCAGATTTGAGGCGGCCGCTGAGAGCGGCCGGCGGGTGATCAGCCTGTGCCGCCCACTGTCAGCGCGTCGACCTTGAGCGTCGGTTGACCGACGCCGACCGGCACGCTTTGTCCTTCCTTGCCGCACACGCCCACGCCTTCGTCGAGCTCCAGGTCGTTGCCGACCATGCTCACGCGCGTGAGCACATCGGGACCGTTGCCGATGAGCGTCGCGCCCTTGACCGGTGCAGTGACCTTGCCGTCCTCGATCAGGTAGGCCTCGCTCGCGGAGAACACGAACTTTCCGGACGTGATGTCCACCTGGCCGCCGCCGAAGTTCACCGCGTACAGACCTTTGCGCACCGAGCGGATGATCTCGTCCGGATCATGCGGGCCGGCCAGCATGTAGGTGTTGGTCATGCGCGGCATGACCACGTGCGCGAAGGACTCACGCCGGCCGTTGCCGGTCGGCTCCACGCCCATGAGGCGTGAGTTGAGCTTGTCCTGAAGATAGCCCTTCAGCACACCTTTCTCGATCAGGGTCGTGCACTGCGTGGGCGTGCCTTCGTCATCGATGTTGAGCGACCCACGTCGCGCCGCGAGCGTCCCGTCATCGACCACGGTGCACAGTTCCGAAGCCACGCGCTGACCGACGCGATTGGTGAATGCCGAAGTGCCCTTGCGATTGAAATCGCCCTCCAGCCCGTGACCGATCGCTTCGTGCAGCAGGACGCCCGGCCATCCGGGACCAAGCACGACGGGCATGGTGCCCGCGGGTGCCGGAATTGCTTCCAGGTTGATGAGCGCCTGGCGCACGGCTTCGCGCGCGTGACCGATGCAACGTTCGATCGTGATTTCGTTGAGCCCGAAGCGCCCACCGCCGCCGCTGAATCCCTGTTCGCGCCGCCCGTTCTGCTCGGCGATCACCGACACGTTGACGCGTACCAACGGACGCACATCCGCTGCCATCACGCCATCGCTGGTCATCACCAGGATCACTTCGTGCAGCCCGCTGAGCGAGGCCATCACCTGCACGATGCGCGGGTCCAGGCGGCGGGTCTCGGCGTCGATTCGCTCGAGCAGATCGACCTTGTCCGCGTCGCTCATCGTGACCAGCGGGTCCATCGGCAGGTACAGCCGATGGCCGGTGCGTTGTTTCCACGCCTGTACTGTCTTGGGACCACTCTGCCGGGCAATCGCACGCGCGGCACGCGACGCTTCCTCAAGCGCGGGCAGAACGATCTCGTCGGAATACGCGAAACCCGTCTTCTCACCGCTGATAACGCGCACGCCGACGCCCTGCTCGACGCTGTGGCTGCCATCCTTGACGATGCCGTCTTCGAGCGCCCACGACTCCTCGCGCGACAGCTGGAAATACAGATCCGCGTTGTCGATCGCGCTGCCCATGAGCGAGCCGAGCACGTGCGTCAGGCGGTTCTCGTCCAGGCCCGATGGCGTGAGCAGCGAATCGCGGGCGATGGTGAGGGGGTTTTCGTGGACTGGTTTCATACGGGAGCGATTTCAACTCTTGAAAATGCGGTGTTCGAGGGCCGGGAAGGAGCGGCGCACGTCCGCCTGGCGTTCTCGATCCAGCGGAGCGGTGACGACGCCAGTGCCGCGTGGCAGGCGTGACAGCACCCGGCCCCAGTAGTCGACGATCATCGTGTCTCCGTAGGTCTCGCGCCCGTTGGCATGCATTCCGGCCTGCGCCGGCGCCACCATGTAACACAGGTTCTCGATGGCGCGCGCTCGCAGCAGTGTTTCCCAGTGCGCGCGGCCGGTAGGCGCGGTGAATGCCGAGGGCAGGCTGAATACTTCCGCGCCTGCTGCCGACATCTTTCTGAACAACTCCGGGAAGCGCACATCGTAGCACACGGCCAGTCCGAGCCTGCCGGCCGGAGTGTCGATCACGACCGGCTCGCGGCCATGAACAATCGTGGCCGACTCGCGATACTCCTCGGCCTTGTCCGGCACCTTGACGTCGAAGAGATGGATCTTGTCGTAGCGCGCGCGTCGCTTGCCATCCGCATCGAAGAGGAGCGATGCGGCCGCGACGCGCCCATCGGCGCCGGCACGTAGCGGAATCGTGCCGCCGATGATCCATAGCTTGAGCCGGCGTGCGGTCGCGGCGAGGAACTCCTGGATCGGGCCCTCGCCGTCAGGCTCTGACACCGCGAGCTTGTCCGCCTCGCTCCGTCCCATGATCGCGAAGTTCTCCGGCAGCCCGGCGAGGACTGCTCCCTGCGCCGCCGCTTCCTCGAGCAAGCGCGCGGCAGTCGCCAGGTTGGTCGCGACGTCTGGCCCCGAAGTCATCTGGATCGCTGCGATCCGGCTCACCCTTTCTCCTTCTTCTTTTCGACCACGTGCAGCGCATTCTCCGTCTTCTTGGCGTCCGATGACTCGATCCGCTGCACAATCGGGTTCTCCCACGGACCCGTGATGCGATAGTAGCCGCGCGCCAGCCCTTTCAGCGGCTCCTTGAAGATCTGTGAGAACAGGAGCATTGCCGCGCCGACGGCGGGTCCGCCGGCGAGCAGGCCGGCGGCCGGCAACGAATTGCCGAAGCTCCCGGTGACCACCACCGTCTGGTCATAGTCGTGGCGCGCGAGCCCGGTGCGACCCACCATGCCGATCTCCGCAGCGGGACCTTTGAGCAGCAGATTCTTCGTATAGGCATCGCCCGACTCGATGGTGAAATCGCCGCGCACGCTGTCGAAGGCGAATCCCTTGTCCGTGAGATCGGAGAAATCGAGCGACAGGCGGCGCGGCAGCGTCGCAATGCTGAGGAGACCGAAGACACGGCCTGCGCCGGGCTGAATTTTGAGCAGCTGACCGTCCTCGATCTCGACCTTCAGGGTGCCGTTCAGTCGCCCCAGCAGTGTTGAATTCGGAGCGCCCGGCCAATTCACATCCGCGACCAGCAATCCGTGCTTGGCAGCCAGGCCCGGGCCATAGTCCAGATCCTGCATCGTCTGCTTAAGGTCCGTGCTCTCGAGCTTGAGCTTCAGCGTGCCTCGCTGCCCGGTCGGCGGGTTGGTCCAGGTCCCGCTCGCCGTAAGCTCATGGCTCGGAGCCTTGGCAGTGAGGGAGTCGAGGCTCAAGCCATCCGGGATTCGCTTGAGTTCCGCGCGCGTAAATCCCAGGTGCTTGCCGAACGCATCGAACTCACCGATCGATGCCTTGACGTTAGGCCACTGCGTCGGATCGGGTTGGCTTTCGCCTCCTGCGGACGGTACGGACTGCACCTCCGAGTCGATGCTCATGCGTGCCATATCGATGAGGAGCGGCTCGCCCGAGGAGAAGTCGAAGGGTACGACCACCGTGCCGTGTGCCTTTGGCCCGTCGACGTTCACAGACCATGCACGCTCGCCAGCGAGCATGCTGCCGTTGACCTGCGGGAACTGCATGCCAAACACCCTGAAGTCCCCGACCGCAAGTTCCACGCTGCGCAGGTAATCCGCGAGCGGGCGCTGCGCAGCACCCGCACCGCTGCTCCCCTTTGAGTGCAGATCCAGCCATTCCGAAAGATCCAGGCGCGCGACGCTGCCGTGGACCTCGAGGCCGCGCCCCGCAGGCAGGCGCGCATCGCTCTCCCCGAGGCGCACGCCGCCGCGATCGAGCGCCCAGCCGAAGTCTTCGCGCCGGAAACTGAGCTGCGAACGCACGTCGTTGCCGTACGCTGCGTGCACGAGTGCTGTTGAAGAGTCCGGCCACTGCACTTCGACACGCAGCGGACGCACGTCCGCCGCCGCCTTGGCCAACGGCTCTGGCAGATTGATGGCGGCGCCACGCAGTGAGGAATTGATGCGCAACGTCATGGGGCGGCGCGGCCCTTCCTCGTCGGAAGAATCGGACGGGATGCGCATCACCCCACGCCAGTCGAGCGTGCCATCGACGTCCAGCACATCCGACACATCGAAATCGCGGCGCAGGGCCGGTAGCGGCGTCTGTGCGCGAACGTGGATGACGTTGTCGAGTTGCTTGCGACCTGCGCCCGCTTCCGGTGCGAGCTCCACGTGCACGGGGCCACCGAGATACTCCGCAGACAGGTCGGTCGCACTCACAAACCTGTCCCTGACTTCGAGCGTGCCTTGCAGCTGCTCGAGCTTGTGTGTGGTGTTCGCCAGCTGCAACGTGCCCTGGTCGATCTGCGTCGTGACCAGGATCTTGCGCTGATCCATGTCCTTGACTGGCAGCACCAGATTGACCTTCGCGGCAACCGGCCCCTTGCCGCGCAAGTCCGCGAACAGGCTCCCCAGGCTGTCGACGACCGGACTTTTCTGCAGGTAGCCGAGCGCGTCTCCCATATCGCCCGTCGCATGGCCGTCGATGGTGAGCTCGCCGGTCCTGAAATCGACGAACTGCGCTTTCGAATTCGTCACCTTCAATCCATTGAGCTGCGCGCTGCGCACCAGGCCGGTCAGCCCCGCGTTCTTGAACTCGATGTCCGCTGCGAGGTTCTCGATATCCGGCCAGCCTTCGGCGTAGTGCAGCCGCATGCCTTCGACCGGGAAGCTGATGCGAAACTCACCGCTCCCATCGCGGAACGGGAAATTGTGCGTCGGACCGTCGAACACGAACTCACCCGAGGGCGCGCGCCCGCCGAGCGGTGCGGCGTCGAGCCACGCCAGGACTTTTTCCGGCAGCTTGTCGGTCGGCAGGTAGCGCCACGCTTCGGCCAGCACTGCGTCGTGGAAAAGGCTGTGAATGTTCAGGAGCGGCGAGCTGTCGTCACCCGGCAATGTCAGGTCGAGGTCGGTCACCGCATTCGCGTGCGCATTGCGCACCGCGAACTGACGGGTGGAAACATGCCAGCCATTCTCGGCGCGCTCCCAGCGGATCTCGCCGCGTGCCAGATCGGCACTCAGCGGGGCACGGAACTTGTGCGGCATTGAAAAAACCACCGCGCGCGAATCGATGGTCGCACGACCCGAAGTCTCGGAGGCACTCAGCTGACCGCGCAGTCCGCGCAACCCGGGCGCCTCGCCGACCGGCGCGAAGCCGACATCGGCAAACTGCGCGCTCGCCTGGTAGCGCGCTGGCGCCGACCGGCCCGCCGCATAGCTCAATCGGAGCGAGCGCACCTCTCCTTCCGGCTGCAGTTCGGTGAGCCGCTTGCGCCACTGGCTCTCGGGCGCCAGCGCTGCGAGCGGAGCGATATTCTCGAGACGCAGGTAACTCGCCTGCGCCTGCAGATTCACGAGTCCGCTGTCATCCTGGCTCCATGACGCGGACAGGCGCGTTCGGTCCCAGCCCTGTGAGGGCGTAACGAGTTTCAGGTCGCGGCCCGTCAAGTGCCACACACCGTCCTTGCGATCGAGGCGCAGGTTGCCGGCGAGGGTCGTGTACCTGGTCTCGCTCGGCCAGACGCTGGAAGCAGGAATCAGTACATCCGCGAGTTGCAGCTGCAACGAACCCGCCGTGACCTGCGTGCCGTCGAGATCCGCTGACAATCGCACCTGGCCGCGGCCCGCACTCGGCACTGAAAGAGTGTTGCCGAAAAGCTCATGCCAGCCCTGCAGGTCGACATTGCTCGCGCCGAGATCGACACGCCAATTCAATGACTCCGGTGCCGCCAGGTCGCCATGAGCCTCGCCGGCGAACGCGAGGCGCGAGCCCATGCGGTCGGGAAGGTCGAGCTCAGCTTCGAGCTCGAGATCGTGTCGATCGCGTCGCAACCCGGCTTCGACGCCGGTCAGGATGAGATCGCGTAACTTCCCCTGCTGGTCGGTGAACGTGATCTTCGCGTCGTCGATGCGCAGCAACCCGGTGGGGAGATCGTCGATCTTGAAGCGATGTTCCTGGTCCTGCAGCGCCGCCTGGCCCTCGAGCTCGATGCGTCCGTCTGGCGTACGCACGACCCCGATCTGCGGTTGCAGCAGCGTAATGCGGGCGGCGAGCACTTCGGCGTGCAGGAGCGCGCGCCAGATGTCGAAGCCGATGCTGGCCGCGTGCGCTTTCGCCAACAGCGGTCCGCCCTTGGGCGCCAGCACCTGCACATCGGTCACGAACAGCTCCGGTCCATAAATGCGCCAGCGCGCATCCATGCTCTTGAACCTGACGTCGAGGTGCGAAGTGTCGTTGACCCAGGCCTGGATCTGGTCGCGATATTCGGGCAGGTGCGTCATCGCGATGCGCATGGCGCCGACGAGCAGCGCGAGCAGGATCACGAACACGGCGCCGATCCCGGCGAGCCAGCGCAGGATGCGGCGCAGGGCAGAGCGCCGCGGCGTTACCGGCGTCCCTGCGGGCGACTGCGGAGCGGCTTCGCTCACATCAGCACCACGTCGAACTGGTCGACGGAACAGAGCGCCTCGGTCTGCAACCGGATCGGCTTGCCGGCCAGTGCTTCGAGCTCGGCGAGCGCGCCCGATTCCTCGTCGAGCAACAGCTCGATGACATCCTGGTGCGCGAGCACCATCAGCTGCTGGAATTCGAACTGGCGGTTCTGGCGCAGGATCTCGCGGAAGATTTCGTAGCAGACCGTCTCGGGTGTCTTGACGAAGCCGCGACCCTCGCAGGTCGGGCAGGGCTGGCACAACAGGTGCTCGAGGCTCTCGCGGGTGCGCTTGCGCGTCATCTCGACCAGGCCCAGCGGCGAAACGCTGGAGATGGTGGTGCGAGCGTGATCGTCATCGAGCGCCTTTTCGAGCGCCTGGATCACCTGGCGGCGGTGTTCCTCTTCCTGCATGTCGATGAAGTCGATGATGATGATGCCGCCGAGGTTGCGCAGACGCAGCTGGCGGGCGATGGCAAGTGCCGCCTCGAGGTTGGTCCGAAAGATGGTCTCCTCGAGATTGCGATGGCCTACGTAGGCGCCCGTGTTGACGTCAATCGTGGTCATCGCTTCGGTCTGATCGAACATGAGGTGGCCGCCCGACTTCAGCATCACCTTGCGATCGAGGGCCCGCTCGATCTCTTCCTCGATGCCGTGCAGATCGAAGATGGCGCGCGGCTGCAAGTAGAGCTCGATCTTGGCTGCGCTCTCGGGCATGAACATGCGCGCGAAATCGAGCATGCGCTGGTGCGCCTGCGGATTATCGACGCTCACGCGCCCGACCCCTTCGTTGAGCAGGTCGCGCAACACGCGCACCGACAGCGGCAGATCCTCGTGTACCAGCTCCCCTGCGACTGCCTTGAGCCCCTTGTCACGAATGGCCTCCCACAGCCGCTTGAGAAACAGCATGTCGGCGCGCATGGCTTCGAGCGCCGCGCCTTCCGCCGCCGTGCGCACGATGTAGCCGCCCGTGTCCTCGGGCGCTGCGAACAGGGTCACGGCTTCGCGCAGACGGCGGCGTTCTTCTTCCGCCTCGATGCGCGCGGAGACACCAACGCCGCGTCCCTTGGGCATGTACACGAGGTAGCGTGAGGGAATCGACACGAAGGTCGTGAGCCGTGCGCCCTTGCTCCCGATCGGGTCCTTCACGACCTGCACCAGGATCTCGTCACCCTCGGTGACCAGTTCGCGCACGTTCTCGGTACGCGGCCCCTCCAGCTCG
>DASQOO010000178.1:0-2207 GCA_035644435.1 Steroidobacteraceae bacterium | reverse complement strand
ACGCAGCGATGGTGTCCGCCGTCTCGCCGGACTGCGAAACGGTGACCACCAGCCCCTTCGGATTGGGCACGGATTCCCGATAGCGGTATTCGCTCGCGATCTCGACGCTGCAGGGGACGCCGGCCAGCGCCTCGAGCCAATAGCGCGCGACCATCCCTGCGTGATAGCTCGTTCCGCAGGCGAGGATCAGCACCGAATCGACATCGCGAAAAATGCGCTCCGCCTCCGCGCCGAAGAGCTGCGGGGAAACAGACTGCGCGCCGGTCACCATCTCCAGGGTGTTCGCCACCGCCATCGGCTGCTCGAAGATTTCCTTCTGCATGTAGTGCCGGTAATGCCCCAGTTGGACCGCGTCGGCCGTGAGCTGCGACAAATGCACCGGGCGGCTTACTGCCTTGCCGCCCGAGTCGCTGACGCGCACCCCATCGAGCGTGAGTTCGGCGCAGTCGCCGTCCTCGAGGTAGACGACGCGCTGCGTGACCTGGATGAGCGCCGAAGTATCGGAGGCGGCGAAATTCTCGCCTTCGCCGAGGCCGAGCAGCAGCGGCGCCCCGTGACGCGCGACCACCAGCCGCGAAGGATCGGACTCACTCACTACCGCGATCGCGTAGGCGCCGACCAGCTCGACCACGCTCTTTCTCACGGCATCGAATAGCGTCGCGCCCGCCTGCAGGTTCGAATGAACCAGGTGGGCGATGACCTCGGTATCGGTATCGGACACGAACTCGTAGCCCTTGGCGCGCAGGCGCTTGCGCATCTCTTCGTGGTTCTCGATGATGCCGTTGTGAACCACCGACACGCCGCCCGAAACGTGCGGATGGGCGTTCTTCTCCGACGGCACGCCATGGGTGGCCCAGCGCGTATGCGCGATCCCGATGTCCCCTGCGAGGCCATGCGAACCGGCGAGCTTCTCCAGCTCGGCGACGCGGCCGGTCGAGCGCACACGGCGCAACGTCGCCCGCGATCCCGCCGCCATTCCGTCGAGGACCGCGACCCCGGCGGAGTCGTAGCCGCGATACTCGAGCCGCTTCAGCCCCTCGATGAGGATGGGAACGATGTTACGCTTGGCGATCGCCCCGACTATTCCGCACATGCGGTTTGCCTTTCGATTACTTCTTCTTTGCCGGCCGCTGCCAGCCCGGAATCGACACCTGCTTCACGCGAGAGAGGGTCAGCTCGCCTGCTGGAGCGTCCTTGGTGAGCGTGGTTCCCGCACCGAGCGTCGCGCCCCTGCCCACGCGCACTGGAGCGATTAGTTGGGTGTCCGAGCCGATGAAAACGTCGTCCTCTATGACGGTGCGGTGTTTGTTCGCTCCGTCGTAGTTGCACACGATCGTGCCGGCGCCGACGTTCACGTTGCTGCCGACCTCGCTGTCGCCGATGTAGGAGAGGTGATTCGCCTTGGAACCTGCGCCTATGCTACTCGCCTTCACCTCCACGAAGTTGCCGATGTGCACTCTTTCGGCCAGGCGCGTGCGCGTGCCCGGGCGGATGCGCGCGTAGGGGCCGATGCGGCAGTCCGCGCCGATGTCGGCGTCCTCCAAGTGACAGAAGGCTTCGATGCGCGTGCCTGCGCCTACCGTCACGCACTTCAGCACGCAATTCGCGCCGACCGACACGCCGTCACCCAACTTCACTACGTCTTCGAACACGCAATTCACGTCGATCGCCACATCGCGGCCGCAGGCAAGACTCCCGCGCACGTCGCAGCGCGATGGATCGGCGAGCGCCACCCCCTGCTCCAGGAGCGTAGCGGCAAGTCTGCGCTGGTAGATGCGCTCCAACTCGGCGAGCTGGCCGCGGCTGTTCACTCCGAGCGTCTCCCACACCGCGTCTGCATGGATTGCCGTCACACGTACGCGCTCCTTCGTTGCGAGCGCGACGATATCGGTGAGGTAATACTCCTTCTGCGCGTTATTGTTTTGCAGCTTCGCGAGCCAGGACTTGAGCTTCTTCGTCGGTGCCACGACGATGCCGGTGTTGATCTCGCGGAGGGCGCGCTGCCGTGCGTTGGCGTCTTTTTCCTCGACTATTCCCACCACCTTTTTTCCATTTCGCAGGACGCGCCCGTATCCAGTGGGATTGTCGAGCGTCGCGGTCAGAAGGCCCAGCCCCGTCCCCGTCGCCTCGACAAGATGCTTCAAAGTCTCGGCGCGAATCAGCGGGACATCGCCATAGAGCACGAGGGTCGGCCAGCGCTCGTCGAG
>DASQOO010000177.1:0-13115 GCA_035644435.1 Steroidobacteraceae bacterium | reverse complement strand
AATGCGTTGATGCCTGGATCGAATACGCCCAGGCCGCCGCCCTTCCAGATCCAGTTCTGGCCTGGATGCCAGACGCGAACGTTCTCCTTCCACGTGACGGAAACGCTGGCGATCTTCCGTGTTGCCAGCCACGCCCGTGCTGGCTCGACAGCGGCGGCAAAACGGGAGTGCCACGACGCGAACAGCGCGACGCTTGCCTGCTCGGCCAAGTCCGTCAGCGCGCGCACTTCGCCCAGCGTCACGCCCGGCGGCTTTTCCAGCAGTACATGGCAGCCTTGCGCGAGAGCGCGACGCGCGGTTTCGTATCGCACTTGAGGCGTCGTACAGAGTGCCACGGCGTCAATATCGCGCTCATGCCGCAGAAGATCCTCGATGCTGCGATAGCAGGGAATACCTTCGAGGGTGTGGTGCGGGCTCGCTATGGCAGCCAACTCGAACTCGTCGCTGGCGGCGATCGACGGGATGTGCTGGTCGCGGGCGATCTTGCCGAGGCCGACAATCGCGATCCTGATCTTGTTCATTCGATTTGCCGCCTGTCGGTCAGGAATGATCCAGCCAGATCCGTTCGATCTGAATCTCGTGCTCCTCGTCGTACTCAGCGGCCGCAATACCCGGCCCGATCGACACCAGGACGCTTTCGATCTGTTTCAAGTCCAGAGGAACCGCAGCATCGACCGAGTTCCAGAAGTGAATGAACACGGGATAGCCGTGTGGAATGTTCGGCGCGCGCACCTGTGTCAACGCCTTCACGTTGAGTGAGTAAGCTCCGTAAGTCGGTTGCACCGTCACCAGGCCCCCGTAGGCGATGCCCTCTGTGGTCATCAGTGCCAACTGGATCTGACAGGGCTTTTGCGCCGCCGATCTGCCGTACATGACGAGGCGATCGACATTCGCCAGGTCGGAAACTCTGCCTTGAAGCTTGTCCTTGAAGAAGAACCTCAGTGAGTGGTCGTGTTCCCCCTCGCCAAGTCTGGTCACGACGACATCGATTGCGGTGGTACCCGGCCGGTCCGACGGGACGCGTTCGTAGGTGACGCCACGATGATCGGCGGTGATCTGCTCCGCATCGACCTCAGCGTCGAAGATGAGCACCGGAGCACCTTGCGGGACCAAGCGGGTCTGCCAAGGCTGGCCGTAGAAGCCCCAATCGGTCGGCAAGCCAGCAAGATCTGAAGGGAAGGTGATGGGGCCACTCGGTTGCTGCACCGAGATGTCGTAGCGCAAGGTACCCGCTCGCAACTGCTCGCCGGGAATCGTCCCGCTGTACTCAATGCCGTCGACAGTCGTCATTTCGAACGACCGGGCGCCGCCCGTGTCCATGCGGCCGATGCCGGGACCGTTGTCGCCGCCCGGCTGGGTGCGTGCCGGCACCTTCGGTTCCAGCGGCGCGGCCGCAGACGGGGGATAGGCAATCACCAACACTTTCTGCGGCATCTCAGGAGCGACAACGAGCGCCGAGATTCGCAGGTCTCGTCCCGCAGCCGTCTCCACGACCGGTTTGTGCACCACGTAAACACGATCAACGGAGGCTTCGGGCGCCACGAATTCCTCGAGGATGAGGTTCTTCCAGCGACTCTCGGCGCTCCACTTCGTGGTCACGCGATGTCGAGTCAGCAGATACACGCCGGGCCGGACCTGTAGCGTCAATGCCTGCGCAGTACCGCTGAAACGATTGCCCTCGTTGAGACCGACGGCGCTGAAGCCGGCACCCAGGTCCGGCAGGTCGATGCGCATCGGCCACTCGTTCCACGCGATGCGAACCACTGTCTTGTTCGGGCTTGGCTTCTCGAAAGGATCGCGAACCCAGATGGCGTCCGGCATCACCTCCAGGCGCCAGACGCCCGGGTCGAGACGGTCCAGGAAGTACGCACCGCGGCCGGGATAACGGATGAGGGATGAGTTTCCGTAGCCGGCGATGGCAGACAGTTTCTGCGGCGCGCGTGGCTGCGTTGCCGTCGTGTTCGAATAAAAGAAGCTCTCTGGCGTCACCAGTTCCGCGAGGTCGTCCGCATAGCTGAGGTGAACGCCTGCGAAGCGGGTGTTCCCCGGATAGGGCCCAAAGTCCTGGTAGCGCGGTACACGGCGGAACGCTTCGCCGGCGATCTTCATGGCCAAGGCTTTCTGCGGCGCGTAGGCGAGATTCAGATAGTGCGTCTGGTACTCGGTGTTGAAGGGCGCGATGTACATGGGGTCGTAGGCAAACTGCGCGGCAAACTGCATCCCCGCCTTGCGAAAGGTGCGCGCCATCGCCGGGTAGATGTAGCCGCGCCCGATATCTGCGGCGTCGTACTCGTAGACGATCTTCGCCTTGCGCCTGAACTTCGCGTTGTCGGCGAACGGAATCGGATAGTCGTCCACGTACGGGAGGAAGTTGCCGCGCTGCTCGTGACCGGCGACGAGATTCGACGGATACCACTGGAAGGTTCCGCCCTGCACATTGGCATCCAGGTAGGCCTCGAACACCGGTATGCCATGGCTCATGTTGTAGAAGATCGGCTGCTGCGCCCCGGCACCGCGCAGCGCACTCACCATGTGATTGATGTATTCGACCGTAGGCGCGTATTCGAAGTGGCCCGGTTCGTTGCAGATTTCGAAGCCGATGATGTTGGGCTCATCGCGATACGACACGCCGGTGTAGGCATTCACGTGACTCACGAACTGTGCGAGATAGCGTTGTTGCAGCGGCCAGGACTCCTTGTTCTCCAGGCTTCCCTGCTTGCCGTACTTGCTGGTGAATCCGTCGAGCGGTTCACCCGGCTCGGGATAGCCCGCACCCCCGAACTGCAGCGGCGTGAGGATGACCTTGATGCCGCGCTGCTTGAGCTGCGCGAGCAGATAGTCGAGTGCGCGCACATGCTCGTTCGCGACCAGATTGCCCTGCGCATCGCTGATCTCGCGGTCCCACACATGAACGCGATAGGCGTCGAGACCCAGTCTCGCCAAGTGGTAGACATCGGCGTCGATCGCCTTCTCGATCGGAATACCCAGGCGGGCGTGAGCGCGGAAGGCATGCGCAAAGGGTGCAGTGTAGTTCACGCCGAAGAGCGCGACCTCTTTTCCTGAGCCCTTCCAGCGCAGGACACCGCTCGAGTCGACGTAGGCCGAGGGACTGCCTGCAGCGAAACCCGCACTGACGTGCGCCAGGAACAGCAAGGCGCCAGCGATGCGTCTCATCACGCGAGTTGTCTCGTCAGGCTTCCAGAACCGGCGAATCCGTTAGCGTCCGCCCGCCTGCCGTTGCGCCAGGTAACGTTCCTCGCGCGCGCTGATCAGGTCCAGTGCTTCCTGAATCAGCTTGCGCATCGCCTCCGCCGCCACCGTCGGCTTGCTCGCGATGATCGCGTCCGCGACTTTCTTGTGGTCCGCTACACTCGCGAGTTGCACGCCCTTGTAGCGATTCGTGGTGCGAATGCTGAACCTGAGCGCGGTGGCGGTCAGCTCCGTGAGCTGCGCATAGAAACGGTTCTTGCTCGCGCGCAATACCGCAACGTGAAATGCAATGTCGGACTCGAGCGGATCATCATCGCCGCGCTCCGCGGCTTGCATGCGCTCGATCGCCGCCCGCACCGCAGCCTTCTCCTGCGGCCCGGCGACTTTGGCGGCGAGCGCGGCGGCGCCGGGCTCCACGGCGAGGCGAATCTCGGTGAATTCGAGCAGCAGCGCCGGCGAGAACTTGCGCTCCAGCAGCCAGCCGAGAATGTCGGGGTCGAGCAGGTTCCAGTTCGATTCGGGCTGCACCCAGGTTCCCTGCCGTGGGCGGGCTCCAAGCAGACCCTTGGCGGTGAGCATCTTCACCGCTTCGCGCAGGATGCTGCGGCTCGCTCCGTACTTGCGGCAGAGTTCGGCTTCGACCGGAAACGGATTTCGGTCCGAATAGGTTCCGGTGACGATGGCGACGCCCAGGTCGTGGACGATGCTGTAGGTGAGGTTCTGGCCGGAAGCGCGGACGATCATGTGCGGTACTCTGGTTCGGGCAGGCCTTTGACACCGGTACGGTAGACGAAAACATCGCCTGCGTGCGGCTCGAGCTGCAGGGTGGCGGCAGCGAGATTCTCGCGCGCGGACGTCACGAATAACAGGTCCAGCTGCGGCCCGCCGAAGCACACGCAGCTCGGTTGCGTGGCGGGCACCTCGAGCGTGCGATCGACGCGTCCGTCTGGGGTATAACGCACGACGCGAGCGCCGCCCCAGTGCGCACTCCAGACACATCCATCCTCATCCACGGTGGCGCCGTCCGGCACGGAGCCGTCGGGGGTTTGAGCGAAAACGCGCGGTGGTCCCAGCGCGCCCTCCGGTTCAACCACCTGGTACTCGTTGATAGTGCGCGTCGGAGAATCGGCGAAGTACAGATGGCCCCCGTCGGGACTCATGCACAGACTGTTCGAGATCAGCACGCCCTGCACCCGGGAGCGGGCCTGTCCCGTGCTGTCCACACAATAGAGATTGCCGCGCACCGCACTCCCTGGTTCCTCCACCATGGTGCCACACCAGAAGCGCCCGCGGCGGTCGACGCGGCCGTCGTTGAAGCGCACCCCGGCAACCTCAGCTTCAGGGCGTGCGAGCCAGGACACATGCTCGCTGTAGGGGTCATATAGAGCGATGCCGCTCTCGAAGGCGGCGATCACTTGCTCGCTGCCGGCGACCAACCCGAACGAACCGACTCGCTCTGGAGTATCGAGAATCTGCGTGGTGCGCGTTTTCCAGTCGTGGCGATGCAGGCGTCGGCGCTGGATATCTGTCCACCACAAAACCTGGCGGCGCGAATCCCACAGGATGCCTTCGCCGAGCGTGTTGCCGGCGGGCATGATTTCGATGGGCGCCGAGTTGGCCAACGCGTGCTCCCTACCACCACGTCGCATAGAGCGCGATCAGGATCACGGTGATCACGACTGCGGCGAGGTTGAATCCGGCCGTCGTGGAATAGTCGATGTCCTTGAGCTCGACCCGTAGTGCGACTTCGCTCCGCGGCTGCAGCAGCGAGAGAACCACGGCGATCGCCAGGCACAACAGGAACACCAGCCCGACGCGATCCATGAAGGGCAGTGCAGGCCAGAAAATCTTGAACAGGAATGACAGCACCGCGGAGGCAATGGCAGCGACCAGTGCGCCCAGCGCGGTCGTGCGCTGCCAGAACATGCCGAGCAGGAAGATCACGCAGATCCCGGGGGTAAAGAAGCCGGTGAACTCCTGGATGTACTGGAACGCCTGATCGAAGCTGCCGAGCAGCGGTTTGGCGGCGAGTGCGGCGATGATGAGAGCGATCACAGCAGTACTGCGACCGATGCGCACCAGGCCATGCTGCGAGGTCTGCGGCCGCAGCGGTTTGTAGACATCCATGGTGAAGATGGTGGCAATCGAATTGATCTTCGAACCCATGGAGGCAATGATCGCCGCGACCAGCGCCGCAAATACCAGGCCGAGAATCCCGTTCGGCAGCATCGCCATCAGGTGCGGATAGGCTTCGTCGGGCCGCTCCAGGTTGGGTGCCAGTGCCACAGCTGCGATGCCGGGCAGCACGATGATCACCGGCATCAACAGCTTCAGGAACGCAGCGAGCACGATCCCTTTCTGCGCCTCGCGGATGTCCTTGGCGCCGAGCGCGCGCTGGATGATGTACTGGTTGAAGCCCCAGTACGAAATGTTCATCACCCACATGCCGCCGAGCAGCACCGAAAGTCCGGGCAGATCCTTGTAGTGGGGATTGCTTGGCGAGAGGATCATGTCGAACTTCTCGGGGAACTGCGTCGTGAGCGCATGGAAACCGGCGACGACACCGCCACCACTGGAAACCTGGCTGAGCGCCATGAAGCAGATGACCAGGCCGCCGAGCACCAGCAGCGACACCTGCACGATGTCGGTGAGCGCGACCGCTTTCAAGCCGCCATACAGTGCGTAGGCGCCTGCGAACACGGCTAGTGCAATCAGTGCGGTCTGCAGCTCGATACCGGTGACGGTGTGCACCGCCGTCGCGCCGAGCCAGAGAATGGCGGTGAGGTTCACGAAGATGTACACGCCGAGCCAGAAGATCGCCATCACCGTGCGCACGCTCGGGCTGTAACGCTTCTCGAGAAACTCCGGCATCGTGTAGATCCGATTCTTGAGAAAGATCGGAACGAAGTACTTGCCGACGATGATCAGCGTGAGTGCCGACATCCATTCGTAGGAGGCGATGCCCAGCCCGATGACGTAGCCAGAACCCGACATGCCGATGATCTGCTCGGCGGAAATGTTCGCGGCGATGAGCGAAGTGCCGATCGCCCACCACGGCAGTGCGCGGCTCGCGAGGAAGTAGTCCTGAGCGTCTTTCTGATGTGTACCTTTCTCGCGCGAGACCCACTGCGCGAGCACAAAGATCGAGACCGCGTAGATCGCGATGATCGCGATGTCGAGTGTCGAGAGTGTCACTGATATCCCCCTGTGTCTTGTTGTTAGCGGCTCAGTCAGCGGGACGCGGCGTGCAGCGACTCGACCAGAAGGCGGGCGCGAGCGCCGATATCATCGAGCGCGTATTGCGGACGAAACAGTTCGGAGCCGAAGCCGAAGCCGGACGCGCCCGCGGCGAGCCAGGTCCGGATATCGGCTGCTCCGATGCCGCCCACCGGAAAGACTGCTACCGATGGAGGCAGCACGGCCTTCAACGCCTTGAGATGGCCTGGTCCATAGGTGAGGGCCGGGAAGAGCTTGAGTTGGGTGGCGCCAGCCCGGATTGCAGTGAACGCTTCGGTGGCTGTAGCGATGCCCGGTAGTACCTGCATCCCTAGCTGCAGGGCACATTGAATGACCGCGGCGTCACAGTTGGGTGCGACGATTAGGCGCCCGCCGGCAGCGTGCGTGCGGCGAACGTCATCGGCATGCAGCACCGTACCGGCGCCGATGAGCCAGTCGGCGCGAGCGCTTGCGAGCTGCGAGATGCTGGCGAAGGGATCGGGCGAATTGAGCGGCACTTCGATGATATGAATGCCCGCTTCAAGCACGGCTTGGGCAACAGCGATGGCGCGCGCGGGTTGCAGGCCCCGCAGGATGGCGATGAGCGGCAGCGCGCCAGCACTCGCTTCAGCTCCCATGGCGTCTCGCCGCGGGCGCCAGCAACCTATGCACCTGCACGATGCCCGCAAGCGATGCGGCGCTGCCGTCGATACTTTGCGAGCGCCGCCCCTGCGACTCGAGCGCGGTGGCGTAGAGACGCATCAGGTGATCGGCGCCAATGAGGTGAATCAGTGACGGTGCATCGGCAGCGAACAACTCCAGCGCCGTGCTGATGTCACTGCTGATGAGGAGTCCGGATACGTACGAGGCTGCGGCCAGTCCGGACAGCTCGCCGCTCAAGCGGCGGCTGCGCCCCTCGAAAAGCCGCTGCAGTAATCCCGCGTGCGCAAAACGCCGAGCTTGCTCCAGCCCGCGAGCAAATGCCGGACCGTTCGTCACTGTCGTTGCGTCGGGCCGATGCTTCGCATCGCTCACCAGCACGCTGTGCTCGCACAGCAACGCAAAAAGTTCGCCCGTGGTCGCGGTCACGAACTCGCGCAGAACTCCATCGCCGACCAGCACCCACTTCGTGTGTGTACCGGGAAGGCACAGCAACTGCCGTCCGTGTCGCAAGGACGGATTCAGTTGCAGCGCGCCGAGAATCTGCGTTTCCTCGCCGCGCATGAAATCCGGTGCATCGAGCCGGTTGCGACAGGAAACGCCGGGAATGATGCGCACGTTGTCAGCGCGCGGTGCAACGCAAGCGCCCGCAAGTTTGTCTGTCGAGGTGGGGCAAGGCAGATAGGGTGTCGAAGTCCAGCCAAAGCTCGACCCGACCATCCCGCAGAGGACGGCCGGCACGTCGCCGTGCTCCTGCTTCCAGGCGCCCACGAGAGAATCGAAGATCTCGGCGAATCGGCCGCGGGCTTCACTCGCGCCGGGCCCGTTGATCGTATCGAGCACCGAACCATCCGCATCACACAGAGACAACCGCAGGTGACTCGTGCCCCAGTCGCCCGCGACCAGCCTCGCCCGCCCCATCAGTGGGACTCTCGCTCCACGATGCTGCCGCTCGCGCCGACCAGAAAATCGAGATCGCAACCCTGGTTCGCTTGCGTCACGTGATCGATGTACAGGCGGTAATAGCCGCGCGGGTACTTGGGCGCAGGCCGGCTCTCCTGCCAGTTGCTGAGACGGGTCTTGAGTTCGCTCGCGGGGATCAGCAACTCGAGGCGGCGATTCGGGCCGTCGAGCAGGATTTCGTCGCCATTTCGAACCACCGCCAGGGGTCCGCCGACCTCGGACTCGGGCGCTACGTGCAGAATGACTGTGCCGTAGGCGGTGCCGCTCATCCGCGCATCCGATATTCGCACCATGTCCTTCACGCCGCGCGCGAGGAGCTTGCGCGGCAGCGGCATGTTTCCGACTTCCGGCATGCCCGGATAGCCCCTGGGGCCGCAGCCCTTGAGAACCAACACCGAGGACTCATCGACGTCGAGCGCGGGATCATCGATACGCCCGCGTAAATCCTCGATCGATTCGAACACGACCGCGCGGCCGCGATGACTGAGCAGCGCATCGCTGGCGGCACTGGGCTTCATCACCGCTCCGCCAGGGCAAAGGTTGCCTTTGAGCACCCAGATGCCAGACGCGGATTTCACCGGCTCGCCGGCCGGTCGGATGACCTCGCGGCTATAGCATTCCGCCGCGGCATAGTTCTCGTGAATCGCCTGGCCGGAAATCGTGGGTGCATCCGCGTGCAGCAGCGGCGCCAACTCCTTCATCACCGCGGGGAGCCCGCCTGCGTAGTGCAGATCTTCCATCAGGAAGCGGCCCGAAGGCTGCAGATCGACGAGCAGCGGCACATCGGCCGAGAGGCGATCGAAATCGTTCAGATCGAGTGCTACACCCAGCCGGCCTGCGAGCGCCAGCAGGTGCAGTACCGCATTGGTTGAGCCACCGATCGCCGCCAGCACGCGAATTGCGTTCTCGAACGCCGCCCGGGTGAGGATTTTCGAGAGACGCACATCCTCGCGCGCCATGCGCACGATCAGCCGGCCACTCTCGTGCGCGATCATCCTGCGGCGCGCATCGACGGCGGGTGCCGAAGCGTTGTAGGGGAGGGCGATTCCCATGGCCTCCATCAGGCTCGCCATCGTCGATGCGCTGCCCATGGTCATACACGTGCCGGGTGTGCGTGACATCCCGGCTTCGGCGGACAAGAAATCTCCGAGTGCCATCTGGCCGGCGCGCACCGCCTCGCTGAACTTCCAGACGTCGGTTCCGGAGCCAATGTCGCGGCCGCGGAACTTGCCATTCAACATCGGGCCGCTCGACACCACGAGCGTCGGCAGGTCGACGCTGGCCGCGCCCATCAGTTGCCCCGGTGTCGTCTTGTCGCAGCCGCCGAGAAGAACCACGGCGTCGATCGGATTGCCGCGGATCGATTCCTCGACTTCCATGGCGAGGAGATTGCGAAACAGCATTGCCGTAGGACGCATCTGCGTCTCGCCGAGGGACATGGCGGGAAATTCCAGCGGCAGGCCTCCCGCCTCCCACACGCCGCGCTTGACGTGCTCGGCCACGTCACGCAGACCCGCGTTGCAGGGCGTGAGCTCGGACCAGGTGTTGCAGATGCCGATCACGGGCCGGCCGTCGAAGACATCCGCAGGAAACCCCTGGCTCTTCATCCAGCTGCGATGAATGAACGCATCCTTGTTCTTGCCACCGTAGCTTCGGGTACTTCTCAGCGGCGGCTTGTCTTTCGAATTGGCCACTTGTGGATCCCAGCGTACGAGCTGCTGCCGGCCCGCTTTGTTATTTTATATGATCAATATACTAGCGGGGCATGCGGCGTGAAAATTTACTCGAATTTCCGTCGCTGCAGGCGTGGCGCGGCCAGGCTGCTGTGTGTGGCGCGCAACAGCAAAAAGCAGGCTGATTCGCAGCGCCCCACGGAGCGGTGCGCCGGGTCCTCTATGTTAGTATGATTAATGAGACATTTGGGGTGCAAGGCCCGTTGTGACCGGGCGTTGCGCCCGGTCGGGTAGTCGGCCAGGGCTCAGTCGCGGGGGCGCCGTTTCTGAAGATCGACGATCTCGAGGGGAGGTTGGTGCTCATCACGGGGGCCAGCACCGGCATCGGTGCCGCCGTGAGCCGCGCGCTTGCCGGGCAGGGCGCCCGGGTCGCGATGCACTTCAATGTCAACTCCGCCGCGGCTGAGCAAGTGGTAAGGCAGATTCATGCCGAGGGCGGCTCTGCCGTTCTGGTTCAAGGCGATCTGTCGCAGCGTGGTGCGGCCAAACGAATAGTGGATGAGAGCGCCGATCTCCTGGGGGGCCTCGACGTTCTCATCAACAACGCCGGATCCCTCGTCGCGCGCCGTCCGTTCCTGGAAACGGAGGACGCCTTCGTGGATGCAGTGTTCGATCTGAATGTCAGGGCCGTCATCGGCGCCATTCGGGCCGCGGTGCCCCACATGGAGCACCGCTCCGGCGGCGCGATCGTCAACGTGGGCTCGATCGCTGGCCTCGACGGCGGCGGACCAGGCACCGGCATGTATGCATCCTCGAAGGCATTCATTCACAGCCTGACGCGGCATCTCGCGCGGGATCTCGCCACGCGCAATATCCGTGTGAACACCGTTGCTCCGGGCGTGATCGATACGGCTTTCCACGCTGCGACGCCGCCGGAACGCATGGAGGCCATGAGGAAATCGGTGTGTCTCGGCAGGATTGGCACGCCTGCCGATTGCGTGGGCGCTTTCCTGTTCCTGGTTTCAGCCGCTCTCAGCGGCTACATCACGGGTCAGATCATCCATGTCAACGGCGGGCAGGTGATGCCATGAGCGAGTTCTGCGTGATGCGATGGAGCGCGCGGGGAGCGCTGCGTCTCGCGCGCGTGATCGCGCTGGGCTGCCTGCTGGCGTCAGCAGCGTTTGGCTCGACCCGAATCGACTTGAATCGCGGCTGGACCTTTCGCACCGACCCCGAGCAGTCCGGCGAAGCCTCCGGCTGGTCCTCGCGAGTTCCGGCTGCGACCGATTCGATCAACGTGCCCCACACCTGGAATATCGGCAGGGACCACGCCTACCTGGGTACGGCATGGTATTTCCGCAGCTTCGAAGCGCCATCACAGCCGGCACCCGCTCAGGTGGAGCTTCACTTCGGCGCGACTTTCTACTCCGCGCGCGTGTGGTTGAACGGCGTCGAGCTCGGCCGGCACGAAGGCGGCTTCACCGCGTACTCCTTCGATATCACGCAGCATCTGCGTCCCGTGAACTTCCTCGCCGTCGAAATCGACAATCGCCCCGGCATCGCCACGATCCCAGGATTTGGTGCGCGGGGTGAGCCCCAGGCCTGGTACGACTGGTGGGCCTACGGGGGGATCGTGCGTGACGTGTGGCTCACGACGAGTGGGCCGCTACAAGTGCGTCGACAGCAGATCCGCAGCGAGGTGCATGAGGCCAGCGCGCTCGTCCATGATCGAATCTTTCTGCGCAGCGCAGCCTCGCGGGCGAGCACCGTCAGGCTAAGGACAACGACGCTCGGCCCGGACAATCTCGCCGGCGCGAGTACGTCGCGCTCGCTCACGGTCGCTCCGGGCGAATCCGAAGTCGAGGTGACGTTGGAGCTCGCCAAGCCCGCGCTCTGGAGCATTGATCGACCCAACGTGTATTCGATGCTGGTCGAGCTCGTAAAAGCCGATGGCACTCCGCTCGATCAGCACACGGACACCTTCGGCGTACGGCGCATCGAGATCCGCGACCGCCACCTGCTCGTGAATGGCGAACATGTGCGTTTGACAGGCATGGCGCGCCACGAAGACTCCCCGTGGGAAGGGCTCGCGGAAACGGCCGGCACCATGCGTCATGACTATGACGACATGAAGGCGCTACAGGTAACGCTCACGCGCCCGGTGCACTATCCGCAGCATCCTTTCATTCTCGACTACGCCGATCGACACGGCATCCTGCTGATACCGGAGATCCCGGTATGGCAATTCAACGAGGCGCAGCTCTCCGATCCGAAGGTGCTGGCACTCGCCCAGCAGCAGATGCGGGAAATGATCGAGCAGGCCGGCAACCATCCGAGCATCTTTGCCTGGAGCGTGCTGAATGAGAGCGCGACGGCGACGCCGGGCGGAATTGCCTACGTCAGGGCGATGCGCGATTTCATTCGCAAGCTCGATCCCGGGCGCTTCGTGAGCTACGCGGACGATAACCTGCCGAAGCTCGAGAGAGCGGATCAGTCCGCCGCCAACGATGTCGACTTCCTGATGATGAACCAGTACTTCGGCGCATGGCACGGCCCCGCCGAGGCGCTCGTGCCGTCGCTCGACAAGGTCGAGCGGATGTTCCCCGATAAGGTGGTGATCATTTCCGAATTCGGTTTTCCAGGAATCTTCGCCAGCAATCCCGCCGCGGCGGATCGGGCGCGTGTGAAGACGATGCGGGATCAGCTGCCGGAGCTGGCGAGGCGCGACTGGATCGCCGGCGCGATCCTCTGGTGCTACCAGGACTACAAGTCACGCCGCAACCTGTGGCCGGGACAGGAGGAGGGTTACGTCGAGCACGGTGTCGTCGACGAGAACCGGCAGCGCAAGCCGTCCTACGCGGTGTGGAAGGACCTGAACACTCCCGCAAGAATCGAAGCGCGCTGGAATCTCGCGCCCAGCGGCGCACCGACGGATTTCACCGCCACCGCGACACCGAACAGCGAACAGCAACTTCCGTCCTATCCCCTGCATGACTATCGGCTGAGCTGGCAATTGCTCGACGAAAAGAACCAGCTCGTGCAGAGCGGAGAGCGGCCGCTGGCAGAATTCAAGGCGCCGCAAACGATATCAGGGACGCTGCCTCAGGACTCCAAGTCCCATGTCTTCCATTTGATCGTGACGCTGCTTCGTCCTGCTGGCACGGTCGCCGCCGAGCGCTCACTGGAGTGGCCATGAAGCGCGTTCACTGTGTCGCCGGGAGTGTCCTGCTCCTCGCGCTGGCGTCGCCTGCGCTGCTGCACGCGGCTGACTATGCGATCGGCGCCGATGTCTCGTTCCTGCGCCAGGCTGAGCAGCAAGGCGTCGTTTTCAAGGAACGTGGCAAGGGCAAGCCGGGTCTGCAGATCCTGCGCGAACACGGGTACGGGTGGGTT